>JACZRQ010000072.1 GCA_022574655.1 Chloroflexota bacterium
ATACTTCATTGAGACTGGGGACGAAGACAAAGAACCCGACGCCACCGCCTACATTGAGAAGGCAATGGCCGTTGCTGAGAAATACAACCTAGAAATCACGGGGCCTCCACTGGGATAACGTACCCAAGCTAGCCCTCATTCAAACTGACCCACTACCGAATAAAAGGGGTTAAAAACGTTAGCTGCTGAACGTGCTGAGAGGAGGCCGAGATGATCCTCGTGCGCGAGGTGTTTCAGGCAAAATACGGCAAGGGGGACGAGCTGGTAGCCATCTTCAAAGAGGCACGCCAGCAATGGCTCCAAGGCCTCGCCACCCGCGTCCTGGCCGACCTGAGCGGTTCGTTCTTCACCGTGGTCGTCGAGATTGAGGTGGAGAGCCTGGCCGACTGGGAGCGTCGCATCGCCGAGCTCTTCGCTCAGCCCGGCTCCGCAGACTGGTTCAGCCGCATGATGCCCCTGGTGGAGTCGGGTCGTCGCGAGTTCTATACCATCAAGGCGTGAGGCATTCACGAACTGGTCGTCGAACGTTTCCTTCGGCATCAGCCCCGTTGACACCCGCCCCGCCCAGGCGCATGATCGCGGCGAGCCAGAAGGTCTAGCTGCATCATGAATCAGCTTCGCATCATTGCGCTACTAGCAGCTGCCGCCGTACTTACTACTGTAGCCTGTGGCGACGGCGAACGGGCTACCGGAGATGGGTCGTTCGCTTCGCCTGAGACAGGAGGTCAAGCCGTGCCCTTTGAGCTTACGAGTACCGCCTTCACCGAGGGAGATTCAATTCTGCTAGCAAATCAGGTGCGACAATTAGGATTTGACGGTAGCGGAGTTAAGGTTGGGGTTATTTCAGATGGCGCCAATAATTGGACAACTGCCCGGGCAACGGGCGATCTTCCTGCAAGCATTACTGTATTTGGCACATGCACCCCAAGGTCGCCAGATGCTTCAAGATGTGACAGGGGTCGGACATGCAACGAGGGAACGGCGATGCTTGAAATCATTCATGATATTGCGCCAGGAGCACAGCTTGCTATGGGTTCTGTAAATACAGATCTTGAGTTTGTGCAGCGGGTAAA
Organism: Chloroflexota bacterium; assembly: GCA_022574655.1. Taxonomy (GTDB): domain Bacteria; phylum Chloroflexota; class Dehalococcoidia; order SM23-28-2; family RBG-16-64-32; genus JACZRQ01. Next base: position 1,074 of record JACZRQ010000072.1, read on the forward strand.
TGATTTGGTCAATAACTTTGGCGCTGATGTGATCGTTGATGATCTCGGTTTTTTTGACCAGCCATATTTTGCTGATGGTATGGTTGCACAAGCGGTAGCAGCCGTAACCAATCAGACGATTTTTATTTCGGCGGCCGGTAATTCTGCCCAATGGCATTATGAGATAAATTATCTACCAGATTTTTCTGAGGGCTTTGACCTCCATAATTTTGGACAAGCTGTAGGTGCACCTACCGATGTGAGTATGAATGTTTTGATTAATCCAGGTCAGTTCGTGTTTCCTGTTCTTCAGTGGAATGATCCATTTGGTGGCTCTGCGAATGACTATGACCTCTGGCTTGTGAACGAAGCTGAGACGGATTTTCTGTGTCCCACCTGCGCCAGCGAGGAATTGCAAACGGGATTCCAGGATCCTATAGAAGGTCTCTGCTATTTTAACAATACGGGTAATCCGGTGCGTGGCAAGATTGCCATAAGAAGATTTAGTGGAATAGCTAAACGATTAGAAATGTTCGTGCTGGGAGGGCAAGTCGAAGAGTACAATATCCCTGACGGTAGTGTATTTGGGCACGCGGCGGTTCCAGACGTTTTAGCGATTGGAGCAATAAATGCCAGCGACCCCGGCAATGATAACATTGCACCATATAGTTCTCGCGGACCCAGCAGAATAGACTTCCCCAGCATACAGATCCGCCAAAAGCCTGACATTACTGCTATTGACGGCGTTTCAGTTACAGGCGCAGGTGGATTTCCTTCAGTCTTCTTTGGTACTTCTGCTGCAGCCCCTCACGTTGCTGGCGTTGCTGCTTTATTAAAACAACTAACCCCTGCAACAACACCTGCAATAATACGAACTGCTTTAATGTCCAGTGCCGTCGATCTCGGTAGTTCGGGTGTAGATAATACATTTGGTGCGGGACGGGTTAACGCACTTGCGGCACTCAATGCCATGAATTCAGACAATGACGGCGTACCAGATATCTCGGATGTCTTCCCACTCAATCCAAATGAGTCCGTCGATACTGATGGCGACGGTGTGGGTAACAATGCCGATGCCGATGATGACAACGATGGAATGCCTGATAGTTATGAGTTAACGCATGCCCTCAATCCCCTTAATCCGAATGATGCAGCCCAGGACAAGGATGGTGATGGTTTCAGTAATCGTACGGAATTTAGAGCAGAGACAGATCCCTCCGATCCTGCATCGATTCCTCGTGTTGCCAACGATCTCATCATCGACTTTGGTGCCCCCTATGGCATATGGGTGAAATATAACAACGACGAAAGCACCTGGACAAAGCTCCATGCGCTAAGCCCAGAGCTTATAGCGACGGGGGATCTGGATGGTAACGGACAGGATGACGCCATCATCGACTTTGGGTCGGGACTTGGGTTGTGGACAAGGCTCAACAACAGTGGTTGGGTGAAGCTGCACGACCTTTCGCCTGAAGGAATGGTAAGTGGGAATCTCGATGGGAATTAAAAACAGGACACTCGCAAGTTCAAACCTCTGCTGGCGGTTTTAATTTAATAAAACACGAAGGTCCGTTCCTGGCCGATTGCTGCCTGTTATTTCTTTTACTATTAACGTCCGCTTTCAGTATAAAGCGGACGTATAAATGCAGCAAAAGGGGTCAGATTTATTTTCATAACCAACTCTTCCTCATTAATATACTAATTAAGAATAATTGGGGTCAGAGCCTGACAGCACCCTATTATTAATGAAAAAAGCCCCGCGGTTAGCGAGGCTTTATCAGACTAAAAAACCGTCTAAATTGGTCTATTGTGCAACGACGTTGGTTGCACTGGGTCCTTTAGCACCCTGCTCGGTATCAAAGTTCACACTTTGACCTTCGGCAAGTGATTTGAACCCATCAGCGTTAATAGCGCTATGATGAACAAATACATCAGAGCTGCCGTCAGTCGGTGTTATAAATCCAAATCCTTTACTATCGTTAAACCATTTTACTGTACCTGTAGCCATTTTTGGTTACCTCTATAAATTATTAAAAAACAATGTATTAGCATGCTGGTTGTTGTGGAATTATTACGGGAGGAGCTGCTGTTTTACACTGCGAGGAACTACCGGGAACCGCTACAAAAAATTGCTAATGGAGACACCATATAGCAATCTGTACAGAAAGACTATCTTTTTACAAATAAAAACGAGTAACAAATCAAAGGGGTCAGTGTCGATTGATTAGCTTAATGTCCGCTTTCAGTATGAAGGAGACAGTCTGCTAACCAGCGTAAGCGGACATCTGTCCATATCCATTGAATAGTGACTGTCATCCATTTATATTATCCAACATTCGGTCTCCTTAGTAATTTATTATGTTCATAAAGAACTGTAGATGAAATGATTACAGCTATACGAAATCTTTTTGTGCTATCCCTTGTGGCCATTTGCTGGTGGACTTTCGTTTGGCCCTTTGTGGTATCGGCCGACGAGGCCAGCTCTATTTATCACTATGGAAGTATTGCGACGTTACTCGTATTTTTTGGCTGCATCGTTGTTTTACTGGCCATTCAGGTTTATTCACGTGACGAAGGAAATAACTGAGCGTGCAAGGGCCATCTCATCTAATCATCAGCTGGTTTGCGGCCGAGGCAGCCGGGCTGAAATCGCCCCGTGAACGCCGTATCGTGGCACTGTCCGGGTTGGCACCCGATATCGATGTGCTGGCCTACTTCGAGGACGCCCACCGCGTAGAGCCCGGCCAGCGTCGCCCCGAAGGCATGCAGGCCTCCCTGGAACGCCGCCGGGTAGCCGGCGGTGATCAGCGGCTCACGTTCGCCGTCGCCGGTCATTGACATCTGGCCGCCGGCGGCGAACGCGGTCAGCTCCGTCTCCCGGTAGGCCGCGTAGGCGCCGGACCGGCCGAAGGCGGTGGCGGATGTGATCATGAGGCGCGGGTTGCGCTGCTGGAGCGCCTTCGTCCCGAGGCCCAGCGATTCGAGGTGGCCGGGGGGAAAGCTCTCCACCAGGGCGTCGGCGTGCTCCACCAGTTCGAGGAGGAGCAGCCGACCCGTAGTCGTAGTTATGTCAAGAGTAATCCCCTCTTTGCTCGTGTTGAGGTAGAGGAAGAGCGCGCCCGCCTCCGGGATCGGGCCTGCCTCTGGCGAGGCAGGTTGGGGAAACGGGCCGACGCGACGGGCCGGGTCGCCGCGGCCCGGGCGCTCCACCTTGATCACGCGGGCGCCGTACTCGGCGAGGAGCTTGGTGCAGAACGGGCCGCTCGCCCCTTCCGTCAGGTCCAGGATGGTGAGCTGGAAGAGCAGTCCTTCAGGCATGGGCCGAGCTTCTTCCAGCATACCTGGATGAGATCAGCTTCCGCTACAACGAGCGAGAGAATCCATTTCTCTTCGGCGACACGCTCATGGCTCTTGTGGTGGCTGAGGCGTTGCAGTACCAGGAGTTGATCCGGGAGAAGGTGTGGGAGTGAACTCCACAGTGGTGGGCTCCGAAATTGGGATGATGATCTCGTTGTTCACGATTGGCGGCTCGTCCAAGTGAGCAACACAGATTGGAACGAAGATGGCCGCGAAGAGCGATAGCATAGCGAATAGCCCAACAGCCCCCGATACCCACAACGACTCCTCTGTCCGTACTCTATATGAATATAGCCCGCGATAGTCTGGGAGGTGTTCCGCGATGGCGATTGTCGTCTGCCCGGGGTTCGATACGTATATCGGGCCAAGACGTATCGTTGTCACATCACCAACGTTCACCGGAGGCTGCGGTTGTGGAAGCTCAAGGAATTCGCCATTTTCGAACCGAACAACAAAGCGAATTAGTTCGTCAGGCCACGGATCAGCTGGGTCTTCCTCCCCCGTCCGTTCAATACGAACGGCAAAGGAGTAATTGGTCTGCTCGAAAAAAAACGGAAAGCGTAGCCAGCGTCTATAAGCACCCACCGGCCTTACCGAGAATCTCAGCCCTCTGCGGGTCCAGCCTTGGCCACCCGGCATGATTCCCCTATCCACGCGACAGCTCCGGCCAAGGCGAGTCGCGTTGCGAATGAGTCTACATCGGCTAGTTTACCCGGAGTTCCGCATGACGTACACAATCCCCGAGTAGTCTCTCACTCTACCCCGCCCAGGGGAGCGAGCGGGGGAGGAAGGTGGGGCGCACCTCGCCGTCGGCCAGGATGCAGACCACCGGCAGGCGGCTGAAGAGGCTGGGGTCCAGCGCCTTGATCGTCACGCTGGCGCCCTCCAGCTCCGCGTACTCGTAGCTGCCGATAAGGCCGACGGCGCGCAGCTCCACATCGAGCGCGCCCAGCGCTTCGTTGGCGGCGAGCAGCCGCCGCCGGGCCGACCGCCGCACCATGATGCCCTCGGTCGGGTCGACAGAGGGCGGCGCGCCCACGATCGCGAAGCCGGCCTCTGTGCTCGACTCCGGCAGCCGCTGAAGCGTCCACGCATCCTCGATCTCGAAGTCGGCCGCCTGGCCCAGCTCGACGCCGGCAGCGATCTGGCCGATGGTCTGCCAGAGCTGTTCGCGTGCCTCGCCGTCGTTGGAGAGGCGGTGAAGGGCGGAGCTATCGACGTGGTAGGTGCCCTGCACGTTCTCCGTAATGCGCGTCCACCAACGGCTGAGGCCACCGACCACCGAGGCGTAGCCGCCCTCATCGCGCATCTTCCCCATCTTGATCGTCACCGGGAAGGTGACCTCCGTCCGACCGCCGGGCGGCAACGGCGTAGCCGCCATCTGCACCCGCAGCACAAAGTCGGAGGCCTTCGGCTCCTCCGCGGGCACGTCCGCACGCGGGGGCACCCAGAGCAGGAACGAACCCTCCGTGCCCGTCGCGTCCAGCCGCTCCGCGAGCGAGCGCAGCCGCTCCTCCCAGGTCGCCTCCTCCTCCCAGAGCGGCGCGACGTAGAGGCCGACGCGATGCTCGCCGTCGGAGGCGACGAAGGCCTCGCCTTGCGTGTCGGATAGCTCGAAACGGGTCTCGAAGCGCTGGTTCAGCCAGTCGAGGAGGAGGCGGGCGCCGTAGCGGGTGGACAGGTCGGCGGGGGCCATCGCAGGTATGGTAGCAGATGATGAAACGAGGCGTACTGGCACCCCACCCGCGCTCTGCTATAGAATACCCCCGCCTCACATAATAGAACCGCCCGAAAGGAGCGCGACGCCATGGTGCTGGAGCGATTTCGCCTCGACGGCAAGGTGGCCGTGGTCACCGGCGCCGGCCGTGGCCTCGGCCAGCAGATGGCGCTCGCCCTGGCCGAGGCGGGCGCGGACGTGGTCTGCGCCTCCCGCACCGGGGCGCAGATTGAAGCAACCGCGGAGGCGATCCGCGCCCTCGGCCGCCGCGCCATCGCGGTGCCCACGGACGTGCGCGACTCCAAGCGGTGCGACGCGCTGGTTCAGGCCTGCCTCGACGAGTTCGGCGCCATCGATATCATGCTCTCCAACGCCGGCATCGGCGACGCCCGCGGCGCCGGTCGCGAGCTCTGGGACGTGAGCGACGAGGACTGGCGCGACACCATCGAGGTCAACCTCTCCAGCGCCTTCTACTGCGCCCGCACAGCCTCCCGCGCGATGATCGACCGGGGCAAGGGCGGCGTGATCATCAACGTCGCCTCCGGCACGGGCCTGCGGGGCGACCCGCCGCGCTTCGCCTACGCGACGGCCAAGGCGGCCGTCATCGCCCTTACCAAGTCGCTGGCGGCGATGCTCCAGCGCCACGACATCCGGGCGAACTGCATCATCCCCGGCTTCGTCGCCCAGCGGCCGCCCAAAGACGAGGAGGAGGCCGCCCTCATCGGGTCGCGCGCCCGCTACTTCCCCGTGCAGCGCCTGGGCGAGGCGTGGGAGCTGGGGCCGCTCGCGGTCTACCTCGCCTCCGACGCCTCCAGCTACGTCACCGGCCAGGGCTTCATCATCGACGGCGGCGGGCTTTCGGGCGGCGTCGCGCCGGTCGGCTTCGCGCCGGAGGTGGAGGGGTGATGACCGTACCTGAGTGGCCGAACGCCAAGCGCAGCCTGGACGCCTACGACCTCAGCGGCAAGCGGGCGCTGGTGCTGGGCGCCGGCTCGGGCGCGGGCCGCGCCATCGCCCTCGCCCTGGCCGAGGCAGGCGCCGACCTCGCCCTCTCCACCGTCACCACTGACGGCGAGGAGGCGATGGCGCTGCGCAAGACGGCCCGCGCGGTGCGCGACATGGGCCGCACCGCCATCGAGCAGTCGATCGACGCCTCGCTGGGCACGGGCGCGCAGGTGATGGTGCGCCAGGTGTCGAAGGAGCTGGGGCGCATCGACGTGCTGGTGAACGCACCGCCGGGCGGATTCTTAGGCAAGCCCGCCACCAAGGTGAGCGACGCCGAGTGGGCGAAGGTGATCGGCCGGACCCTGAGCGCGACCTTCTTCAATCTGCTGGTCTTGGCGGCGTTCTCGGACCCTGCCCAGATCGCGGCGGTGGAGACCTTCTATGGGCTTACCTTCGAGACGCGGGATGGAAAGGCCCTTTCGCTCTCCCTCATCGACTTCGATACCGCCTCTATTGTGGCCCACGACTTGGGATACGAACCTGAGGAGGCCGTCGGCGAGCTAGTCGAGATCGTTGAGGCGCAGGAAAAGGGCCTCGTGATCGAGGAGGAAGAAGGCGCCGATCTCAAGCCGAGGCCTCCGATTGTGACCATCCTGGGCCATGTTGACCACGGCAAGACGAGCTTGTTGGACGCCATTCGCAAGACAAACGTCATCGAAAGCGAAGCTGGCGGCATCACGCAACACATCGGCGCCTACCAGGTTGTGGTCAAAGACCATCCCATTACCTTCCTGGACACACCCGGCCACGCAGCCTTCACCGCAATGCGAGCCCGCGGCGCTCGCATTACAGACATCGCCGTGCTCGTCGTCGCCGCGGATGATGGCATCATGCCGCAGACCCATGAGGCGATCGACCACGCCCGGGCGGCCGGAGTGCCTATCGTTGTCGCTATTTCGAAAATCGACCTGCCAGACGCGAACCTGGATCGCGTGAAGGGCCAGCTCGCGGAGCAGGGCCTCAACATTGAGGAGTACGGAGGCGATGTCATCTGCGTTGCCGTCTCCGGAAAGACCGGGGAAGGCACAGAAGAACTGTTGGAGAACATCCTCGTCGCCGCTGAGGTGCTTGAGCTAAAGGCGAATCCTGATCGCGAGGCCATCGGCACGGTTATCGAGGCGGGCATGGATCGCACGAAAGGCGGCCCTACGGCCACGGTGCTCGTGCAGACAGGCACGCTCAACATTAGCGACACTGTCGTCGTGGGCGAGACGTGGGGCAGGATCAAGGCCATGTTCGACGAAGACGGCAAGCGGCTGAAGTCTGTAGGCCCTGGCGAACCGGCGGCCATTCTCGGGCTGCAAGGGGTTCCGCAGGCAGGCGACGTCATGCGAGTTGTCGCCAACGATAAGACCGCCCGCAAGATTGTTGTCCAGCTCCAACGAGAGAAGGAAGCGGCCGCAATGCACACGCAGCCTCGCGTGACGCTAGATACGCTGTTTGGAGAGATCAGCGCAGGCAAGATGAAAGAACTGAACCTGATCCTAAAAACGGATGTTCAGGGCAGCATCGAACCGATTCGCCAGTCACTCGAGGTGCTCAGCACCGAAGAAGTCAACGTTAAGGTCATCCACTCAGACAAGGGCGCGGTTAACGAGTCCGACGCCAACCTGGCCATCGCATCCGGCGGCATCATCATCGCCTTCGGGACGGGCACAGAGCCCGGAGCGGAGCGCCTGATTGAGCAAGCGAAGGTAGACCTGCGCCACTACAACATCATCTACAACATCACGGAAGATGTCGAGAACGCGCTCAAGGGCATGCTGGAGCCCAGGTACAAAGATGTGGTGACTGGCCACGCTGACGTACGCGAGGTCTTTATGGTTCGGCGGCACCCAGAGGTCGCGGGCAGCTACATCACGGACGGCGTTGTCACACGAGGGGACCAGGCCCGTGTCCTGCGAGACGGGGAGGAGATCATCGACAGCAGGGTTTCAACCCTCCGGCGCTTCCAGGAAGACGCTCGAGAGGTCCAGACGGGCTTCGAGTGTGGCATCGTCTTGGAGAACTTCACGGAATTCCAGCAGGGCGATGTCATCGAGTTCTATCACACCGAGCGGGACAACTAACGCTCGCGTCTGTACTGGCTTCCAATGACCCGCAGAACAGAGCGGATCAACGACCTCCTGCGGGAGGAGATTGCGGAGCTCGTCCGTCGAGAAGTTAAGGACCCACGCATAGGCGGTCTCGTCAGCATTCTTGAGGTCCAAGTCTCGCCCGACCTGAGAAACGCCAAAGTCTACGTCAGCGTCCTCGGTACCCAAGAGGAGGAGGCCTCGACGTTCGTGGCACTGGACGCGGCGGCCCACTTTATCCAGCGTGAACTCGGTAAACGACTGACCATCCGCCGCACGCCCGAGCTTACCTTCGTCGCTGACCGGACCATAGAGGAGGGGACCAGGATCGGGAACCTGCTGGATGAAGCGCTGGAGAACGATTCCGCTTCAACGTCGTGACTACCGGCATTCTCAATATCAATAAGCCCCGCGGGATGGCTTCGTTTGGTGTCGTTCGCACCATTCGACGTTTGACCGGCATCCGCAAGGTCGGGCACGCGGGCACGCTCGACCCCATCGCTGATGGGGTTCTACCGATCTGTATCGGTTCCGCGACACGCATGGTCGAACACATCATCAACGCTCCTAAAGCGTATCGGGCTACCATTCGTTTTGGTGAGGCGACCGACTCCTATGACAGTGAAGGGGAGATCACCGCGGTGGGAGATCCCAGCGGAATAACGCGGGATGAGTTAGAAGCGGCTCTCCAGGGCTTCGTCGGCGATATTCAGCAACAACCGCCCATGTTCAGTGCTCTGAAGCACAAGGGTCAGCCGCTGTACAAGTACGCCCGCGCTGGTAAGACTGTTCCCAGAGAACATCGCACAGTTAGCATCTACAGCCTTAAGCTGCTCGATTTTAAGATGCCGCTTGCTGAGATCGACCTTGATGTCGGCCGCGGCGCATACGTGCGCACATTGGCCCATGATCTCGGCGAGCTACTCGGCTGCCACGCGCATCTCCAGGGCCTCACACGCACGCGTAGCGGCCCGTTCTCGGTCGCTGACGCATGCACACTAGAGCAAGTCGAAGAAGCAGCGGCTGATGGCGACTGGGAACGCCTGCTCCACGCTCCAGATAGCGTGCTGGAATCTTGGCAGGCCGCGCTGCTGGGTGAGGAGCATACGCTTGACGTTAGAAGCGGACGCTTGCTTGTCCTGGAACCGGTTCGGCCAGAACTGAATCAGCTCGACGTCGAGACGCCGTGCCGGGCGTATTCGCACGAGGGCGAATTCCTCGCCATCCTCCGATATCGCGGCGACGGCCGCTGGCATCCTGAACGCGTGTTCGCTGCGCTGTAGAAAATCTTCCGCAGAATCGGCGTAGATTCACTTGACATCTACCCAAAAAAGGATATCATAGCTACCAGCGTATCTACATCCAGATACGGAGGCCGGTTGCCAACAGGAACGGTAGCTTCGCCTGCGTAAGCCTGGGACGGTAGTGCCACCCAGACACAGCGGCGAGGGGCAGCCGCAACTGGACGAAAGGAAGGAACTAGTATGGAAGCGTATTGCCTGAAGTGCCGAACGAAGCGGGAGATGCAGAACCCGGAGCAGGTGACCATGAAGAACGGTAAGCCTGCCACCAAGGGCACCTGCCCAGTCTGCAGCACGCAGATGTACCGCATCGGTAAGAGCTAGAGACCCGGAAAAAATCAATCAAGAAGGGGTGGCTCGTACGCCACTCCTTCTTGCCGTCCGCAATCAGGCCCTTTAGCGAAGAAAACTTTACCTTGACGCGTTCGCGCCAGAACCATACCATGGCCAGGTAACGAAAACTTTACCATTGAGGAGACAGGTGGCCAAAATCAGACTGTTTGATGTCCTGGAGGAGCGTGGGCACAAGCAGCGCTGGCTTCTCGAACAGCTCCGCAGAGGTGGGCACCAGTTCAGCGAAACCTATCTATCCCAGGTAAAGTCCGGCGCAAAATCGCCAAGCCGCCGCTTCATTGAAGCAGTGAGTGACACGCTCAGCATGCCTGAGGAAGAACTCTTCAACAAGCCACCGCAGCAGGCAAGGGAGGGACATATGCCAAAAGCCACGAACATCAAAGCCAAGAACAAAGGAAAAATTAACGTCGCCATCATCGGGGTAGGGAACTGCGCCTCCTCGCTAGTGCAGGGCGTCCACTACTACAGGGATGCCGAAGAGGATCACAAGGTCCCTGGGCTGATGCACGTAAATCTAGGTGGCTATCACGTGAGCGCCTTGGATTTCGTCGCCGCTATCGATATCGACGTCAACAAAGTTGGTAAGGACATCTCGGAGGCGATCTACGCCGAACCGAACAACACGTTCAAGTTTGCCGATGTCCCTAAGACGGGCGTACGGGTCAGCCGCGGCATGACCCACGATGGCATTGGCAAGTACCTGGAAGACGTCGTCCACAAGGCGCCGGGCCCAACGGCCGATATCGTCAAGATCCTGAAAGACACGCAGACAGACGTAGTGATCAGCTATCTGCCCGTCGGTTCTGAGGAAGCGACCAAGTGGTACGTCGAGCAGGTGCTGGCGGCCGGCTGCGCCTTTATCAACTGCATCCCCGTCTTCATCGCTAAGGAGCCGTACTGGGCTGAGCGCTTCAAGGAGCGCGGCCTGCCGATCATCGGCGATGACATCAAGTCGCAGGTCGGTTCGACCATCGTCCATCGCGTTATGACGCGTTTGTTCCAAGACCGCGGCGTTCGCCTGGACCGCACGTACCAGCTTAACTTCGGCGGTAATACGGACTTTCTCAACATGCTGGAACGTGATCGACTCACGTCGAAGAAGATCTCCAAGACACAGGCCGTTACGTCGCAACTCGATAATGAGATGCCTGCCAGCGATGTTCACGTGGGACCGAGCGACCATGTGCCCTGGTTGGACGACCGCAAGTGGGCCTACATCCGCATGGAAGGCACGACCTTCGGCGACGTGCCGCTGAACATCGAACTAAAAATGGAGGTCTGGGACAGCCCCAACTCCGCTGGCGTTGTCATCGATGCGGTCCGCTGCTGCAAGCTCGCCCTGGACCGCGGTATATCCGGACCGCTGGAGGCGCCCTCGGCCTACTTCATGAAGTCGCCGTCCATCCAACACACGGACGATGAAGCGCGCCAGATGGTGGAGGCCTTCATCAGCGAGGCGTAGCCGGTGGTCGTTTACTGGCTGTTCCGGCTCACGATTCTTCTCACGAACCCGCTGCCGCTGTGGCTGGGCTATCGGGTTGCAGCGGCGGTTTCCCACGTTTGCTATTACTTCTTCTCTCGCCAGCGCCGCGGTCTCAACCAGAACATGGCCGTCGTCCTCAACTCCGAAGATGAAGCCGAAGTAGACGCGTTGGCCCACCGCGCCTTCCGTAACTTCGGCAAGTTCGTCATCGATTTCATCCACTTTCCCGCCATGACCCGCCAGGAGGTTCACCAACGCTTGGTCTTCTCCCAGTGGACGGAGCTTGATGAGGCCGTGGAATCCGGTCGGGGGATCGTCATGCCAACGATGCACTTTGGCAGTTGGGACCTGGGCGCGGCCGCGCTGGCCGCCTACGATTACCCGATCAACGCGATCGCCGATACCTTCAGCGATGAACGGCTGGACGAGCTAGTCCACAGCTCGCGTAGGAAACTGGGCATGAACGTGATCCGAAGGGACCGGACTGGTCCCAGCGTCTACCGAAGGATCAAACGCGGCGAGATCCTCGCCATCCTCATTGACGTTCAGCCCTCGGGACAGACCGTCACGGTCGACTTCTTGGGCAGGCCGGCAACCGTTTCCGCTATCCCTGCCCGTATTGCGCTCAGCACGGGCGCCCGCGTCGTGCCCTCCCTCGCCTTCCGAGGCCCTGAGAGTGACACACTCATCAGGCCCGTCATCGATATCCATGGAACTCGTTACGAGCCAACCGGAAACTCAGATCAGGACGTTGTCGCGCTCACGCAGCTCATCATGGACTCGTTCGAGCGCATGATGCATGCTCATCCCGAGCAGTGGTTGCTGTTTCACCCACTCTGGCTGGAGGAAGGCCAGACAGCAGCGGTTCCTGTACTGGCCTCAGCGAGATAACCTTCCTGGCATGTGGAAGTACTACACGTTTCGACTTGCCTACCTCCTGCTGGGCAGGCTTTCGCTGCCAGCCCTGTACGGCATAGCCAGAGTCGCAGGCGATGCCGCGCATCGCTGGCGCCGTAATACGAGAGACGCCGTTGCATCCAACATGCGTCGTCTCCTGGGCTCCGAAGCGGGCGAAGATGAGGTGCAACGCGCTACGCGGGAGGTGTTTCGTAGCGTGGGGCGCTACTATGCGGACCTGATCCACGTTGGCCGCCTTGACGTCGAGCGTTTTTACAATGAGCGTTTCGAGATTGAGGGCGAGGAGTATCTCCACGATGCGAAGGACTCTGGGCGCGGCGCTGTGCTAGTGGGCATGCACTTCGGCAATCCGGAGATGGCGGTCCAGCCGCTCGCGGCCAAGGGCTTCTCCATCATGGGACTGGCTGAGCCGCTGGAGCCAAAGGCGCTTTCTGACTTTACCCTGTGGCTGCGTGAACGACAGGGCCACGTCTATCGTACACTTGGCTATGCGGGCCTAAAGGAGACGATCCGTCGCCTCAAGAGCGGTGGTCTGGTTGCTATCCTCATCGATCGTGATGTCGCTGGCACCGGCGTGCCGATGCGGTTCTTCGGCGCAGAGGCGAGCATTTCGCTAGGCGCGGTGGACTTCGCCATGCGGACAGGCGCCGATCTCATTCCAGCCAAATCCTGGCGCCTGCCGGGATACGGGTTCAAGGTCGTTGTCGAGCCGCCTGTGGAAATCATTCGTACTGGTGACCTCGAAGCGGACTTGCGCTCCAATACAGAGCGCCTTCTCCCCATGTTTGAAGAGCTGCTGCGGTCGGACCCGGGCCAGTGGGCCGTATTAGAGGCGATCTGGAAAGATCAGCCCGCCGAGAAGGGTACGGTACAATAGCGGCGCAATGGGCAGCGCCGATCTCCACATTCACACTGCGCTCGGCGATGGTATGGCGGAGATACCGGAAATCCTCGCCTACGTTGAAGATCAGACCGACCTTTCAGTTATCGCGATAACGGAGCATGATGAGCTGCGCACAGCAGAGCTGGCTCGTGAAGCTTGGTCACAAGGCAACCACAGATTCGAGATTGTGCTTGGTGAAGAGGTCACCACGCTTGAAGGTCACGTCCTGGCACTGTTCATAGAGGAACCAATCGTGGGGCTGCGACCGCTTGAGCCGACGCTGGAAGCAATTCACAAGCGGGGAGGCTTGGCTATCATCCCTCATCCGATGAGCTGGCTTACGCGCAGCGTTGGCCAGCGCACGATCGAACGTATTCTTGGCCAGGACGCCGCCGGCGTCTCCTTCGACGGTATGGAGCGTTCCGTGAGTCCCGCCGCGCGTGTGACATCGGAGAAG
>JACZRQ010000073.1 GCA_022574655.1 Chloroflexota bacterium
TGGTGATGCACGAGTGCAAACACGTCCACCAGACCAGGCACCACACCGTGCCCCGCACGGCGCGCGAGCGGGAGGCTGTCGAGGCCGACGCCGAACGGTTCGCGCGTGCCGTCTCGCCCGGCCTCGGAGGCTGATACGCTAACCTCTGGAGCGCCCGGCGCTGCGTCACGGCGTCCGGCGCTCCAGGTCGGTCGGACACAACCCCAGCGCGGGGGGAGTCATGAGCTTCATCAAGACGAGACAGGCGAAGCCGGATCACGGGCAAGGCAGGTTGTATCTCAGTGGCGGTCGGAGTTCTTGGCCGGTCACGTACAGGATACGGACGGAGGAGATCGGGCAAGGCAGGACAACCGTGACGGGGACCATCACGTTTGTTTCCCGACCAGGAGCCGCCTCACGAGGAGCCACTCTCGACGAAGTCCGAGCGCACATGCGCGACCCAAACAAGTTCTTCTTGCTCCCGTTGAGCGAAGACCGGTGGGTTTACCTTCTCATCAAGAGCACGACCGAGTACGACGTCGGCGAGATTATGGACGGCTACATAGTCGATCCGCCCCCTTGGGCCGAGAGGAAGCCTTGAGCTGATAGGGGAGAGTCTGATCGCTGCATCTACAAATGCGGCGCGACGTGGAGCGTCGGGCGGCGCAACGATCGGTCCGGCCGACACGGGCCCAAAGTCCGGGATGGCGATCAGGTGTGATGAATCGTATTGCACTGTGGGGCGCTTGATGTTGGTCTGCCTGGAACACTCACTCCAAGGAAGGTCGGCGACAGCTTATAAGCCTGCACAGAAATATGTCAAGCTGATGCGTAGGTGTGCGCGCCTTCCTTCCTGAGCAATAATCGAATCCACGTTACGGAGTTGCACCCATCCTCCAAGGAGGCTTCATGAGTACGCACGGACTCTTCATAGACGGAACGCAGACCGAGGCTTCATCGGGGGCTGAGAGTTCCATCGTTAACCCCGCCACCGGACGGGAGATCGCCCGCGTGGCGATCGCGTCGGCAGCAGACGTCGACCGGGCAGTGACTGTCGCCCACGCTCGGTTTTGCGACGGCATCTGGCGGAGGGCTCCGGTGCGCGAGCGACGCGACGTCCTTCACCGAATCGCTGACCTGGTGCGCAGGGACCACGAACGGCTGGCGAGACTCGAGTGCCAGAACGCCGGTAAGCCAATTTCGGCTGCGCGCGGCGAGATATCCGCGGTCGCTGCGACATTCGATTACTACGCGGGTGCGATCGACAAGTTCCACGGGCAGACGATCCCGTCGGAGGCGAAGGGGACGTTGCTCACTTTCCGGGAACCGATCGGAGTGTGCGCTGCGATCACCCCCTGGAACTTCCCAATCGTCATCCTCGGTTGGAAGGCCGCCCCTGCGCTGGCCATGGGCAACTCGGTGGTGGCAAAGCCCGCTGGAGTTACGCCACTCAGCACGCTCGCCCTGGGTGAGCTGGCGGTTGAGGCCGGGCTCCCGGCCGGAGTGCTGAACATCTTGCCGGGAAAGGGCTCCGAGGCCGGTGACGCGATAGTCCGCCACCCATTAGTCCGCAAGATCTCCTTCACGGGATCCACGGAGGTGGGGACTCGCGTTATGCAACTGGGGGCGGAGGGTATCAAACGTGTGTCGCTTGAGCTGGGGGGTAAGTCAGCGAACATCGTTTTCGCCGACGCCGACCTCGACGCCTGCGTTGAATCGTCGATCTTCGCGGCTTTCGACAACGCCGGCCAGGACTGTTGTTCGAGGAGCCGGATACTTGTTGAGGAACCGATATTCGATGAGTTCGTCGAGCGGTTCTCCGGCCGTGCAGAAGCTCTCCGCGTCGGCGATACTGCGGACGATGCCACGGAGATAGGGCCTCTCATCACGCCTGAGCACAGGGAAAGCGTTACGAGATATTTGGAGGAGGCTGATGCCAGTGGCGCAACGCGCGTTTGCGGCGGAGAGCGGCCCGACTCCCCTGGGAACTTCCTTACGCCAGCCGTGTACGTCGGCGTGCGGCCGGACGAGCCGCTGATGCAGGAAGAGGTCTTCGGGCCAGTTGTGGCGATCGCGCCGTTTGGCACGGAGGACGACGCCGTCCAACTGGCGAACGACTCAGACTACGGTCTGTCAGGGTCGATCTGGACGAGGGACATTGGTCGAGCGCTGCGGGTAGTCCGCGCGCTGGAGACGGGAATGGTGTCGATCAACTCATCGTCCTCGGCCCACATCGAAGCCCCGTTCGGCGGCGTCAAACAGTCGGGGATCGGGCGCGAGCAGGGGATGGCGGCGCTGGAACACTACTCCGAGTACAAGTCTGTGTTCATTGCAAATGAGTAGAACCAGTGATCAGCGGCTTTTTCATTCGTCGGTCCGGCGCGACACAGCCACAACACCGTCCGCAGAAGGTGTGGGTACGGCGTCCGGATCTGGTTCCGATCCAGCTCGGATCATGGCTGCCGAGATGACGGTGCTGACGAGCAGCACGAGTGCCACCGCCGGGAACGCGTACTCGACTCCGAACGAGTCGACCAACACGCCGGCTCCCAGCGAGCCAACGAGGATGCCGCCGCTCATCGACATGTTGAAGACGCCCATCATGGCGCCCTGGCCGTAGACCCGGCCTTCGATCATGGCGAACGCACCGAGCGTTGGGGCAACAAAGGCCTCACCAGCCCCCATGACGACGAATATGAGGATGAGCTGGACGAACGTGTCGGCGAAGGGGATGACGAACGTCGATGCGACGACCACGAGTGAGCCCATGACGAGGGTGTTGACCTTGTTCGCGCTGTCGACGATGCGGCCGGCCGGCACTTGAAGCGCTGCGTTGGTGAGCGTGCGAGCGGCAATGACGACGCCGATTTCAGTCCCGGACGAGTCCATGAAACGTGTCATCAAGATCGGCAGGAAGGCGAAGGTAGGAACGACTATGACCATCGTCGACATCCGCGAGAGAAGCACGCCCATAAGACGGACGTTGTGCGACATGCGTCGCATCGTTGTCAGAATCGGCGGGGCGGTTCGCCGATTCTCCGTCTCGTGGTCGCTCGGAAGCACCACGAGGAGTAGCGCCAAGGACATGGCGCTCAGAACGGTCATCGCGTAGAAGGCAGAGTCAAAACCGAGCGAATCACGGAAGACACCACCGATGATCGGTCCGAAGCCGATGCCGGAGAAGATGGCGATGTTGAACATCCCCATGTAGCGGCCCTCCTGATTCGGCGGCGTTAGATCTCCGACGTAGGACATCGCTATCGGCGTAATCATGGCGGATCCGACGCCGTGAGCGATGCGGATGATCACGAGATGCTCAACGGTAGTGGCGAGCGGGAACGCAAGGCCGACAAGCGAGTACACGAAGAGGCCTGCGATCATGAATCGCTTTCGCCCGTGCCGGTCTGAGAGACCGCCCATGAACGGCTGAAGCACGCCGCGGCTGATCGAGAAGCCGGCGATCATGAGTCCAATGGCTATGCCGCTTGCGCCGAGATCTTCCGCATAGATCGGGAGCAGCGGAACAACGATGCCCAGCCCCAAGAGGGATATGAACATCGCCATGAGGAGAGCGGCCAGGGTGACGGTCGTCCGTCTCGTCAGAGTCAAATCACTAACTCAGATGACCCGCGCGGACACCGCGCAGAACTGCAGGTGCATTAGCCTACAGGATAACCGACGTGTGTCGAGGGGTCTGGAGGGGCTTAGTCGCGGTGCTCTGCGAGGAGGTCGCCGAGTGCCTTATACGCCAGCGGGTTGTAAACGAGCCCGATGTGGGTTCCGCCTACCTCAAAGTTGAGCCGCGGGTCGGATTCTTGAGCCGAGTGCCAATCGACGACTCCATCGGCTCTTGTGTATATGGCAGCATGGTTGACATTAGAGTCGAGTTCCTTACCGATATCGTTTACGAACCCGCACGGGCAGCGCTCGGTCAAACAATCGCTATGCTGCGCATTGAGGAGCGAGAGCGCCGTGTGCAACACTACCGCGGAGGCAACCACAAGCGGGTGGGCCTGAACGGCCTGCAGTGGGCTCCCCAGGTAGATGAGCTGACGCGCGAGGTCAGGGTGCTCCAAGCAGACGCGCCGGCCGATGATACCGCCGAGGCTATGTCCGATGATCCGCACCGGGCGGCCCGTCTCGGCGTGGGCGTGCCTAACGGTAGCGAGCAGGCGGCCAGCAAGCGCGCCGGGACATTCCGCGTTCAACCCGATACGAGACATGTATGGACGGTAGCCGATGCGACCAAGCCAAAGATAGAGTTCGTAGAGGTAGGAGTCAGTGCCCAGGAAGCCAGGCACCAGAACGACGGGGCTGCCGTCACCTCTGGGAACGTTGACGCCATAGTAGACCGGATGGAAGCGGAGGGCGGCCCAGTCCAGCGTCCAGAGGAACTCCCTCCAGAGCGGCGGTATCTGAGGGCTCGCAGCGGCCTCGCGCTCAACGACAATCGTCTCATGGACCTTGATAATCGACATTTTCGATCCTCTATATAAGCCGACGCAGAATACGCGAATTACGTTGCCTCAACCATTGTTAAGATCCGGATAAGGCAACAATTTCTAGACGGGGCAACCCGTTGTCCAGCTATGCGATAATTCCTCGGAGAAGGAGATCCAGAGTATGCCCAAACTGACAGGCCGCTACGCGATGATGGAGCAGCTCGTCGCGGAAGGCGTTACGCACATCTTTGGCAACCCCGGAACGACCGAACAGGGGTTCATGGACGCTCTCCAGGACTATTCACAGCTCGAGTACATCCTCGCGTTACATGAAGCCACCGCCATCGGAATCGCCGACGGATACGCACGAGCGTCTGGGAGGCCGGCGTTCGTGCAGCTGCACATCACGCCCGGCCTGGGCAACGCGATGGGCATGCTCTACAACTCATACCGCTCGCACACGCCACTCGTCATCTACGCCGGTCAGCATCCGCAGCGCGGCGCATCCCAAGAATCGATCCTTGCCGGCGACCTCGTGCGATTAGCAGAGCCGCTGACCAAGTGGGCGGTTGAGGCACAGGACGCCAACGAGATCCCGGTCTTGCTTCGACGAGCGTTCAAGACGGCCGCCGAGGCACCCCGCGGACCGGTGTTCGTCTCCGTACCCACAAACGTGATGGACGAAGAGGCCGATGTTGACATCGTCACGAGCGCGACGGTTGACCAGCGTATTCACGCCGACCCGGCGGCCATCACACAGGCCGCGGAGATCCTGGTAAATGCGGAGAGTCCGATCATCGTATGCGGTGACGGAGTGGCAGACAGTGGGGGACAAGACGAGCTGGTTCAGCTTGCTGAGTTGACGGGCGCCGCAGTCCATGCATCGTTCACTTCGGAGCTGGCGTTCCCATCCGAGCACCCACAGTACGCTGGGTTGCTCAACGTCGTCGCTCCTGCCGCGCTGAAGGGACAACTTTCGACCGCCGACGTAATCCTGGCAGCAGGTACGCCAGTGTTCCCGCTACTTTTCCCGATCGATGAGTCACCGTTCCCCGACAGAGCCAAGGTCATCCACATCGACCTAAACGCCTGGGAGATCGGCAAGAACTGGCCGGTTGAGCTGGGGTTGCTCGCCGATCCCCGCTCGGTGCTCACGGACTTGAACGCTGAGATCAGGCGCATCCAGACCGACGATCAGAAGAACGCCGCGACTGAGCGGGCGGCCAGAGTCTCGGCGACTGCGGGTCAGCTCATGCAGGCGTTGGAGATGGCCGCGAAGTCGCGTTGGGACAACTCCCCGATCGGCACGGGGCGAATGATGAGCGAGCTTGGTGAAGCGATGGATCCGGACACAGTCTTGTTCGACGAGTCGATCACCGCGGGCGGATATCTTATGCGATACTTGCGCTTCCCGGACACAAGCAGGCACTATCGGGCATCGGGAGGCGGACTCGGGCCGGGGATGCCCAATCCGATCGGTATCAAGCTTGCGCGGCCTGACAAGCCAGTGCTTTCGGTGGTCGGAGACGGCTCCGCAATGTACACGATCCAAGCTCTATGGACGGCAGCGCATCACAAGGTACCGGTGACCTGGGTAATCGCGAACAATGCTAGCTACCGTATTCTTAAGTTGAACATGCTGGACTACCTAGGCGAAGGCGCGGCCGGACGCAAGTTCGTAGAGATGGATATGACTGAGCCGCAGTTGAACTTTGGAGAGATAGCCGCCGCGTTCGGCGTAAAGGGCTCCCGCATTGAGCACCCCGATGAGATAGGCGACGCAGTCCGCGAGGCACAAGCTTCCGGTGAGCCACGAGTTCTCGACATCGTAATCGAAGGGAACGTGAAGTCGGGCTGGCTCTAGGGAACCTTGGCGCCGTTTGCCGAGTCTTAAATGAGAGGGTCGGAAGGGGAAACATGGAGGAGTCAAGACGGCGATACCGACAGGCCTACGATGCGTGGCAGGCGCAGCCCGCGGCGCCGCTTGGCGTTCTGCTTGAAGGGCATCGTCTCGATCCTCCCAGATTGAAAGGGCTGCGAAATCAAGAGGCTCTCGGGGAAGAGCGCTACGATAGCGCCAGGCGTGAGCTTCTGGGCCTATGGGACTAAGCCACTCACGAAACGACATGAAATCTTCCCGTATCTCTGAGTCTCGACTGCACGTTGTAGTGGTTGAGTTATGCAAGCAGCAGTTTGGTCGACCACAATGACGAGATCGCTGGACTCGGAGGGCGTGCCTACCGCTGACCAACGGACGGAACTTCAGCCTAACCGCGTTCAACGCCAGCCCAAGGAAGAAGTTCTCGAAGAGTGGCAACTTGTCAAGAACGCACAAAAGTATGATGAGAACGCTCTGCATCAGCTGTACGAGAGGTACTACCCGAAGATTTACAACTACGCATTCCTCCAGATGGGTGATGTCCACGCGGCTGAAGACCTGACTTCCGACGTCATGCTGAAGATGCTGGAGTCGATCCAAAAATACAACTTCCGTGGTCTGCCGTTCGGTGCGTGGGTGTTTCGGATCGCACGGAACCGGCTGATCGATCTGCATCGCCGCCGTAAGCGCCGCGGCGAGGTGGACCTGAGCGAGACGATCTCCGGCACACTCGCCAGTCCTGAGTCGATGGCGGAGAGAGCGCTCGAACGCGGTCAGATGCAGATCGCGCTGAAGCATCTGACGGACGAACAGCGGCAGGTCATCGTGCTCAAGTTCATACAAGGATTCGACAACCGCTCCGTGGGCAGGATCATGGGCCGGAGCGAGGGGGCGATCAAGTCTTTACAACACCGAGCGCTCGGCTCGCTGCGGCGTGTGCTTTCTGGGGAGCCTCGTTAGAGGATGAAATTGCGAAGCTTCAAGAGCATCCTCGACGAGTGTCTTGCCGCAGTTCGTCAAGGCGAGAGCGTCGACGACTGCCTCGAGCGATACCCGAAGCACGCAGAGAGGCTTCGCCCGATGTTAAGCCTTGCTACGAAACTTCAGGTAGTTCCGCGAGTGCAGCCTCGTCCCTGGGCGCAGGCGACCGCATGGGACCGGGTCCGACAACGAGCACGCGAGATGCAGCGCGGGGAAAGCCGCCGGGGGTTCAGCCTGGGAGGCGGAGCGTGGCTACGTCCGGTCGCCATGGCCGCAGCAGTCACGCTAGCGATCTTCGGCGCCGGCGGCGCGACCGCGCTTGCGTCGCAGAGCGCTCTTCCGGACAGCCCTTTGTACAGAGTGAAGCTCTTCACTGAAGACGTGCGACTTTGGTTGGTCTTTGACGACACGCACGAGGCGGAAATTCTCATGGATCAGTCGAACGAGCGAATGGAAGAGATATTCGCAACGGTCCGAAATGGAGATTCGATCCCTTCTAACGTTCTCTCAGCCCTGGAGAACCGAAACGCGAGGGCGGCGAACATTATCACAAACCTCGAAGCCGCAGGCGAAGCCGACGCCAGCCTGGTAGGGCGCCTGTTTTCACTGTCGGTAAGGCAGGAGACGGCCCTCCTCAGCTTGTGGAACGAGGTCTCGGACTCCGCCCGTGACGAGTACACAGAAGTCGTGGTCCTGGCCCACAATACGCGTTTGCGTAACGCTACAGACTTCGTGGCCCTTCTGCCAGAGGACCTTCTCGGCGGGATCATTGAAGTAAGTCAGGGCGAGGTGGAGATCACCTCCGACGGCGGATGGAGGATAGGTGGTCTCGAGGTCCAGATCGACGAGCGCACCATCGGCAGGCGCGAGCTGCGGGAGGGCGGCACGGCAACAGGCGTCTTCGCGTGGTCGATTGGCGGTGACTTGCGGGCGTTGACCTTAGAGTCGATAGTCCCGCCTGCGCCAACGATCATCAAAGGAGCCGTGCAGCAGATAACGGAAGAAGGAATACGCATCGCTGGCCAATGGATCCCCTTTACAGCAGACACGATGATCAAGTCGAACCTCAGCGAGGGAGACCGTGTTGAAGTCGAACTCGCGGACTCCGCCGATGGAGCAGTCGCTGAGACTGTCGAGGCTGTTCTGAGCTCCGCCGATAAGGATCAGACTACGACCCTGACTTTTCTGGGAACGATCGAGAGCGACGTGACGGCCGGAGGCAATTGGGACGTCAGTGGACTCAGTTTCATCGTCCCAGAAAGCGTTAGCATCAACGCCAGCGCCGGAAACGCGGAACAGGGAGCGCGTGCGCTGGTCGAGGCATCGTACGAAGAGGACGGGTTGACCGCGAACAGCATCACGATCATCGCGGAAGAAGCCAATGCGAATGAGATCTATCTTTTCGGGGCCTTCGGTGGGTCAGACGAGGGGAGCTGGAAAGTCGGTGGCCTTAGCCTCGTGCCGCCGATGAACTCTGAAGAGCCAGAGATAGGCAGCATCCTATCGGTCGACGCACGGAAGACCGGCAACACTCTCCGTGTAGAGGAGTGGGTGGTCGTCCGGACGCCGGATGACGAGAACATTGTATTCGTGCAAGGCACGGTCCAGGCGCTAGGGAACGAGACCTGGGACATGGAGTTCGCCGCGGTGACTGTGGACGAATCGACCGAGGTCGCCGGCACGGCAGTAGCGGGCTCTCGGGTGCTAATTTGGAGTAGCCAGGACGGGAGCGGGATGTTGAAGGCGTCATACATCCGAGTGCTGGACAAGCAACCCGACCTGCAGACGGTCCTCTCAGACTGACCGGACGGCGCCACCGCTGCCAGGAACGTTTGCTCCGGCTCTTCTCGCTCACCTAGAATGCGATTGGGCGAAGGCCTGTGGGGCCCCCGTCGTCTAGAGGCCTAGGACGCCACCCTTTCAAGGTGGAGACCGCGGGTTCGAATCCCGCCGGGGGCACCAACTCTTTACTACCATCACACGTTCAAGCGACCCGGGAGGATAACTATGCCCAACTTCAAGGACATCTTGTTTGAGAAGCACCACCGCGTCCAAGGAGCCGCTTGGATCACGATCAACCGGCCGGATGTGATGAACTCGTTCACGGGCGACACGCTCACCGAGCTGCGTGAAGCAGTTGAGGACTCATGCGCCGATCCAGAAGTGGGCGTGATCGTCATTACGGGCGCCGGCGAACGCGCCTTCTGCGCTGGCGGCGACGTACGCTGGCTGCAGGAGGTACAGACGGAGGACGCCGCCGCATCACCGATGGACCCGCACTGCGGAATCGAAGATTGCCTGAAGCCGGTGATCGCTCGGGTGAATGGATACGCGATCGGTGGCGGCAATCACCTGGCTTACTTCGCGGATTTCACGATAGCGTCGGAGAACGCGACTTTCGCGCAGGTGGGGCCGCAAGTCGGTAGCCCTGCCGCCGGCCATTACGTCGCCAACCTGACCCACGTTGTGGGCGCGAAGAAGGCTAAGGAGATGTGGATGCTGTGCCGGCGATACGACGCGAAGCAGGCGCTGGAGATGGGGCTCGTGAATGCGGTCGTCCCGTTCGAGCAGTTGGATGATGAGGTGGACGCTTGGTGCAAAGAGCTTCTGGCGAAGAGCCCAACGTGCCTCAAGATCCTCAAGGCATCGTTCAGGGAGGTTTTCCAGCCGCTACGGACGGAACGCGATTGGGTGGGCGAGATCTCGCCTGACTTCTACAAGAGCGGCGAAGCGGACGAAGGGAAGACCGCCTTCATGGAACGGCGCGAGCCAGACTTCGCTCGATTCCCGCGTTGATTCTGCTGGATCACAACGGATTGCGCCTCGATGCGCCCATTTGCTAGACTCGCCCAACGGAGGATTAGTGAAATATGGAACTAACACGCCCTAGTTTTGTCCGGCGATCAACTGAGAGCGGAGGCGCGTCCTAATGACTCCCCTCATTATCGCAATCGTTGCTGGTCTCGTCGGAATTGCCTTTGCGGGATTCCTCACGATCCAGATTCTCGCAGAAGACGAAGGCAATGAGGAGATGCGCCAGATAGCAAGGGCGATCCAAGAAGGCGCGGCTGCTTTCCTGAAGCGAGAGTATACGTTCCTCGCCATCTTCGTTGTTGTCATGACCGTGATTCTGGCAGTGCTCGTTGACTACGACGCTCTCGACAAGTTCTCAAAGCTAGGGATCGGCGAGGCCGGGAAGCTAACTGACGCGCCGAGGACCGCCATCGCGTACATGCTTGGCGCCATCGCCTCGGCGAGCGCTGGGCTGATCGGGATGAACATCGCCGTCAGGGCCAACGTCCGAACGACTGAGAAGGCGCGCGAGGCCCTGAACCCAGCCCTGAGAGTGGCGTTTTCGTCCGGAGCGGTGATGGGTATTACGGTTACCGCGATCAGCCTGCTGTGCCTGGCGATCCTCTACGTTGTATTCCAGGACGTACAACCGCTCACGGGCTTCGCTTTCGGCGCATCGTCGATCGCCCTCTTCGCCAGGGTGGGAGGCGGAATCTACACCAAAGCAGCCGATGTTGGCGGCGATCTCGTCGGCAAGGTCGAGGAGGGGATCCCCGAGGACGATCCTCGGAACCCGGCGACTATCGCGGACGCCGTCGGCGACAACGTTGGCGACGTGGCTGGAATGGGTGCAGATCTGTTCGAATCGTACACAGGCGCGATCGTCGCGACGATGTCTCTCGCAACGATTGCGGTGATCGGCGCCGGAGGTGACAATCCTGTATTCGACGCGGCTGCCGTGGCCGACTTCGACTCCGACGCGTTCGTGCTGCCGTTCGTGGTCATGGGCATCGGTATCTTCGCTTCGATCCTCGGCACGTTCCTCGTACGCACGGGCGAGGAAGCATCCATAGGTCGCCTGTTGTGGGCGCTACGCTCTGGCGTATTCGGAGCGAGCGCACTGGTCCTTATCGGAACGGCAGCAACGATCCTAGCTCTTGACCTCGACTTCAAGTTGTTCTTCGTGGTTCTGGTAGGGTTGTTTGCCGGTCAGTTTATCGGCACGGCCACGGAGTACTTCACTGCGTACGAATACCGGCCTACGAAGGCGCTGGCCGAGCAGGCGAAGACTGGCGCAGCCACGATCATCATCGGCGGTCTTGGCCTCGGCATGCTTTCGACAGCCGTGCCGTTGCTAACGATCGTCGCGGCGATTGGGATTACGAACGAGCTAGCAGGCCTTTATGGAATCGCCCTCGCGGCAGTCGGTATGCTGGCGCCGCTGGGGATTACACTGGCGACCGACGCCTATGGCCCGGTCGCTGACAATGCGGGCGGGATCGCGGAGCAGGCGCATCTGCCGCCGGAGGTGCGCGAGCGAACTGACGCACTGGACAGCCTGGGCAACACCACAGCAGCGACCGGTAAGGGCTTTGCGATTGGA
The DNA here is from genome assembly GCA_022574655.1 of Chloroflexota bacterium. GTDB lineage: Bacteria > Chloroflexota > Dehalococcoidia > SM23-28-2 > RBG-16-64-32 > JACZRQ01. The sequence goes on from JACZRQ010000073.1 coordinate 11,678, forward strand.
TCGGCGGTGCTCACGGCTCTGGCGCTGATGGTGACCTACACCCAGATCGTCGGCATCGACGTGCTCGATCTGCTCTCAATCGATGTTCTTGTTGGGTTGCTTATCGGCGCGCTCATGCCGTTCATCTTCGGGGCGCTAACGATGCTGGCCGTTGGCCGAGCGGCGAACGCAATGATCGAAGAGGTACGACGGCAGTTCCGCGAAAAGCCGGGGATTTTGAAGGGGACCGAACGCCCGGACTACAGCCGGACCGTCTCGATCTCCACCGAGGGTGCGCTGCGGGAGATGATAGTCCCGGGCGCGCTGGCGATCATCGTACCGATCCTGGTAGGGGCGACGATCGGCGCGGAAGCGCTGGGCGGCCTTTTGATCGGCTCGATCGCATCCGGCTCGCTGCTGGCACTGATGATGGCAAACGCCGGCGGCGCCTGGGATAACGCCAAGAAATACATCGAGGCGGGCGCCCTAGGCGGCAAGGGCTCAGATGCTCACAAGGCGGCAGTGGTGGGCGATACCGTCGGAGACCCGTTCAAGGACACGTCGGGCCCGGCGATGAACATCCTTCTGAAGCTGATGGCGATCGTCGCCGTCGTATTCGGGCCGCTGTTCCTGTAGCGGACGACTCGGTAACAACCGTTGGGCGCCAGGGCTAAGTCTTCTCGAAGCGATCAACGGGGATGACGAAGACGATAGCGCCGCCGACGCGGATCTGGACCGGTTCCGCCGGGTAGATACTCTCGGGGAAGGGAAGCGCCTGTGCCGGAACGAGTTCCGTGCGTGCCTTGCACTCCTCACGGACGATGGTGAGTACGGCGTCCACATCGTTAGCTTCGATGCCGGATAGTATCGTGGCGCTGCCCCGGCGCAAGAAGCCGCCGGTGCTGCTCACCTTCGTCGCTGGATATCCCCTCTCGACGAGCTTCCGGATGAGGGTGTCCGCCTCATCATCTGCGGTTATTACTATGAGGAGCTTCTGCTCGGCTTGCTCCAAGTTCCCTCCCGGCTGCCCGTACGAGCGGAGCCCGTGCTACAGGTCTTGTTCCTCTTCCGCTTCTTGCCCGCCTTGTACGCGCTTCTGTAGCGCGCGTCGAGTCTCGCTACCCGGTTGAGGGGCGATCAGTAGCCCGAGGCTTACGCCAAGAGCCGCACCGAGAAGAAGCCCGAAAATGAAGCGCATTGCACACCTCCATCAGATACAACGCTAGCGCCGATCGAAAATGTCCGTTCGAGGATAGAAATCGGCAGCCAGATACTAGCACGGGGGCAGTGGAGGCTGTCAAGGAACTGTGATCGAGATAAGCGACACGCCAGTACATTCCTTTGACGCAGCGAGCGGCTAGCTGCTAACTTGCTTCTGACTCAACGACCCTTGAATTCGGGATATTTCTATGGCTCAGAAACAGGAAGAGAAGGAAGACGCAAAGCCGACCATGGAAACGTTCGTTTCTCTGTGCAAGAGGAGAGGGTTCGTCTTCCAGGGAAGTGAGATATACGGGGGGATCGGCGGGTTCTGGGACTACGGCCCATTGGGGGTCGAGCTGAAGAACAACATCAAAAAGTCCTGGTGGAAGGCGATGGTCCAGGAACGCGACGACATAGTCGGCATCGAGACGGCGATCATCATGAACCCGGACGTTTGGCGCGCAAGCGGACACGTCGATACGTTCACCGACCCGATGGTCGACTGCAAGTCGTGCAAGCGACGGTTTCGCGACGACGACCTGACGCCGGGCGAAGACGGCACTACGAAGTGCCCTGAGTGTGGCGGCGAACTCACAGACTCACGATCGTTCAACCTGATGTTCAAGACGCACGTCGGTCCGGTGGAGGACAGCGCATCGGAAGCCTATCTGCGACCAGAAACGGCGCAGGGGATGTTCGTCAACTTCGAGAACGTACTGACGACGATGCGAAAGAAGCTCCCGTTCGGCATCGCGCAGATTGGCCGCTCCTTCCGGAACGAGATCACGCCCGGAAACTTCATCTTTCGCGACCGCGAGTTCGAGCAGATGGAGATGGAGTTCTTCGTGATGCCGGGGACTGACGAGGAGTGGCACGATCGCTGGATCGAGGCGCGGATGAACTGGTGGCTCGATCTGGGTATAGCGAAGGAGAAGCTGCAGCTCCGCGAGCACACGAAGGAGGAGCTGTCGCACTATTCCAAGCGCACAGCGGATATTGAGTACGACTTCCCGTTCGCTGGGTTCGCTGAGATCGAGGGGATCGCCAACCGGACGGACTACGACCTGAAGGCGCACGAGAAGGCTTCCGGCAAGTCGCTGTCTTACTTCGACGAAGAAGCTGGTGAGCACATCACACCGTACGTGATCGAGCCGGCGATGGGGATCGAACGCTGCTTCCTTTCGGTGATCATCGACGCCTATCGGGAGGAAGAGGTGCGAGGCGAGAAGCGAACGCTCCTTCGCCTGAGCCCGGAGCTGGCGCCGATCAAGGCGGCGATCCTGCCGCTATCGCGGAACGAGAAGCTGGTGCCCGCCGGACGGAAGGTCTCGGACCTTCTACGACCGCATTTCATGACGCAGTACGACGACGCTCAGAGCATCGGGCGGCGCTACCGGCGTCAGGACGAGATCGGCACGCCGCTGTGCGTGACC
>JACZRQ010000153.1 GCA_022574655.1 Chloroflexota bacterium
GGGCAAACTGGCGCAGCAGCTTGGCAAGGAGATGGGCGCTGGTGGCGGCGGCCGTCCCGATGTCGCCACCGCCGGCGGCCGCGACCCGAAGCGCCTGGACGCTGCCCTGAAGCTGGCGAAATCGCTGCTGCGAGGGGAGGGATAGGGAAATGCCTCCGCGGGTTGAAACCTACAGCTTCGACTCGTCGCCGCTTACCTTCATTCACACGACCATCGAGGTTCGAATCCCCGAATCGCCGCGATCTGCGAGCGCATCGCGGCAAAGCGTATGCTTGTGCGCTGGTGGGCCGAAGGGTCGCCGTAGGAGACACGAAGGGTCGCCGGCCGAAGGGTCACCGTAGGAGACAGCAGGACTGATGCCATCAGGTGAGCAGCGCGTTCGCGAGTGGGAGCAGGGCCGGTATGACTGGGGGGCTCGCGTTGGCGCTCACTACGGCATGACCTGGGTTTCCCATGACGGCGACAAAGCATTGCTGCACTGGGAGACTCAGGAGCATGACACGTTCCTTGGCCCGAAGGGGCGGATCGTCCACGGCGGTCTCGTCGCATTCCTTGCCGAGACCGGGATGGGTACTGCGACAATGTTGACCTGTGCGGACGGCGAGGAGTTCGCAACCGTCGAGTTCAACATACAGCTACAGAGGCCCGCGCCGCTCGGACTGCTATCATGCGAGGCTCGCGTCAGTCGTCGGGCCAAGACGGTAGCGTTCTGCGAGGCCGTTGTGAAGGACAGCGATGGCAGAGTCGTCGCAAAGGCGTCCGAGACGAATCTAATAGTGGCGGCCTCTGCCCAATCGTAGACTTAGCCCCTGGACGATCGCACCGGGACGCATCGTGGCCTCCAACGCCGCCCTGGAGCTGGCGAAATCGCTGCTGCGGGGAGAGAAGTAGAGGCGCTACGGCACAAAGCCGAAGATCTCACCTACCCGCAGGTCAGAAATCTGCTCAGGTTCTCCCGTGCCATCCGCCCGGATGCGGTACAGGAAGCCAGCGCGGCAAACGCTCATACAGCCGCCCTGGGTATAGTAGAGATACGCCCCGTCTTCCGACCAGAGCATCGTCTGCGCCACGTTGGCCTCAGAATCGCCTGGGGTTAGGGCCTGGCTGACGCCCGTGTTGACGTCCAAGAGATAGACGTGCAGCCCCGATACCGTCCCGCTTTCGTCGCCGGCGTAGAAGGCCACGCGGCTACTGTCAGGAGACCAGGCTGGACGCGAGCTGGCCACCCGGATGCCTGGAGGTGAAACAGCGCGCGTCTGCCCTGTTGCCATCTCTATAACGTTAATCTTCAAGGAACGCGGGTCTTCCACGCGGACAACATCAGCGATCATGGTCCCGTCCGGCGATTGACATGCTCCGGTCATTGATAGAGAGCCTGGCGGCGAGAGCGCTAAGGGCTCAGAGCATCCACCCTCAGTTACGCGGATGTCAGTCTCTTCCAGCTCCTTCTCCATCGTGCCATCGGGAGACGCTGGAATCAGCAGTGTCTGCTCAGAACCATCACGCTGAACCCAGTAGATACCGTCGCGGCTATCTCTATCGGAGCGGAAGATGATCTGATCGCCGCTCGGAGACCAGCGGGGCAATACGTCCTCCCAAGCGCTGTTCGAGACGTTTGCGGAGACTCCTCCGTCTTGTGGCACCACGTACACTTCACGGTTACCTTCGCGGTCGGATGAGTACGCGATGTAGTCGCCGGTTGGAGACCACTCTGGCTGCGAAATGCTGCCTCCTTCAGCGATAACACGGACATCGCTCGATCCGATGTCAGCGACAACTAGCTGATCCAGCGCGTCGATCGCCAGTGATTCTCCCCCGGGAGACCAACTGATGGCCGACGACCAGCTAATGGCGTTGGTCGATCGCTCGTAAAGCATCCGTTGGCCGCTGCCGTCATCGTTAATCAGCCAGACCTCACCACCTGTCCCCGCTCTCTTTGAGACCCCATAGGCGATGATGCTGCCGTCCGGTGACCAGCGTGCTCTGGCAAATGAATTTGCGAGATCGGCCAGCTTCCGTACGTTGCTACCGTCCGAATTTATGACGAAGAGCTGCGTCTGCTCGCCTTCCGTCTGGTATCCGACGAGCCTTGAGCCGTCCGGCGACCAGTCTAAGATCACGCAACCTGTGCACCTTGGAAAGAGTAATTCTGGGTTGGTACCATCTGCGTCCATTACCCAATATTCAACGGGGCCGTCTGCGTCCGTGGACACCGAAAACAGGATGCGAGAACCATCGGGCGACCAAGACGAAAATGCGGAGTTTTCGTTTGGTGAGTTCGTAATGTTCCGTAAGCCGGAACCGTCTTCATTCATGACATATATGTCGCTTTCGCCGCCGCGATCCGAGGTAAAGGCGATGGTCTCACCTGATGGCGACCAGGTCCCGCTGCCCTCAAACCCCGGGCTGTTCGTGATATTCACCAACCCGCTTCCGTCCAAGTTCACGCGATACAGGTCAAAGTTGAGATTTGCCTCGGCCCGAAAGACGAGCGCGCCTGAAGGAGGCGTAGAGGTATCGTCCGTGTCACGCAGCGAGAAGAAAAGTATCAGCCCGGCTGCGGCCGCCATCGCTGCCATAATCGCTAGTGAGACCCCAAGTGCGAGAGACGGTAGCCTCGCGACTCCGGCGCCACGCGTCCTTCGCCAGAGGATGCCCGCGGGCGCAAGCGTTGCCATCCACCACGGGCGCCGCTCCGGCCAGGCCGACGCCTCGTACCGGTTTCGCACTCCCAGCTTGCCGATGATCTCCGAAACGTGGTATTTGGCGCCGTCGCTGCTGATGCCTAGCCGTTCGGCTATTTCCCCGTTCGTGAGGCCCAGACGCAGTAGTTCCAACACCTCACGCTCACGAGAAGTGAGGTGTTCCACCACCTGCCGTTCTGTGTCACGCGCCATGGTGTCTCTAGTCTAGCGCCTGAGCAAGA
>JACZRQ010000074.1 GCA_022574655.1 Chloroflexota bacterium
GCAGGTGGAAGGTCGCGACCGCACCTATCGGTTCCGCTGGGCGAGGCCGGGTGGAAAGCAAGGAGGTTCGTTCGTCACGCACGCCGCACGTGGACTGACGGCGCCCATGCCGGGGCTCGTGCTCAAGGTGCTGGTCAAAGAGGGTGAGCACGTGAGAGCGCATCAGACGTTGATGGTGCTCGAAGCGATGAAGATGGAGCATTCGATAGAAGCGCCGCGTGATGGCATCGTCAAGAGCGTTCGAGTTGTAGAGGGCGGGCGCGTGGCCGAAGGGGACGTCCTAATCGAAATGGAACAAGAGTCCGCTCCTTGAAGTTTTCGGATCGAGTGGCGATCACAGAAGTGGGGCCGCGAGACGGCCTTCAAAACGAGGAGCGGATCCTGCCCTGACTATGTCTGCGCGGCGACGCCCCTTGCGCAGGTGTGATAAATTGGCTGGCGCGTCGTCGCACTAGCAAACGAAGGGAGACCATGTCCGAAACGTCCACAGATTACGAACACATTCTCTACGAAACCAAGGGCCGGATCGCTCTGATCACCCTTAATCGGCCCGATAAACTGAACGCTTGGACTCCGACAATGGAAGTCGAGTTCATGGACGCGCTGGAGCGGGCGTCGGGCGACCAAGGCATCGGTGCGATCGTTGTCACCGGCGCCGGTCGAGGCTTCTGCGCCGGCGCCGATATCGGTGGCTGGAACGAGCGAATGCCGTCGACCGGCTCCGCACCGCCGCCGGTACCCTCGTCGCCGATGCTGTCTCGCGAGGGCAGTCCTGAGGTGCCGATCACTCTCGCTCGCAGCAAGCCGGTCATCGCCGCGATCAACGGGCCAGCAATTGGGATTGGGCTGACGATGCCGCTAGCTTGCGACATCCGGATCGCGTCCGACAAGGCGAAGTTCTCGGCCAGGTTTGTGAAGGTCGGGATCTCGCCAGAGTGTGGAAGCACGAGGTACCTGCCACAGGTAGCGGGGCTGGGCAATGCGTTGTTCTTGGCGCTCACCGGGCGGATCGTCGATTCCGACGAGGCGTTGGCCCGAGGGCTCGTGGACCGTGTAGTGCCGCACGACACGCTTATGGATGAGGCTTTCGCGTTGGCTGAGGAGATCGCGAACAACCCGACGAACGCCGTCTGGGCAGCCAAGCAGTTGATCCACAAGAACGCAGTCGAGCCCGACATGCGGCGCGTCGTAGACCAGGAGGGCTTTTCGATCAGGGAGACACGGCGCATGCCGGACCACGCGGAAGCAGTGCGGGCGTTCATGGAGAAGAGAGAGCCCAGGTTCAACCAGTAATGGACCGTTGGGGAATCACGTTTCCGCTGCAGGGCCTGCCGCTGCTGGCTCATCGCGAGATCCTTCAGGAGGCCGAGAAGCTGGGCTACACCGACGCCTGGACGGCGGAGGTCGATGGTGGAGACGCCTTTGTACCGATCGCTTCGGCGGCGGCGTGGACGAAAAAACTGCGTTTCGGCACGGCAATCGCCAACATCTACACGCGCACGCCAACGCTTTTGGCATTGAGCACGTCGGCGACCGCGGAGGCGGCGCCGGGGCGGTTCTGCCTGGGGCTCGGTTCGAGTTCGCCGGCGATCGTCGAGCGCTGGAACGGAGTCCCCCTCAAGAGACCGCTTCGACGTATGCGAGAGATCGTTGCCTTCCTGCGGCAAGCGCTGACCGGCCAGAAGACAACAGCGGAAGCTAAGACGTTCAAGGCAACTGGAGTGCGCTTATCCCGAACGAAGGAGGGCGTTCCGCCGATCTTCATTGGCGCTCTGCGAGAAAAGATGCTGCGTCTGGCGGGCGAAGTTGGGGACGGCGCGATCCTCAATTGGCTGTCGCCGAGCGACGTGGCGAAGGTCGTCCCGATCGCAAAGGCGGCTGCGAAAGAGGCGGGGAAGAACCCGGACGAGTTCGAGTTCGCCTGCCGTATCTTCGTCATCCCCACCGAGGACGAGAACGTGGTGAGGATGCTTGGGCGGTATATCATCGCCGGCTACTTGACGACTCCGGTGTACTACCCGTTCCACGAGTGGCTGGGGCGCGGAGAGGCGCTCAGACCGATGATGGAGGCGTGGAAGGCCGGCGAACGCCAGGACGCCCTCTCACTGGTGCCAGACGAGGTGATCCACGACATATTGGTGTTTGGCGACCGTAAGGCTATCGTGGACAAGGTTCGTTCGTATGTAGAGAATGGTGTGACCACGCCGGTGATGGCGATCATCCCAACGGCTCAGGACCCGGCAGAACAGGCCGCCCAGAGCGTGGCCGCGGTTCGAGAACTAATACCGAGCTAGGACCAGAAGGAGAAGGCAGTGGCAGACTTCAACCTCACCCCAGAGATCCGAGAGATGCGGAAGGACGTCCGCGACTTCATGGATGAGCACATTTTTCCCAATGAGGGGGTGTTCTCAGAAGAGAACGGTCGCCGTGAGGAACTGATGAAGGACCTCCAGAGCCGTACGAAGGCAATGGGGTACTGGGCGCCCCATCTGCCGTCCGAGGCAGGTGGTATGGGTATCGGTTTCATGCCCTACGTGTACATGAACGAGATATTGGGCCGTAGCCCGTTCGCGCCGCGGGCGTTTGGCTCGCAGGCGCCGGACTCTGGGAACGCTGAGATACTGTGGCAGTTTGGGACCGACGAGCAGAAGAAGAAGTGGTTGAAGCCTTTGGTTGACGGCGAAATCCGCTCCTGTTTCTCGATGACGGAACCTGAGGTATCCGGCTCCGATCCGACGGGCTTGCAGACGCGAGCCGTCCGTGATGGCGACGACTGGGTGATCAACGGTCACAAGTGGTTCACAAGTGGCGCCGTCGGGGCCACGTTCGCGATCGTGATGGCGGTTTCAGACCCGGATGGAAATCCGCGAAGGAGGGCCTCTCAGATCATCGTTCCTCTGGACACGGAGGGTGTTGACCTCGTTCGGTCGGTGCCGGTAATGGGCGACACGGACGGGCATCACGCCGAGATCTGGTATCGCGACGTTCGGGTGCCGGTGACGAACACACTGGGCCAAGCGGGCGACGGCTTCTTGATTGCTCAGAAGCGCCTTGGCCCGGGTCGTATCCATCACTGCATGCGCTGGCTCGGGCAGATGCAGCGTGCGTTCGGCCTGATGTGCAACCGGGCGCTGAACCGGTCTGCGTTTGGGAGCCTGCTTGCCGAGAAGCAGACGGTGCAGAACTGGATTGCGGACTCGGTCGCCGAGATTCAGGCGTGCAGGCTGCTTACTCTTCACGCCGCACAAAAGATCGATAGCGGCGAGGACTCGCGGGTTGAGATCTCGCTCATCAAATTCTGGGGCGCAAGGACGCTCCACGACGTGATCGATCGTGCGATTCAGGTTCACGGGGCGCTGGGTGTGTCGGGCGACACACCGCTTGAGTCGATGTATCGTGCCGCACGCGCTGCGAGGATCTACGATGGGCCCGACGAGGTGCATCGGATGGTCGTGGCGCGTAAGGTGCTGCAAGTGTTTAGCCAGGGCACGGAGTACGAGTTCGAGTAGTCAGACGTTGAGGCGCTTGCGGACCTCGTCGTCAGTCATGCTGTCTACGTAAAGAAGCTTGTTGCGCGAGCTGCCGCCTCGCCGCAGCGTGACCTGCGCGGCCGGCAGGCCAAGCGTCGATGCGATGAAGCGCAGCACGGCGTCGTTCGCCTTCCCGCGTTCTGGCGGCGCCTTCACCCTGATCCGGAGCACGTCTTCCATCCAACCTACGACAGTATCGCTTCGGGCGCCGGGACTCACCCGGACCTTCAGATAGGCCAACGTCTAAACTCCGCGGTCACAGCCAAACATTATAGAGGCCAATAGTCCGGGGCTTAGGGCCCGAAGTATACTCACTCATACTCACATGGATATGCTCACCCGTCTGTACTCGCTGCCGGATATACGACCCTATGAGGCGACGGTCTCGGAAGCGGGCTACGAGGTTCGCCGGGCGGAACCCTGGGACCGTGAGACGATGAGGTCGTTCGCCGAGCCGTTCGGCGAGTTGTGGCCTGTGGAGGCTGATCGTGCATACAACCACACGCCGATAACCGCTTTTGTTGCGGTGCGTGAAGCGGAGATGTGTGGATTTGGCGTCTACGAGTGCACGAGGCGTGGCTATTTCGGGCCGACGGGCGTACGGGATGATCTGAGGGGCAACGGCGTCGGCGCGCTGTTGCTGCTGCGCTGCCTGGAGGCGATGCTTGAGATGGGCTACGCCTACGCTGTCATCGGCGGAGTAGGGCCAACAGAGTTCTACGAGAAGGTGTGTGACGCGTTCGTGATCCCAGGTAGTGACGTCGGCGTGTACGGACCGTTGTACCAGTTGACCGGAAAGGATAGTTGATGGCTGCATCTGAGCTGCCTGAACCGCGTTCGGAGTTTTACGAATCCCAGCGTATTAAGATGCACTACGCCGTGTGGGGTGATGGCGTAAAGCCGCCGATGTTGCTCGTCCACGGTGGGCGGGATCATTGCCGTAACTGGGACTTCGTCGCCGCGCGCCTTGTGGACCAGTACACGATCTACGCGCCCGACCTTCGCGGCCACGGCGATAGCGATTGGGCGATCGGCGGGATGTACAGCTTTCCGGAGTTCGTTCTGGACGTCGCGACCCTCGCCAGTAAGCTGCCGCTGCCATTGACGGTCTTCGGGCACTCGCTCGGGGGCGGCGTGGCGATGCAATACGCGGGCGTCTTTCCGGAGAACGTTAAGAAGGTCATCTCGATCGAGGGTTGGGGTCCGCCGGACATGCCACACCAATCAGCACAGGCTCGCATGCGTCATTGGATCGGGCACATGCACGATATGGAAGGACGGAGCCCAAGGCGGTACAAGACGATTGATGATGCGACGGAGCGGATGATCGAGGCCAATCCTCATCTCACGCCGGAGATGGCGCGACATCTGACGATACATGGCTCAAATGCAAACGACGACGGGACGTTCTCCTGGAAGTTCGACAATTACGTTCGCATCATGTCGCCTTACGAGTTCAACATGGAGGATGCGAACGACATCTGGTCGCGGATCGATTGTCCCGTACTGTTGATCAAGGGCTCGGAAAGCTGGGCGCCTCATCCCGACAAGGTCGGGCGGGCGGCGGCAATGAAAGACTGTCGGACCGTTGTAGTCGAAGACGCCGGCCACTGGGTGCATCACGACCAGTTGGACAGGGTGATGGACGAAGTACTCACGTTCCTGGCCGAGTAGCGATCCGCTCTCGTAGCCAAGCTAGGCGTCAGTCGAGACGCTCGCGATTAGCGACGCATTACATAAGACGAGAGCTGGCGAGCGGGGTGAGTTGATGGGGTGAGGGACGCAGTTATAGAATCGGCGTGGCGGTTGGGCCCGTAGCTCAAGGGCAGAGCACCCGGCTCATAACCGGTCGGTTGGAGGTTCGACTCCTCCCGGGCCCACCAATTTCCACTACGAGGTGGTCTAGCGGTAGATCACGCTGCGGCTGCGGGGGCGGGCAGGCTCGCTTCTGTGCTGAGTCTGCCGAGGATCATCCTGAGGGGGAGCGGACCGAGAGTTGGGTGGACGAACTCGGCGTTCATGTCAACGTAGTAGTGGTGCTCTCTGCCGTCGCGGCGGACCAGGAGCATATCTTGTCTGCGAAGATCGCCGACGAGGCCCCAGAGCGTGCGGCGAGTGAGACAGAGTTCATCGGCCATCTCGTGGATAGTGCAGCCCGGGTGGACGGCGATGTAGAACAGTGTGGTCCCGTGGCTGGAGACCAAGTAAAATTCCCGTTCCATGTATTTCCTCCCAGATCATTCAACAGGTCAATTAGTTGGACGTTACCCGTTGTCTAACGAGGGGGAACGTCCAATCGAGGTGACATTTCGTTGACGTATGATGGGACGGTCAGGGCTGTCACAGCGGACGAAGTGGCCGTCACGTTACGGTCGGAGCCGGAATGAACTGAGATGCAGACCGCCATCGCCGATTACCTGAAGTCGAAGCTTCCCGGCTCTCCGGACGTTGCCGTGGCGAATTTGCGTCGCATTCCGGGCGGGGCGTCGCGCGAAACGTGGTCAGTCGATGCCGAGTGGGAGGAAGACGGCCAATCGGTTTCTCGGGGTTTCATCTTTCGGCGCGATCCTGACGCGAGCGTGCTGGAGACGGAACGCGACATAGAGTTTCAGGTGATGGAAGTAGCGCGGAAGCACGGAGTGCCCGTGCCACGGATGTATTGGTTGGAGCAAGGCGGCGAATGGCTGGAGAGGCCGTTTTTCGTGATGGAGCGGATCGACGGCTGCGAAGCGAGCCCAACGATCGTGCTGATGGACCCGCGTTTTTACCCGGTACGCGAGAAGATCGGTGAGCAGTTCGTCGAAGTGCTCGCGCGAATCCATTCGATTGATGCAGATGACCCTGAGCTCGCGTTTCTAGGTCCGGTGCCGACGCTTGAGTCCTGCGCGGCAACCGAGATCGATCGGTGGGACGAAATCCTGGCGCGGGACGCCCTTGAGCCGCAGCCTGTACTGCGCGGGGCACTGAGCTGGATGAGGCGCAATCTGCCTCCGCCCGCCCAGCGGGTGGTACTCGTGCACGCGGACTATCGCACGGGGAACTATCTCTGTACACCCGAGGGCGAAATCATGGCAATGCTTGACTGGGAGATGGCGCACCTGGGTGATCCACTGGAGGATGTTGGGTGGGCCTGCATCCGGCCATGGCGCTGGATGGGAAACGAACTAATCGGGGGGCTGATGGAGCGGGCGGAGTTCTACCGCATGTATACAGAGGCGACGGGCGTCAACGTCAACGAGCAAGCGGTCCGGTTCTGGGAGGTGCTAGGCAATCTCAAACTAGCGGTCATCTTCGTAACCGGCGGCAGGTCATTCTGTGACGGTCGCACGCACAGCGCGATGATGGCGTTCCTCTCGCGTAACTTCGCGCGACTCGAACTCGAGATCATGGATCTGATGGAGGTCTGAGATGCGTCCGACCGGCATAGAGGCGTTACGGGCGATCCAGACTGCGCTGACGGAGGTGATTGGCCCGGAGTTGCAGACCGCATTCGCACAAGACACCCAGCAAACGTTGCAGATGCTTCTGGAGTCCGTGATCGCCGAGATGGACAGTGCCGCTAGCGATCTGTTGGAGGACAACGGTACGCTATCGAGCCTGCTTGAAGATTTTCGAGCAGCCGTTAGTGCGAACGCTAATAACCGAGAGCTGTCCGGTGCAATCGAGGAAATCGATGAGTCGTTGGCGCGGCCCGATCCCGGCTCTTTCGCGATCAGCGAACTCGCTGCTCGAAACGAAGAGCTTCGTGCGGCTCTCGAGAAGGCGGTCCGGGCGCTGGAGGGTGTGGGCGATGATCCGGGTTATGAATCTCTGGCACCGGTGCGCATGGCAATGTACCGACATCTTCGCGATGTAGCGGGACGGGGCTGGTCGTTCTGGGACGCGGCGAGTTTCAGAGAGTACATGATGAAGCATCGAAGCGAGCGGACGGGGTGAACGTGGGGTAGAATTGCCTTGCGGAGATGATTAAGAACGACATAGTCAACCAGATCGAGCAAGCGCTGTCAGGCTACACGCCGAAGAAGATCTCGCAGCCAACGGCGTCGCCGGCGGCGGTTCTCATCCTGGTGCGCACAGGGGTGGATGAGCCTCACGTCGTATTCACTGAGCGGACGCACCAGGTTGAGCACCACAAGGGCCAGGTCTCATTCCCCGGTGGGGCTTGCGACGACGATGACGAGTCGCCCGAGGCCACAGCGCTGCGGGAGACCTACGAAGAGATCGGGGTTCGCCCTGACGACGTGCGGTTGCTAGGAAGACTCGACGATATGGTGACGATAAGCAACTTTCGGGTAACACCGTTCGTCGGCGTGATCGCCTCGGAGTCGTCCTACGAGTACAAGCTGAACGACGAAGAGGTCGCTTCGATCATCGAGGTGCCGCTCGCATTTCTGCTCGATGAGCAAAACATGGAGCTGGAGGTGCGGGAACACGGTGGCCGCGAGGTGCTGGTACCGGCGTTCGTGTACGACAATCATCGAATCTGGGGTGCTACGGCGCGGATGCTCCATCAGTTCATCGAGCTGATCAGGTAGTTGTCGAGCGCCGAGGCTGCGCCCGGTCGAAGTACGCGCCGGGAGACGAACGGACCGCCTTGCCGCCGTTGCAGCAACAAGGATTGGGACGTCACTATCCGGTCCAAGAGTCGCTTCCGTTGGGCGCTTGAGACTCTGTTCGCGGTGCCGGACGTTTGGATCTTCCAGGGCGAGTCGGCGGGCTGGCCGCGCACGACCTATGAGCGGTGGACCTGCACGCAATGCGGACGCAAGGCGCGGGTCGCCTGAGCGGTGCAGCTTCTTCTGATCAGGCATGGGGAGTCGCAGGGCAACGTCGAAAGCCGACTGCAAGGGCGCGCTGACTTTCCGCTGAGTGATCTGGGTGTGGGGCAAGCGGGGGCCCTTGCCGATAAACTCGCGTCCTCAGGTATCGACGCGCTGTACTCAAGTCCCCTGCTGCGAGCGAAGATGACGGCTGACGCCGTTGCCGGCGCCGCAGGCCTCGATGTCGTCGAGGATGACCGTCTTCAGGAGTACGATGTCGGCGAGATCTCGGGCATGACATGGCCGGAGGTCAAAGAGCGATACCCAGAGATAGCGCGCCAGTACCGGGAAGAATCCGAGTTCCCGAGGTTCCCGGGTTCCGAAAGCCGCGATGATTTCAGCGCGCGCGTGCAGGCGTCTATCAACGAGATCGTGGTGAGGCACAAGGACGACGGCAAGGTTGCCGTCGTTACCCACGGCGGTCCGATCCTGGTGTACGTGATGGAGTCGCTGGGAACGCCTTACAGCCGCCCGCCGAGGTTCCGGGTGGACGACACATCGATTCACACGATCGAGTTTTCCGAGCGCGCTGGATTCCCGGAACGGACCATCGTAGGCTTGAACGACATATCGCACCTGCGTTCGCTTGACCGGGTCACGGCAGACGCCAGTTCGGAAGAGGCTGAGGAATGAGTGAAGAGCCGAAAGTCAGTGAGTTGATGGTCAAGGGCATCGTCGTCGGTGTGTTCCAGGAAAACTGTTGGGTCATAGGCAGCCGGCGTACCCGTGAAGGCATCGTCATCGATCCCGGCGACCAGGCCGACGACATTCTGGCGATGGCGAAGGAGATGGGTGTGAACATCAAGGTGATTGCGAACTCGCACGCACACGTGGACCACATCCTCGGCGTGCGGGAGGTGCAGGAGAAGACGGGTGCGAAGTTCCTCATGCACGAAGGTGAGTTGTCGATAGCCAAGAGTGCGGCCAGCTCGGCGAAGATGTTTACCGGCCGCGACGTCGAGCCGCCGCCGGATCCGGACGCGTACCTGAATGATGGTGACGACATCGACGTTGCCGGACTGAAGCTGAAGGTCATTCATACGCCCGGCCACACGCCCGGAAGCCTCTCGTTCTACACGGAGGGGATGCTGTTCAGCGGTGACACTCTGTTCCGGGGCTCGATCGGGCGGACCGATCTTCCGGGAGGCGACTACGCGCAGGAGATGGCGAGTATCGTGGATCGGTTGTTGGAGCTGCCGGATGAGACAGTCGTTCTCCCGGGGCACATGCAGGAGACGCAAATAGGTACGGAGCGGAAGACGAACCCGTTCATCCTTGAAGAGCTGGAGAACCGCCGCAGCGGCTGACTCTAGTTTGTTTGGTAATTTCGGGTCGTTCGCTTAACCAGTGAAGAGAGAAGAGGGGTCCCTCTAGAGGAACCCCTCTTTGTTTCTCGGTGCGAAGTCTGGTCTACCAGCGATCGCGCCGACCGCCGCCGCCGCCACCGCCCCCACGTCCGCCGCCCCCACCGCCGCCGCCACCGCCGCCCCCACCGCCACCGCTGCGCTCGCGCGCCTCGTCGACAGTGATCGTGCGGCCGTCAAGGACCTGGCCGTTGAGCGTGTCGATGGCCGTGCGGGCCTCGGCGCTCGATGCCATTTCGATGAAGCCGAAGCCGCGGGAGCGGCCTGAGAAGCGGTCGGTGATGACCGCGGAAGATTCGACGGTTCCGGCCTGCTGGAAGAACGTCTTCAGGGTGTCGTCGGTAGTATCGAAGGAAAGACCTCCGACAAATAGTTTGTTGGCCACAGAAGGTGTACCCCTTTCGCCCCGTTTTGCGGGCAATCTCTTCCGATACGATCAGTCTGTCCGAGCGCGGAAGAGGGGTACGCTCACGAACAGCACGCCCTTCACCTTACCGCAGCACGGGGGCAGAGGCAATCGGGTAGTAGTCCTGCGTTATGTGTTTGAGGAGAACGAGGTGAGTCTTCCCACTCAACTGCACTAGGCCCCTTCGCAACTTGGCTACGCTCACGCGCCGCCTCAACCTTGATACGGGTGTGATACACTCGGCCCAAGATTAACGTTTACGTAAGAGTACATGTTCAAGGAGGGCCGTATGGCGACCGTTCGGACAGAAGATCGCGGTGGTGGCGTGCGAGTAATGACGCTCGACCGTCCTCCAGCGAACACAATCGCGCCGGAACTGATGAACGACATGGTTGCGGCTCTCAAGGCTGCCCGCGAGGACAATAGTGTGCGAGCTGTGGTGCTGACTGGCGCCGGCAAGTTCTTCAGCGGCGGCCTCGACCTGCGACAGACGACGAACGCCGCCGACCTGGGCGCCCTGCTGCTCGATAGCGGTCGCGATGCGTGGCTCGACCTGCTCGCCTTCCCCAAGCCGATGATCGGGATGCTCACCGGTCATGCCATCGCCGGCGGCTTGATCAACTTCCTCGCCTGTGAATATCGTTTGGGCGTTGAAGGCGACTACAAGATTGGGCTGAACGAGGTGGCGATCGGCGCGTCGCTTCCGAAGGTGGCGTTCGAGATCGTGCGTCTGCGGCTGACGCACCAGCAGGCGAGCGAGCTGCTCTTGGGCGCGAGGATATATCCTGCGAGCGAGGCGGTGAGGCTGGGAGTCGTCGATGAGCTGTTGCCGGCTGCCGGATTCGAAGATGAAGTGATGCGACGCGCGGCGAAACTCGGTTCGCATCCAAAGGGCGCATACGCGCACACGAAGGCTGCGCTGCTGAAGGAGACCGTGCAGCGAGTGATGGCTGAGACTCGCGAGGAGGCGGAGAGCGGAGCGGCCGTCTGGATGGAGCCGGAGAGTATGGCTGCGCGGATGGCGCAGGCTCAGAAGCTGGGGAAAGCGTAGCCCGCGGCGCCTCTATTTAGGGAAAGCCCCCTCGCACCGAGTTAAGCCGCCCGGCGATCCAGAATTTGGGGGATAATGGATCATGAGCGGGCGGCCTTGTGCCCCGCGCCGGTTCGCCGCAAAGGAGGCGAAATGGCCAAGACAACTTGGGAGTACAAGGTTTCGTATGTGGACTTTCGGGGACGTATATCCTCGGAAGGAGTAGAGTTCGTCCGGCAGCCGGGCGAGCACCGGACAGGCTTCGTGAAGCGCTACCTGGACACGATGGGCCAGGAGGGCTGGGAGGTCTCTGCGGTGCACCCTCTCATCCGGAGGGAGACGAGCTACTTCATTCTGAAGCGGCCGGGAACGGCGGCTCAGAAGGAAGGTTAGCTCGAGGGTACCCAGTACGCTACGAGTCGAAGTGAGTTAGACAGCGGATGACGGCGCGGGGCCGGGCCGCTTGCTCAAAACCGAACCCGACGTTGACCTACGCTTGCTTGGTCTCGGGGAGGGCGTCCAACGTGTCGTCGTCGTACTCTTCGTCCTCGTCCCAATCGCCATCGTCGGGCGGACGCAGCCGTCGGTAAGCGTAGACGGCTCCCGCGGCGGCGATCAGGCCTATCACAGCGAAGATGACAAGGTCGGGTATCCACGATGTCGCGTTGCGCACCCACTCGTCGGCCTGGAAGGAGGCTTCCGTGAAGCCCCATCCTTCGTAGATTCCGGTGAGAGCGTTCGTGCCCTGAAAGGCGATAAAGAGTACGCCCAGGGCGATGAACATCATGCCCGCGAAGAGGTTAGTCGAGTGAATCGAGATCGGCCCGAACTCGAAACCCCAGCCGCGAATCAGCTTCTTGCCGCCGAGGCCAAGCCGGTCCCAGACCATCGCCAGGATGAAAAGCGGGACGGTCGAACCGAGGGCGTATACGGCGAGCATTCCACCGCCGCGAAAGACGTTACTGTCGGTCGCCGCGACAGTGAGTACCGAGCCGAGGATGGGGCCGGAGCAGAAGCCGCCAAAACCGTAGACCATTCCGAGGCTATAGGTGCCGAAGAGCGAGCTGGTCTCGTTAGAGCCGCCACCTAGCTTGATGAACGAAAGAGACCGCCCGGCGAGTTCAAGCACCCCGAAGCCGATGAGAAGGAAGCCGGCCACGAGGATCAAAGTGTCGCGATGGTCGACGAACAGCGTAGATGCGAGGGACGCGCCCATACCAAGCGGGACGAAGATGGTAGCAAGCCCAAGGTAGAACAGCACCGTGCGTGCGGTTAGCTCGCTCCGGCTCTGGAATGCGTATGCGAAGAAGGCGGGAAGCAGGAGGGCGCTGCACGGCGAAAGTAGCGCTAGGATTCCACCGATGAAGGCGGCGGCGAACGAGATCTCAAGCACGTTGTGTGGACGCTATTGCTGGCGGGCCTCATTGAGGGCGTTGGAGATGAAGGCTTCGAACGTGCTCGTGGGCTGGGCACCCGAGATGAACTCGCCGTTGATGAAGAAAGCGGGAGTGCCGTTGACACCTTGGGATTGCGCCATGTCCTTGTCGGCCTGCATGGCCTCAAGGTAGAACGCTCCCTTGTTCGCAAAGCAGTCTTCGTACGCGCCGATGTCTAGCCCGAGGTCTATCGCATACTTTCTCAGGTTGTCTTCCGTAAATATGCCTGCCTGTATGCCCTGCTGGTTCTGGTACACCACGTGCTTAAATTCCCAGAACTGGCCCTGCTCGCCGGCGCAGTACGATGCGATCCCCGCGTCTGTCGACTCTGACCCGTAGCGTTGGAAGTTGCGCCAAACGAACTTCACTTGACCGGTATCAACAAACTTTTCCTCAAGCGTGGGAAGCGTCTCCGTTTCGAAGCGTTTGCAGAACGGGCACTGGAAGTCCTCCCACATAACGAACTCCACAGGCGCGTCCGCCGCTCCCAGAGTCGGAGGTTCGTAGCCAGCCGGGTGAGCTGAGCTACCGCCTCCGCCCGCGGTAATGAAGAAAAGCGCGGCGACGATCGCGACGCCGATGCCACCGAGTAGGAAATACGGAACGAGTTTCCCGGTCGTGGAACTGGGTTGTCTGCCACCGCCGCGTCGTCCTTGACGTGCTTGCCTTCGTTGACTTCGCTTCTTGGTCATCCACCCGTCCCCCGAACGTGTCTACGTTGATGCCTGCAAGGCGTCATGCTTTGCAATTATCTACGGTCTGAATGGTGATCTGGATTCAGACAGGCGACATCTGATTTTGAGGGGTAGCAGTTGATTTCGTAAAGGCGTGTCGACCGGTTTAAGGCTTCGTAACGCGTGGGAAGGGCAAGTCGTTTTGATCTTCGTGGCGAAGGGATGGAGGAAGTTAGCGTACGGAGAATTCCGTATAAGATCGCCGCAACGAAGTGAGCGCAGTAACGCGTCAATAGTAGCGATGGTAATTTGCGCGACTTGGCTCCCGACTTGGCCGAAGCTAACCGAGAATTGGCCACGCCGATGCCAATCTGGGCAATGAAGATTAGTGGAGGGGGTTGTACCCGGGGCACGTCAGGTAGCGTCGCAGTGCCGCCAGCAACGCTGCCCGAGAACGGAGGTGACGTGGTGGTCGATCGAGCGCATAGTTCACGCTGAATGAAAGAAAAAGGACGCGAACGAGCCTGAGCAGACTGCGGTTCACGTCCAGAGCATTGGGCTGGTAAGCCCTTCTGCACCTCCAGTTTAGGACAGGCAGAGGGCACTTACAAGCCGAGTTATGGGTTGCTTCTGATAATTTAGCCCCATTAAAAGAATGGATCGCCACTTTTGAAGAAGAAACAGAGGATTCAAAAGAGAAGCCGAGAGAAATATCACAAGTATCCACAACGGAGCACCCTCATGACCCCCAGCCGAAAACCAAACTCATTCGTTTGCGCGTGCCAAGGAAAGGAGGGAGAAGACGTCCGAAGTTGAGTACC
>JACZRQ010000075.1 GCA_022574655.1 Chloroflexota bacterium
CTCACTACACGATGGGCGGCATCCGCACCAACACCTGGGGCGAGACGACTATCCCCGGCCTCTACGCCTGCGGCGAGTGTTCCTGCACCCGCGTCCACGGCGCCAACCGCATCGCCTCGAACTCACTCCTCGAATCGATCGTCTTCGCCGGACGCGCCATCCAACGCACCGTCGATTCCCCCACGACCTTCGCTGCGCCCACCGAGGACACCGTCGATCTCGGCGAGCCCGAACCTATATCCGGGGGGCAGGCTGAAGCCTGCCCCGAATCGACACCCACCCGCGAAGCGCTCCAGTCGCTCATGTGGGACGACGTCGGCATCATCCGCGACACCGAATCTCTCTCCCACGCTCGCACGATCCTTTCAGCCTGGCACGCGACCTCCCCAGAACGCACCGACCGGCCCACCCAGGAACTCGCCGATCTCCTCCTCTGTGCCCGACTCGTCACCGAAGCCGCCCTCATGCGGAAGGAGTCCCGTGGCGCCCACCACCGCGCCGACTTCCCCGAACCCCTTGAAGACTGGCGGCGCCATCTCGTCTTCAGGCGAAGAACGTAGCCACTCTCGTACCACCTATGACTACCGACGAACGTCCGCCCGCTCAGGCTAATCCCGCCTTTCTCATGTGGATTTGTGGACAACGTGGATAACCCCGTTGACAGCTTACCGGACCCGCTGGACAATGCCGTCAGCTTCCCGATCGGGGCAGTGGCGACTCAGGAAGAAGGGACTAGCGGAAGCGGAAGGGCCGACCGGACGCAACCGACAAGACCTGGACACCGGAACGGCAAGGCCCATCGCTCGGGAGGCTCTTGATTTGGCGGCATGCACCGCACAAATCCCCCGCAGACGGAAGAGCGGACGGTTGGGTCCGCTCTTTCGTTTTCTCCACGCCGCTACTCACCCAATTTCTACGTCCAGACGCCCGTTTCCGCGCTAGAATTGATCTAGCACGATGACCCGCCAACACCCGGAACGCCGCAGATCCGGCCGCTCGACCGTCCACACCGTCACTTCCGGCCACGAGACCCTCCTGGACCCCAAAATCCTGCGTAGGCTAGCGGAGAGCGCGCTCCTCGAAGACCACGCCTGGCAGGACGTCACCACCGACCCACTGATTCCCGACGAGCAGCAGGGCCAGGCGCAGATCATCGCCAAAGCCGACGGTGTCATCGCCGGCCTGCCGATGGCGGAGACCGTCTTCGCCGCCGCCGATGCTACCCTCGCCTGGCAGCCACATCTTCTGGACAAACAACACGTCTCCGAAGGCGACACAATAGCCACGATCGAAGGTAGCATCGCCTCAATCCTCCGCGCCGAGCGTGTTGCCCTCAACTTCGTCGGCCACCTCAGCGGCATCGCCACCGCAACCGCCGCCGTCGTTTATGCCATCCATGGCACCCGCTGCCACGTGCGCGATACCCGCAAGACCCTGCCCGGCTTACGTTCGCTCGAAAAATACGCCGTCCGCATGGGGGGCGGCATGAGCCACCGCGCCGATCTCGCCGCCGCTGTTCTAATCAAGGACAACCATATCGCCGCGCTTTACGACCGAGACCTCGACATCGCAACCGCCGTCAAGCTCGCGCTCAACGCCAACCCGCTCCTGAAAGTCGAAGTCGAGGTGACGAGCCTCGACGAGGCTCAACAAGCGGCTAACGCCGGCGCCCACGAGCTCCTCCTCGACAACATGTCGATCGAAGCGATGCGAGAAGTCGTCCAAACCTTCGCCGTTCGCGAACACCCGCCCGCGCTCGAAGCGTCAGGGGGCATTACGCTCCTCAACGCGCGTGCAGTCGCTGAGACCGGGGTTGATTACATTTCGATGGGAGCGCTCACGCACTCCGCGGCAGCGTTGGACATCAGCCTAAAACTGACAGACCCAAGGAGAACTGACCCTGGTCGCGTGCGGTTCAGGAGTTCGTAAACAAGCGCGCGAGCAGCGGTTGTGCGAGCCAGCCCAGGACGTAGCCGCCCACCATATGCAGCAGCACTATCGAAGCTGATACTCCGAATGGCCAGGCGGTCGCCTCTGAAGCTTGAGAGACGGTAAACAGCAATCCAAAGATCATCGCGATGTAACCGACGATGACGCCGGCCTGCATACGCGCGGCTCGTTCTGCTTTTCGGTCGTCTTCGGGTGCCATTTGTTAGAGTCTCCTAATACTTTACTACGTCCAAGGCCTACCGTGTCGTTATCGCTCGCCTCCCGTTTCGGGCCGCTTTGACCGCGAGCCGCGAACCCATCTACACTCCGCGCCATGAGCACCTTCACCCTCGAACCAGTCGACGCGATCACCCTCACCATCCTCATGGACAACGTCACAGACATGCTCCTCCCCGACGACGGTCCGGTTCACCGTGCAGGCGGAGCCGGCGGCTCTCCTCCGATCCGGTCCTCCAGCATCATCGAAGGCGGCAAAACAATCGACACGCTCGTCGCTGAACACGGCTTCTCAACCCTCGTCACTCTCAAGAAAGGCGGCCGAACGCGCACCATCCTCTACGACGCTGGAGTCTCCCCGGACGGCATCGTCGAGAACATGCGCAGGCTTGACCTCTCCCCAAAAGACATCGACACCATCGTCATGAGCCACGGCCACTTCGACCACACGGGCGGCCTCGATGGACTCATTCGCGCCATCGGCGGCGCCGCCAACCTCCCCGTCACGCTCCACCCCGACTTCTGGAGCCGTCGCCGCATCGCCGTTCCCGGACGCGACCCCTTCGAGATCCCATCCACCAGCAAGTCCGCGCTGCAAGGCGCAGGCTTCGACATCACCGAAGAGCGGCGCCCCTCGTTCCTTCTCGAACGCTCGCTGCTCATCACCGGCGAAGTCGACCGCACGACCGAGTTCGAGAAAGGCTTCCCGGTCCACCAGGCCTTTCGAGACGGCGACTGGCAGCCGGACCCGCTGATCCTCGACGATCAAGCCCTGATCGCCCACGTAAACGGTAAGGGGCTCGTGATCCTTACCGGCTGCGGCCACGCCGGTATCGTCAACATCGTCCGCTACGCACAGAAGCTGACCGGCATCGACAACGTCTACGCCATCGTCGGCGGCTTCCACCTCAGCGGCGACGTCTTCGAACCGATCATCCCCGCCACTGTCGCTGCCCTCGCCCAGATACGGCCAGAGCTCATCATGCCCGCTCATTGCACCGGCTGGCGCGCCCAGCACGCCCTCGCCGCCGCCCTCCCAGACGCCTGGGTCCAGACCGCGGTCGGCACCCGCCTCGAACTGGCCTCCGCGACCGAAACTGCCTGACGCCGCTTCCCTACCCTCTCCGCGGCCTCTCGAACACCTCGCTATCCACCACAATCGTTACCGGCCCATCGTTCACAAGCTCCACATCCATCTTCTCCCCGAACCGGCCCGTCTCTATCGAAACGCCTAGCTCACGCAGCGTCTCGACGAACACCTCCACCAACGGCTCCGCCACCTCTGGCCGCGCGGCGCCCATGAAGCTCGGACGCCGGCCCTTTCGCACATCAGCGATCAACGTAAACTGGCTGACCACCAGCGCTTCACCACCCACATCCACCAGCGAACGGTCGAACCGCCCCTCATCATCCGGAAAGATCCGCATCTCCGCGCACTTGCGGGCCAGCATCCGCGCCTCCCCCTCGCCATCACCCTCCGCAGCGCCAACCAACAGCAGCAGCCCACGCCCGATACTCCCGACAGGCTCATCGTCCATGGTCACGGACGCCCTACTCACCCTCTGTACGACAACTCGCATACGCCAATAGTGCCTCACCCAGGGGCGAATGGGAACGCCGGTCGCCCGGCTGTCATCCCGAGCCGAACGTGGTGCTCAGGCGAAATCACAACCGTTGCGAATTGGCCGCCTGCATCACACCCACAAAATGGAAATGCCGCCCATTCGGGCGGCATCAGTGGCGGCGTCAGACCTCTAATCAGCCGTGGCGGCCTTCGACTTCGTCCCGCTGGCCTCAGCCTTCGACCCCGTCTTCGACCCCGTCCCGCTGTCGGCCGAGCTACCGTTCGACGGCGCACTCGACTCGCTGGAGCTGTCAGAGGTGCTGGGCGATCCGTCTGGGCTGCCCTTCCGGTTGTCGGTACTGTAGAAACCAGACCCCTTGAAGATCACCGCCGGCATACTGATTTGCCGCCTCGCGGCCGCGCCGCAATTTATGCACTTCTGCCGCACGGGGGCGTCGAAGCCCTCGGTCTTCTCGTAGCTATGTCCTTTAGCGCACTTGTACTCATAGACTGGCAACTTGGGGTACCTCCGGGTGTGAACAAATGACCGCCCTCAAGGGCAGCCACACCCCTAAATATAGCAAACGCTCAGATACAAGACAACAAACAGCGACACATTCTGCCAGCCATCCCGGTTTCCGTGTTGTTCCCGCAGAACGCGCCTTGCTATACTAGTCGTTCGGGCCTTACGAAGGAGAAACTGCTTGACTACACCTGTATCTATGAAGACGCTCCTCGAAGCGGGAGTCCATTTCGGGCATCAAACCCGAAGGTGGAACCCCAAGATGCGCAAGTTCATCTTCACGGAGCGCAACGGAATACACATCATCGACCTCGCCCAGACCGTCGACTGCCTGGAAGCCGCCGCCGAATTCGTCCGCGATCTCGTCGCCAACGGTGGCACTCTCCTCTTCGTCGGCACCAAGCGCCAGGCGCAGGAGACTATCGACGCCGAAGCTAAGCGCTGCGGCATGCCCTTCGTCATCACACGCTGGCTCGGCGGTACCCTCACCAACTTCCACACCATTCAGGGCCGCATAGACTACCTCGTTCGGCTCGAAGACGCCAAAGCCCGCGGCGAGATGGAGCACCTACCAAAAAAAGAGCGGCTTAAGACAGAAGAGAAGATCGCGCGGCTGAACCGCTACCTAGGCGGCATCAAAGAGATGACCGCCATCCCCAGCGCCGTATACATCGTCGACACCACCAAAGAGGAACTCGCCGTCAAAGAGTCCCTCCGCGTCGACGTGCCCATCATCTCCCTCGTCGACACCAACTGCGATCCTGACGTCATCGACTACCCCATCCCCTCTAACGATGACGCCATTCGAGCCATCAAGCTGATCACCAAACGCATCGCCGACGCCGTGCTCGACGGCCTCACCGCCCGCGAGTACGCCCAGCAAGCCGCCCTCGAAGCCGAAGAGGTAGAGGTCGACGCTTACAAGGAAACCGGCTACTCCGTCTCTCCGGACGAGCCTTCACCGCAGGAGATTCAGGCGAAGGAAGAAGCCGCGGCCGCCGAAGTCGCCGCTGCTGAGGCCGCTGCCGCCGCCAAAGTCGCCGCTGCTGAAGCCACAGCCGCCGCGAAGTCCGAAGCCGCTACGGAGACCGCAGCCGACGCCGAAGGCGGTGCCGCCACGGAAACCGAAGCCGCTGCCGATGGCGAAGCTGAAACGCCCGCGAAGGAAGCAGAAGCGACAGCCGGCGAAGCCTCGGAGCCTGAGTCCGCTGCGGAATCCCCTGCCGAGACAGAAGCCTCTACGGAAGATACCGCCGAGCCGCCCGCCACACCAGAAACGGCGGAGGAGGCGCCCGAGCCTCAAGCTGAAACCGCAGAGGTTGAGCCGGATACCGGCGCGGACGCTAAGGCCGAGTCCGCTCCGGAAGAGCCGGCGTCAAACGGGGCCGCCGCCGAACCGACTACTGAAGACGCGAAATCTGACTAGATACAGGAGACCAATCGAATATGGCATTCTCTGCTGACGACGTTAAGCGCCTGCGAAGTGAGACAGGCGGCGGGATGCTCGATTGCAAGAACGCACTCGAAGAAGCCGATGGTGACTTCGACAAAGCAAAAGAGATACTCCGCAAGAAAGGCGTTGACGTCGCCGCTAGCCGCGGCGGGCGAACCACCGCCGAAGGCGTCGTCTACTCCTACATACACCACAACGACAGGCTCGGCGTCTTGGTCGAGCTCAACTGCGAGACCGACTTCGTCGCGCGAACGGACGACTTCCGCGACCTCGCACAGAAGATCGCCGTCCACATCGCCGGCACCGCGCCGCTATACGTTTCGAAAGACGATATTCCTGACGGCCATGACGAGAACCCCAAGGAAGTCGCACTTCTCTCGCAACCGTACGTGCAGGATGACTCGATAACCATTGAGGATCTCGTCAGGGAAACCATTGGCAAAACCGGCGAGAACGTTCGCGTGCGGAGGTTCTCGCGCTTCGAGCTGGGGCGATAGCCACGGCGGGCGACGCTATGAGCGGAGACCCTCCTTATAGACGGATACTTCTCAAGCTAAGCGGTGAAGCGCTCCAGGGAGACCGTTCCTTCGGCCTCGACCCAGACATCCTTGACAACATCGCAGCGCAACTCAAAAAAGTCCGGGAAAACGGCATCGACGTTGCTATCGTCGTCGGCGGCGGCAACATCTTCCGCGGTGCGGAGGCTGAGGCGACCGGCATGGACCGTGCTACTGGCGACTACGCCGGTATGCTCGCCACCATCATCAACGCTCTTGCCCTTCAGGACGCCCTCGAACGCAGCAACATCGACGTACGCACCCAGTCTGCCATCCCCGTCACCGCAGTCGCTGAACCGTACATCCGGCGACGGGCGATGCGCCACCTCGAGAAAGGCCGAGTCGTCATCTTCGCCGCCGGTACCGGCAACCCTTACATGACGACCGACACCGCCGCCGCTCTTCGCGCCGTCGAGGTTGACGCGGATGTCCTGCTCATGGCCAAGAAGAACGTCGACGGCGTTTACGAAGCTGACCCTTTCGAACAACCTAACGCCCGCAAGTTCGCCACGCTCTCATACCTCGACGCCCTCAACCGCCGGGTGCAGGTGATGGACTCCACCGCCCTTTCGCTTTGCATGGAAAACTCCCTTCCTATCATCGTTTTCGACGTACGCAAACCCGGTAGTATTGAGCGTGTCGCTGCCGGTGACCACCCGGGTACCAGAGTTGGCAGCGTCGAGACCGCGTTCGAAGAAGCTTCGGTGACCAAGCCGACCGGCTAATTAGCAGAGGAGCACCACATGCCCGATCAAAAGCTGAAAGATGCCGAAGGTCGCATGTTTAAAGCCATTGAGGCCCTCGAACACGACCTCGGTACCATCCGCACGGGCCGCGCCAGCACCGGCCTCGTCGAGAACCTCAAAGTCGACTACTACGACACTCCTACGCCGCTCAACCAGCTCGCCGGCATCTCCGTCCCTGACGCCCGCCTCATCGTCATCCAGCCATACGATCGTTCCTCCCTCGAAACCATTGAGAAGGCGATCCTCAAGTCGGACATCGGTCTCACGCCTTCCAACGACGGAACCGTCGTCCGGCTGTCAATACCACCGCTCACGGACGACCGTCGCCAAGATCTGGCGAAGCAGGTACGAAAACGTGTCGAAGAAGCTCGCGTCGCCGTCCGCAACGTCCGCCGCGACATTCACGATCAGCTCCGGAAGATGGAGCACGACTCAGAAATCTCGCAGGACGAGCTGCACCGCGCCGAAAACGACCTGCAGAAGGTCACCGACGAGCAGGTTAAGCTCGTCGATGAAGTTGGGCACACAAAGGAAGAGGAACTTCTCAACGTCTGATCCGCTGGCCGCAACGACTGCGTCCTGCTGACGTTCTATACTGTTGAACAATGGCAATCGTCCTTGACTCTCACCGCACGGAAACGCCACCGCCTCTTCACCTGAAGCGCCTCCCGCAACACATCGCGATCATTATGGACGGTAACGGCCGCTGGGCGAAGGAGCGCGGCCGCTCTCGCCTCGCCGGACATCGCGCGGGCACCGAGAACATCCGCAAAGTCATCGACCGCGTCGCCGATTACGGAATCCCCTACCTGACTCTGTTCGCCTTCTCCACGGAGAACTGGTCACGCCCTCAGTACGAGGTCCGGGGCCTCATGCAACTTCTCTCGTTTTACCTTCGCCGGGAGACTAAGAAGCTCGATGAGAACGGGATCAGAGTTGTCCATCTCGGAGACCTCTCGGCCCTGCATCCTCGCCTGCAACGCCAGGTGAACCAAGCCGTCGAACTTACCCGCAATAACACTCGCATGACCCTTGCTCTCGCCTGGAACTATGGCGGTAGAGCCGACATAGTTGAAGCTGTGCGCCGCATCGTTTCTGACGGCGTCCGTCCCGAAGACATCGACGAATCGACAGTCTCCTCCCGGCTCGCCACAACCGATCTTCCCGACCCCGATCTCATCATCCGCACCGCTGGCGAGATGCGCATCTCCAACTTCCTGCTCTGGCAGGCCGCCTACGCAGAACTCAGCTTCATCCCCGCTTACTGGCCGGATTTCGGTACCAGCAACATCGACGAAGCTCTCATCACCTACAGTCAGCGCACTCGTAGATTCGGCGGCGTCCCGAACGAAGAACGGGATCCCGAGACCGTCAGCGCTAACGATAAGAACGGCGCCGGCGTAGACACCAGCGGCTGATCTAGACGATGCTTCTTCAGCGGATCGCCACCGCCGCTGTCGGCGTACCCATCATCATCGCCGTTATCATCGTCGGCGGCGCTACCTACGTTGCCGTCGTCGCCCTGATCCTCGCCATCACCGCTATCGAGTTCTTCAACGCCCTTAGCGACCAGCCATCAGACACCGCTGACGCGACATTCTTCGGTCGGCTGACGCACGTCTTCCTGAACCAACGGCCCATCGCCTACATCGGCGCAGGCGCCGTCGCGCTCCTCGCCGTGGCGGCCGACAACGGCTTCGACGAATGGACCGGCGCCTTCGTCGCCGCTATCGCTGTCTCTTTCGTCTACCTCATCCTGCGCGGCGATCCGAAGGAAGGCATGCAAGATTGGATGCGCTCCATCGCCGCCGTCGCCTACATCGGCTTCCTCGGCTCCCACCTCGTCCTTCTGCGAGACGTGCCGGACGGCAAGGAATGGGTACTCCTCGCCGTCTTCGCCACCTTCATCGCAGACACCTTCGCCTACTTCGTTGGCCGCACCGTCGGCCGCACCAGGATCACCCCTCGGATCAGCCCCAACAAGACCGTCGAAGGCACACTTGCCGGCGTCGCATCCGGCGTCGCCACGGTTCTCATCCTCAACTGGGCGCTCGGCCTCGACGTCGACATCGAGAAGATCCTGCCGCTGGCGTTGCTCTTGCCAATCGCCGCATTCTTCGGAGACCTTGCCGAATCGATGATCAAACGCGGCGTCGGCATCAAGGACACAAGCGACTTCGTACCTGGCCACGGCGGCTTCCTTGACCGGATCGACGCCGTCTTGTTCACGACCCCTTTGGTATACTACTGGCTGATATGGGTCATCCTCTAAGGCCATACTGATCGGCATATCAGAACACTCTTCTTCACTGCGCATCGTCCCCGATCCTTAACGCCTGCGCTACCTCACAGTGCGGTGAGCGCGCACAGCGCGGCCGCGAGTGTAAGTATTGATACAAGCACCCCATGCCAGTCGAATCGGTCGGTAATCTCAGCGAATTCACTCAAGGTGCGGACCGTCGCGGTAGCTGAGACCGTCAGGAAGGCGAAGCTGATCAATAATGCCGCAGCGATGTAGATGATCCCCAGCGCCAGATGCGTAATCAGTGACAAGAGATCGAACTCGACGCTTGAGAATTCAGCGATTGCCACCGGCCACAGCCAGAACGGGAGCACCAACCACTTGGTGTCCAATACGCCCGCGACGAGCCACGCGAGAACAAGGGCTGCTAATGGGAGATACACGAACGGACCGGCTTCAACGCGCTCGACAATTCCTATGAGATGTCGGCCGGATTCCCGTCTTATGCGCGGCCTGCGCTCCCTGATGCCGAGACCGATACTATAGCCAGTGGATCTCTGGACTGGAGCTGCACCCGAGATGGGCTCCCAGATGACGCCCCCGTCCGGGTACGTCTTGGAGACCGCTTCTACCGCCTGCACCGTCTCTTTGCCGATGAAGGCGATCAGACGCAAGCGACGCAGCCAGTTGAGAACGCGATCAACCGCATTCCGCATCCCCTTGAATTGCAGTACGGCGGCGGCGAGCGCGAGGAAGGGAGCGAATGGAACGAGGTTGATGTCTAGTCCCACCGTCACCTCCAGGAGATTCACAGAGCGAACTCTGGCCTGCCATCGACGCACATCCGAGCACGGCACATTATATGCGACACCGGATATGCGACACCGGTTCGCGAAGGCGGCGTCCGCAATGGTCAACTCAAGCGCGGCGTCGGCATCAAAGACACCAGCGACTTCGTACCCGGCCACGGCGGCTTCCTCGACCGCATCGACGCCGTCCTGTTCACGACCCCTTTGGTATACTACGGGGTGATATCGGTCGGCCAATGACCCCAGACCTATCCCCCTCTAACCCCGTGACCCACAACCCATGACCCTTCACCCAATCCCACCTGACCCTATGACCCTATGACCCAGTCTCCCATCGGTCTCGCCATCCTCGGTTCTACCGGCTCTATCGGCCGCCAGACCCTCGAAGTCGTCCAATCTCTTCCCGGCCGCTTCAACATCATCGCCCTATCCGCCGGCGGCAACGTCACCCTGCTCGAAGAGCAAGCGCGCGCGTTCAAGCCAAGCATGGTCTACGCCACCCGGCAGGACGATTACGTGCGCGACACTCTCGTCGGCCGTGGACGCGCACGTTGGGCCGAAATGGAAGAGATGGCGGCCGATCCCCGGGTCGATATCGTCGTCCTCGCAACGGTCGGCGCTGCGGGCCTCGGCCCCGCACTCGCCGCACTTCGCGCCGGGAAGGCCGTGGCCCTCGCCAACAAGGAAGTACTCGTCATGGCCGGGCAGATTCTCGTCGAGGAAGCCCGCCAGAACGGCGGTGAGCTGCGTCCCATCGACTCCGAGCACTCCGCCATCTGGCAGTGCCTCTGGGGCGAGTCCAATGACGCAATAGAGCGCATCATCCTCACCGCATCCGGCGGGCCGTTCCGCGACACGCCCGTGGAGGAGCTGAGCCGCGTCACCGCTGAGGAGGCGCTCCGACACCCCAACTGGGAGATGGGGAAGAAGGTCACCGTCGATAGCGCCACTCTCCTCAACAAAGGCCTTGAGTGCATCGAAGCGCGCTGGCTCTTCGACGTCCCCTTGGAGCGAATCGACGTGGTCTTGCACAGAGAGAGCATCGTCCACTCCATGGTTGAGTTCAGAGATGGCTCGATTAAGGCGCAACTCGGCGTTCCGGACATGCGTCTACCAATACAGTGTGCGCTCACCTACCCCGAACGGCTCGTGGGTGCTGCGGTACCGAAACTTGACTTGAAACTCATGCCAACACTGACCTTCGGCGTACCGAGCCTCCGAAAATACCGCTGTCTTTCACTCGCCCTCCAGGCGGGGCGCAAGGGCGGCACATACCCCGCTGTCCTCGCCGCTGCCGATGAAGTCGCCGTCCAGCACTTCCTCTCCGGCTACATCCGCTTCACAGACATCGCCAACGCTCTCGACGATGCGCTATCGGCCCACGACGGCGTGACAGACCCGAAGCTCAACGACCTGCTGGCGGCAGACGCTTGGGCGCGCACCTTCGCCGAAGACTGGGTCAAGACCAAAGCCTAATGCCCGTTTCATTCGTTACTAATATCGGAAATCACACGATAGCTTCATGATTCAGGTTCTTCAATCCGTGCTCCCCTTCGTCGCGATACTCGTCGCACTCGTCGTTTTTCACGAACTCGGACACTACTTAACCGCCAAAGCGTTCGGGATCAAAGTGCTCGAGGCCGGCATCGGCTTTCCGCCGCGCGCCTTCGGCTTCACCTGGCGCGGGACGCTGTACTCCATCAATTGGCTGCCGCTTGGCGGATTCGTCCGGCTCCTCGGCGAAGAAGACCCCGAGGATCCGCAAAGCCTCGCCGCCCAGAAAGCCTGGAAGCGCCTGATCGTACTCGGCGCCGGCTCAACGATGAACTTCCTGCTCCCCATCGCCCTCTTCGCCATCGCCTTCATGATCTCTCGCGACGTCAGCCTCGGCCTCACACAGATCACCTCCGTCGTCCAGTCCGCGCCTGCCTCTCAGGCTGAACCCCTCGTCGTCCCCGACGGCCTCGATGCCGAAGAACTCATCGGGCTCCAGGAAGGCGACATCATCACCCACGTCAACGGCAAAGAAGTCCGCAACCCGTCGGAGGTCGGCCGCGAAATCAGGCTCAACCTCGGCGAAGTCATCACAATGACCGTCCGCCGCACGCTCGCGGACGGAGACACGACGGTACTCGACTATCGCGTAGAGTCGCGTTGGTCCGCGCCTGACATCAAATACACCGTCGTGGATGGCGATACCGTCAGCTCTGTGGCATCCGATCTCGGCGTACCCTTCGGCGCCGTGCAAGCTGCCGCTGATATAGATGTCACCCTCGATGAAGGTCAGGAGCTAGTCGTTACCAACCGCGACGGCGAAACAATCACCTATGTCGTGCAGAAGGACGACTTCGTCGTTCTTGTCGCCCAACGCCTTGGCGTCACTCGCGCCGACGTGCGGGCAGCGGCAGGCCTGCCCGACCCCAATGCGCTCACTGCGGGCGAAGAGTTAAGCCTCGGCCAGGGCCCCACCGGCATCACGATATCCATCTGGAACCCTGCGTTCATTGAGTCCGAAAGCTTCCCCATCTGGACCGCAGTCGCCAAGGGTACCGCAGAGTACTTGGACGTACTTGTCCTCTTCCGAAACGAGATCCTCTCCTGGATCAAGGGCGGACAAAGCCCGCAGTTCACTGGACCCGTCGGTATCGCTCAAGCCACCGGCGAGGTCATCGATGACAACGGCTGGCTTGCTCTGCTCGAACTCGCGGCGTTGCTCTCCTTCAACCTCGGCATCATCAACATACTCCCGCTGCCCATGCTGGACGGTGGCCGCATGGCATTTGTGGTACTTGAGGTCATCCGTCGCGGACGCCGCATCGCACCCGAAAAGGAAGCTATAGTGCATCTAGTCGGCTTAGTGCTTATCCTAGCTATGGCTGCATTCATCACAGTTATTGATATCCAGCGCTTGATTGGAGGAGAAAGCCTCTTCAGATGACAGACGAACCCGCCCCGCTTAGCCCGCGCCGTCAGAGCCGCCCCCTCCACGTCGGAGACGTCCAGGTCGGCGGCGACGCCCCCATCGTCGTCCAGACGATGACCAACACCGACACCGCCGACGCAAACGCCACCATCGAGCAGATCGCCCGCCTCGCGGACGACGGTGCCGAGATCGTTCGCATCGCCGTTCCCGATAAACACGCCGCCGCCGCCGTAACGGAGATCGTCAAGCGCACGACTGTCCCCGTCATCGCCGACATCCATTTCGACTACAAACTCGCGCTCGCCTCGATCGAAGGCGGCATCCACGGCCTACGCCTCAACCCGGGCAACATCCGCGACACCGACAAGGTCAAGACCGTCGTCCGCGCCGCCAAGGAGCGCGGCATCTCCATCCGAGTCGGCGTCAACGAGGGCTCGCTGCCACCGATCCCAGCGCTCGCCGACGGCGAGCTACCGCCACCGAAGGTCCAGCGAATGGTCGACGCCGCCCTCTGGGAGATCGGTATCCTCGAAGACCTAGGCCTCGAGGACATCAAGATCTCCCTCAAGGCGTTCGACGTGCCGACGATGGTCACCGCCTACCGCGAGATCGCCAACAAGATCCCCTACCCGCTGCATCTCGGCGTCACCGAAGCCGGCACCCCCGGCGCCGGCACCGTCCGTTCCGCCGTCGGTATCGGCGTCCTCCTCGCCGAGGGCATCGGCGACACCATCCGCGTATCGCTCGCCGCCGACCCTGCGGAAGAGCTGCCCGTCTGCTGGGACATCCTCAAGTCGCTCAACGTCCGTCAGCGCGGCGCAACCATCGTCGCCTGTCCAACTTGCGGCCGCATCGAAGTCGACCTCATCCCACTGGTGAACAAGGTAGAGGAGCACTTCAAGAGTCTCGGCAAGCCCATCACCGTCGCCGTCATGGGCTGCGTCGTCAACGGCCCCGGCGAATCACGCGACGCCGACGTCGGCCTCGCCGCGGGCAAGGGCCGCGGCGCCATCTTCCGCAAAGGCGAAGTCGTCCGCACCGTCAAGGAGGTAGTCTTCTTCACCGCCCTCCTCGAAGA
>JACZRQ010000076.1 GCA_022574655.1 Chloroflexota bacterium
GAAGAAATCGTTATGGCAGTTGAAGAAGAAGGATAGCCGGGGGGCGAAGTCGTCGATGTCGAGTCCTCGCTCGAGGCACCAGCGGACGTATTCGAGCCCGTCAGCCAGCGTGAAGGCCAGCTCTTGGACTGCCGTCGAGCCGGCTTCGCGGATGTGGTACCCGGAGATACTGATCGTGTTCCAATTGGGCATCTCTCGGCTGCCGAACTCGATGGTGTCCACTACCATTCGCATCGATGGCTCGGGTGGGTAGATGAACTCCTTCTGAGCGATGTACTCCTTGAGAATGTCGTTCTGAATCGTGCCTGCGAGTTTCTTGCGGGAGATGCCTCGCTTCTCGGCGGCGGCGATGTACATCGCCCAGATGATGGCGGCAGGTGAGTTGATCGTCATCGAGGTCGTGATGTCGGCGAGCGGCAGGCCGTCGAGCAGAATCTCCATGTCTTGCAGAGACGAGACTCCCACGCCACACTTGCCGAACTCGCCAATCGCCTCTGGCGCGTCGGAGTCATAGCCGTAGAGGGTTGCCATATCGAAGGCGACCGAGAGGCCCTTGTTCCCCTGAGCGAGGAGTGTCTTGAAGCGCTCGTTCGTCTCTTCAGCGGAACCGAAACCGGCGAACATGCGCATGGTCCAAAGTTTTCCGCGGTAGCCGGTGGAGTGGACGCCGCGAGTGAACGGATAGTCGCCGGGAGCGCCTAGGTCGCGATCGTGGTCAAGGTCGGGGACGTGTGAGGCGTCGTAGACTGGATCGATCGGACGACTAGAGGTTGTCATGAACCGAGTGGGGTGGTCATGACCTGAATTCGGGCGCGAATCGGCGTTTGGCATGGCAGGTCAAGGGTAGCATAGCGCTACTTGGGCGGAGTGCCCCATAATCGGTTAGCTGGCGGACACCTTGATAAGTTGTGCTAGAATTATTCACGCGTCTGAGCGTATTATTGGAGTTTCCTGCTATGGCAGATGAGCCTTTCGACAATTACCTGGACTTGGTCGAGGCCGCAAGAGTCCTCAACATACACCCGCAAAGCCTTCGCCGGCTGATCAAGCAGAAGAAGGTTCCAGCAGTTTTGTTTGCGGGCAAGTACCTGATACAGCGGGATCAGCTCAATATCTTCAAGTCCAGTTACGATCCCCGGCCGGGGCGCAAGGCGATACGTCGGCTGCTGTAGAGACTAGCTTCCCTCAGTGCCACCTTCGGTAGGAGGTGGCTCGATTAGAATTCCGGGATCGTTGATGTCGCGTACTTGCATGTCAAGGCTGAGTGCTACAGTTTGACCCGAATCGTCGGTGTCGCTGGCGATGAAGCTGAGCTGTACGGGCCAGAGGCCTTCCTTCGCCAGCCAGACATCGAAGCTTAGATCATCCGGCAGATCCCCAGAGTTGGCGACGGCGAGTAAGGGTGGGAGATTTCCGAGGTCTTCTGAGTCGACCGAGTAGTGATAGGCGTCGATGCCGTTGATCGTGGCATCCTCCACCGCAGCGCCGGAAAGCGACGATGCGATGTTGAGGATGACGTCTTGGCAGATGATTTCTGGGGTGAGAAGTTCGTCGCCGGACGATGGCTCCTGTTCTTCCCATTGGTCGCCGAATCGGACCCAGGTTTGGTCACCGATCGACCGCCACTCTAGCTCTTCACCTTCGAAAGCGAGGACCACCTGGGACCGGTCTGGCGCCGCGAAGGCGCCCTGAATCCGCATGTCTGAGAAGAGGGAGGTCAGGGCTTCGGCGAACGCGCTCAGAGGGTCGTCCGGGCCCGATGTATCCTCGAAGGCCGGGGCATCCAGTTTCAGCTCAAGGCTGTAGCGGTAACTCTCGAGATTCTGAAGAGCGCCGCAATCTATTGAGTCGCTGTCTGTCACCGGCGCGCCGCCACCACATGCAGCCACGATGGCGGCGCCGATTAGCGCAACTGGCAAGGCGACGGCACGACAGTTTCGTAGCGAAATAGAGGGCACTTAGCTATCGAGCTTGCCGCGCTGGGACTGGATGTACTCGACAGACCGCCTGAACTGATCCGCTTCGATTAGTTCGCTGGCCATCAGGTAGTTGAGCATGGGCTCGAGTCCGAGGATGGAGATGAGGTTGTAACCTTGCTTTCGCAGTCGCTCCTTCGCGCCCTCTTGGCGATCGAGAAGCACGAGGACGTCTCGCACATGGAGGCCGGCGTTGTCCCGAAGGAATGCGGCGGTTTGGCCGATGCCGCCACCTGAGGTCACGAGGTCGTCGACGAGAAGGACGGATTCACCGGCTTCGTAGAGGCCTTCAACGTAGATGCGGCTGCCGTTGTGCTCCTTCGCCGGATGGACGTACACCATCGGCACGCGACTGCGCAGGGAGAACGCGGTGGCTAAGTGTAGGCCGCCAAACGGGATACCGCATATTCGCTGGAAGGGATGAACGTGGGGATGCCGCATCGCTTGCAGGGTCTGCACCTCTTCCTGCATGACGCGCGCGGCGCGTGAGAGGGCGCGAGGATCGCTGATGATGAGTCGCAGGTTCACGTAGATGGGGGAGTTCTGGGTGGTGCGGCCCAGGGTGAAGTCGCCGAATTGGACGGCTCCGAGTTCCCACAGAGCCTTCGCGAGCCATAGGTTTCCGGAGTCTTTAGGCATCGGTTAGCGAGTGCTGAAACAAGCCGACGCCCAGGTCAGGTCGTCTATCTCCAAGCAACGGCTAGCGCGACGATAGCACCGGGTTCGCGAGGATGTCAAGACGACGTGAAGCGGCCGCGTACCCGCTCTCTCCACTGGCGTGCGATGTTGCGGTTGACGGTGTGTTTGGGCAGCTTTCCTTGCAGCGCTTGAACCAGGTTCTCGGCCGCTAGCATCGCCATGCGCGACCGAGTCGCTGTGCTTGCGCTGGCGATGTGTGGAGTGACGATGACGTTGGGCAAGGTGAGAAGTGGATCGTCCGGGGGCATGGGCTCGGGATCGGAGACGTCGATGGCGGCGGCGGCGATTCGTTGCCTACTAAGCGCGGTGTAGAGAGCGGACTGATTGACGAGGGGTCCGCGGGCAGTGTTGATGAGCACGGCGCTCGGCTTCATCAGATCGAGTTCCGCTTTGCCGATGAGGTGTTTCGTCTCGGCAGTGAGGGGAGCGTGAAGGCTCACGAAGTCAGCTCTCTCGAGAAGTGAGGTGAAAGAGCTGTACGAGATACGCAGTTCCTTTTCGAGGTCGCGTTTTCGAGTTCGGCTGTAGTACTTGACGCGCATCCCCAGCGCGCGGCCGCGTCGGGCGACCGCTTCTCCGACACCGCCCATACCGATGATGCCGAGGGTGGCTCCGGCGAGATCGACGCCGAGGAGTACGTTCGGCCCCCACGTCTTCCACTGGCCGTTCCTGACGCTCCGGTCGCCCTCGACGATGCGTCTCGACGTCGCGAACAGTAGGGCGATTGTGAACTCCGCGGTCGTCTCGCTAAGGACGCCGGGCGTACGGGTTACGAGCACGTTGTTCGCGCTGGCGGCGCCGATGTCGACATTGTCAAAGCCAGTCGCCATGTTGCTGACGATGGCAAGGCGAGGGGAGTTTGAGAGGAGGTTGGCGTCGATGCGGTCGGTGAGCAGCGAGAGGATGGCGTCGGATCGCGCAGCTTGCTGGACGAGTTCCTCAGCGAGAGGCGGCTCTTCTTCACGCCAGACGCGAACAGCCGCATGGTGCTTGAGGAACTCGATCGCGCCTCCGGGGAGGAGTCGCGTCACGAAGACGCTGGGTCGTGGCATCGAGCCCTATCCGCGCCGCTGGTCGGGCTCTGAGCCGCTGACGAACTTAGGTTTGTATGTCGGGTCGCGTCCGCTGAGCTGGTCTACGTGCATGCGGTCATGCCGATAGTAAGAGCGGAGCCACTGCATGACGGTGAGTGTTCCGAACGGCTTGTTCGTGGCTGTCCGCTCGAAGTCGTCCGGGCCGAGGGACTCGATCAATCGCGTAGTTTCGCCCCGCTGGCGGCGCATCTCTGCAATATGATCCTGTCCTGTGTGCTTCGCAGCATCCTCGATGCGGATTGCCGGTCCGTCGCCGAAGACCCCATCGACAACAGCGCCGTCTTCTTCGACTGCGCGCTCGACCCAGGCGCGGTACGAGACTTCCATTTCGCAAAGGTGGGACATCTGTTGTTTGGCGTTCCATTCCTCGCCGTCGTTCGGCGTGGCTAGCAGCTCTTCCTCGGACATCGACTCCAAAGCTGCCAGGAGTTTGGCTCGCTCGGCGGCCATTTTGTCGACTAGTTCGGCAATCTGATGTTTGGTAGCCATCTGTACCCAGTGGCAATGATACGGTGGAATGGCACTCTGTCAACGGAGGGCGTGTGGCGCTAGAATGAGAGGGAGGGAGCCAGGTCCCGAGACGAAGATAGCTAGAACGCTATAGGAGGCGCTGAGGTATGGCGACGAAGGACCCGAGGGAGCCCTTCTCTCGGATTGATGTAAACGAGGCTAAGGGGATGTTGGGCGAGGGAGCAGCCATCATCGATGTGAGAGAGCCTCACGAATACGAGGCTGGTCACGTTCCGGGGGCGACGCTGATTCCAGTGAATAGTGTGTACGCTCGCCGGGAGGAGCTACCCAAGGACAAGGACGTGATCTTCGTCTGCGCCGTCGGGCAGCGGAGTGCGCTGGCTTGCGAGATGGCGGCGGCGGCCGGGTTGACACGACTGTTCAACCTGGAAGGCGGTACTGACGGCTGGGTCGAGGCTGGTGAGGCAGTCGACAAATAGCATTCTTGTCGCGCGCGTTCCTCTTCGATATCGATAACACGCTGCTCTACACCGGCGGTGCCGGTAGTTCCGCCATGAACGCGGTGTTTCGTGAGGTGTTTGGCATCGAGGATGGCTTCGGCAAGGTTGAGTTCAGTGGACGCACAGATCTGTTCATCGTCAGCGAAGGGCTGAGGCAGCACGGAGTCGAAGGCGACGTGCAGCAGCACGTCGGTGCGTTCGTCGACCGATACTACGAGTTGTTGCCCGGCGCCCTCAAGGATCGAAAGGGTAGCTTGATGCCCGGCTTTCCGGAGCTGCTGGATGCTCTGAGCGGCGATGCGAAGCTGGGGCTGGCGACCGGGAACTTCAGCAAGGCGGCGGACATAAAGCTGCGGCACTACGGGATCGACTCGTTCTTCGAAGGCGGCGGATTCGGCGAAGTGAGCGTCGATCGAGCGGAAGTGGTGAAGGCCGCAGTCGAGAATGTGGCTGACGGGCGCGCGCCTGAAGAGGTCTTCGTCATCGGCGATACACCGCACGACATCAGGGCCGCACTGGCGAACGGTGTAAAGGCGGTGGGCGTGGCGACGGGCAACTATTCAGTCGATGAGCTAAAGAGTTCGGGCGCC
This sequence comes from Chloroflexota bacterium, assembly GCA_022574655.1. Taxonomy (GTDB): domain Bacteria; phylum Chloroflexota; class Dehalococcoidia; order SM23-28-2; family RBG-16-64-32; genus JACZRQ01. Next base: position 5,331 of record JACZRQ010000076.1, read on the forward strand.
GATCTTGTGTTCGAGGACTTCGAGTCGTACGAGAACGCGGCCGCTATCCTTCTCCGGTAGGTCTGTTGGGTTCCCGGTAGAACTCCTCGACGGCTTCGTTGACGTCCGAAATGTCCACGGTCTGCGAGTCCATCAGACCACGTAAGAACTCCTCTCGCCGATCGATCTCAACCGTCATCTCTTCGACGGACAGGCCGGCCCACTCAGCGTACGCTTGCTGAGCGTCGTCTTCAGGGAAGAGCGTGAATTCGTCGGAGGTTTCGTCCCACGTCGCCAGGCGACCGATCGAGATGTCGTCGCCGTTGGGCTGAAGGAAAGCGACTTCAGTCATTCGCCTGATCGTGCCCTCGCGATTTCCGATGTGCATTGGTGCGATGAACGTGAGGTTGGCGATGTGAGAGCGCGGGATCCGAAGGTCGTCCTCGAGTTGTCTGACGACTCCGGCGACGTCGTTATCGTGCATCGTGCTGGCGAGCGAGTAGCCGTTCGACATAAGGTCGAACGCCTGGCGGGCGTTCTCGTCCCATGTGTAGACGGGGATGTGATCGCTCATTTCGTTGATCAGCAGGTAGGTGGCGTAGGCGGGTGAAGGCTCGGGGAGGGCAAACGTCTCGTCGACTCCACTTGTGAAGTAGACGACGGTATCGGGCGGGGTGAACGACAGGAGGGCGGTGAGTGTCGTGGTCTTGCCGGAGGCTGGCGGATCGGCGGCAATGATGATCGACGCTCCGCGCTCGATTCCGATCCAAAACATGGCGGCCATTCCCGGCGACATGTTTCCGGCCGCCAAGATCTCGGTGATCGACATCGGGGTTGGCGGCTCCCAGTGCCATCCCCACCAGCTTGTCGGTTGGTTTAGCGCGCGCATCACCCTCGATGATAGCGCAGTGGGGTGCAGTGTATTACGACTGGCGGCTGGCGTCTGCTAAGATGTGCGCCAACATGTCGCAGATGAAGGCCGCTTTTCAAACCGGTAAGGAGCAGATCGAGGTTCGCGATGCTCCGATGCCAGAGCCCGCGCCCGGCGAAGTGCTGATTCGAGTTCGCGTCTGTGGGGTTTGCGGGACGGATCTGCACTCCTACAGCGGCCACCTGCCATCGATGCCCAACGTGTCTCCAGGCCATGAGTTCGCCGGAGAGGTTGTCGAGGCGGCTGAGGGGTTCGCCGCGGGCGAACGGGTGGCGATAGAACCGCTGACCACGTGCCGGACCTGCACCTACTGTCTAACCGGCAGGTATCACCTGTGTCCGGGCCGCGCGGCGGGTGGGGTTCAGGCTGGTGGAATGGCGGAGTACATCGCCGCGCCAGCGTATTCGCTTTATCGGTTGCCGGACGAGCTGGACTTCGAGTTGGGGGCGCTGGTGGAGCCGGTGGCCGTGGCGGTGCATGGCGCGCACATGGTGGGCGTGACTGTGGGTGAGCGGGTACTGGTGCTAGGCAGTGGCACGATCGGTCTGACAGCGATCTTGGCGGCGCGGGCGGCGGGCGCGAGCGAGGTGATCGCGACGTTCAGGTACGAACATCAGGGGCAGGCCGCTTTGGCGGCCGGGGCGTCGCGTATCGTCGAGGTGGAAGGGGCAGCCGGACTGGCAAGCGAAGATATCGATGTCGTCATCGAGACGGTTGGTGGAACAGCGCCAACTGTTGGCGATGCGCTGCGGTCAGTGCGGCCGGGCGGGCGAATTTCCATACTGGGTGTGTTCACGCAGCCGATCAAGATGCATCCGCTGGGAATGATGCTGAAGGAAGTGAAGATGGTCGCGCCGATAACGTACTGCCGTCCGGGGCTGCACTCGGATTTCGATGCGGCGATCGGGATTCTGCGAGCCGACCCCGAACGGGCGCGGGCGCTGATCACGCACCGTGTGGCGTTGGCAGATACTGCGGGGGCGTTTACGACGGCGGCGGATAAGAAGAGCGGGTCGATCAAGGTCCAGCTCGAGATATAGCGGCGGGTAACCTACCGCGGCGTTGAACGCACTATAGGACGGGGACATCGATGTCGGATGGAACGTCTCGTCACAGTGACGCAAGCCTAGTAGAGATTGCGCGCGAAGGTGGCATGGAGGCGATGGGTGCTTTGCTTGCGCGCCATCTTCCAGTCGCCCTGGCGGTATGTCGGCGGTTGGGTGCGGACGGCTACCATGCCGAGGAGGCAACGCAGGAGGCGGCTATCGTGGCAATGCTCCAGATCCAACAGCTGCGGCGCCCTGACAGATTTGGGGCTTGGCTTACGGGGATAGCGATCAATGTCTGGCGCAGGCTGCTGCGCGAGCGATTCCGCGATGATTGGTCATGGGAGGCGATCCAAGGCGGTCGCGTGGAGGTCCACGCAGCTTGGTATTCAAATCCTGAGTGGGCGGTAGTTGCCGCTGATGTCTCTGGCCGCGTTCGGGATGCGGTCTCAACCTTACCAGGAGGACAGCGCGATGCCGTTTTCCTCTACTACTTGGAGGGCCTTACGACAGCAGAAACAGCCGATGAACTCAATGTCGGGAAGGGTGCAGTCAAGACGAGGCTATTCAAGGCGCGCAGCACTCTCCGGCATCGACTCCGGGAGGAACAGAAGGAGGACAAGATGTCAGCGCTAGGCAACAATGGTTCGGTTCAAGTCCGTGTCGACGGTGTGCGAAGGGCGCGATCTGAAGGCGACGGGCGACAGTATTATCTCGTGACGCTGCAGGAGGTCGACGGAGAGCGTCGTCTTCCTATCTGGGTGGGGCCATTCGAAGGCACGGCGATAGCTCTGCAGATCGAGAAGGCGAAAGCGCCGAGGCCACTAACGTTCGCCTTCATGGCCGACGTTCTGAAAGCGTCGGGGACGAGCCTTCGGGAGGTCCGCATCCGCGAGCTAGTTGAAGGGACGTTCTTTGCTGTGGCCGTGGTGGAAGCCGAGGACGGGAGACAGGAGATCGATTGTCGCCCGAGCGATGGCATCTCTCTCGCCCTAGCAACTGGCGTTCCGATTCTAGCGGAGTCGGGCGTTTTCACGGCGTCGGACAAGCACTTGGCGACGCACGTCCACGAGCCGCTTCAGGAGGCCAAGTATCACGATGAGGGTTCGGTCGGCGAAGCCGAGATCGCGGCCGAAGTCACGTTACGGTGGCCCGATTTGGAACGCTAGTTCATGACTGCCAGGCCGTGCCAGCGGGCGTCGCGCGCGGTCCTCACCTGGGAGGTCATCTGGCGAATGGCGGCGCCGAGCAGTCGTTTCTCCATATCGAGCCGAGTTGCCGCAGATAGCTCTTCGAGAAGCTTTTGCTTCGTGCGTGGCGCAACGGGCAGCCGTGAGCCGATGAAGTCACCGAGCGTTTGCGGGTCGCCGGGGAGATCGATCGTGCGAGACCACTGGTTCGTGACCGCCAGATAGAGGCGAGTGTACTCGGCGAAGAGGGTGGTTGCCTCGTCGGCGAGATCCGTAGTTGCGGGATCGGATTCGGTCGCAGTCTCGATGAGCTCAACCTCAGCCTTGAGATAGGGCGTATCCGCGATGGTCTTCACGATACGGAAGCGTTCACCGCCTCTGCAGATGAGGTTCATCTTGCCGTCGTCGAGGCGCTCCACGTTTGAGATGTTAGCAATGGCGCCGATGTCGAACGGTTCGGCTGTCGCGCCGACCTCCCCGCCGGAACGGATGAGGACGACGCCGAACGAGTGCTGGTCTTCTAAACACTGGGCGATCATCTGCTTGTATCGCTCTTCGAAGATGTGGAGAGGCAGTGTAGCTCCCGGAAAGAGGACGGTGTTGAGGGGGAAGATTGGGATTTCCATGAGGGCTAGTCTGGATTGCCGCCATCTATGTGGTCACCGAGGAGCCATCGGGCCTTCTTTTCGTTAGAGGCCTTGACGTACAGTTCGATGGTGCCAGGCGCGGGGGTCGCTCCGAACGAAGACATTGGGTCGGTGCTTTTCGCGTATGCGGAGATGCCGTCAGCCGATAGGATGTCGCGCCAGACGTTGGCTTCCAGTTCGGTCTGGGCGACTCCGAGTAGCACGAGACGGTCGCTGTCATCGCTCATGGCGCCCATGATAAGGGATGCGCGAAGAGATTGGCAGCCGTCCGGAGCATGAACCTTGTGATATCGGACCCTGGAAGCACTTGAAGGTGCCCGGCTACGATGGGGTGGACGTCAGGAAGCGCGGGTGATTGCTACGTGCGTGACGGGGGCGTCTTGCTGGAAGAGGCGGGTGACGGCGCCGCCGTCGTAGTAAAGCGGGACGAATGCGGCCTTCGGGGGGACGTTTGCGGTGAGCTTCGCTTTGATCCGCATCTCGCCGCCGGAGTTCCGGACGGTAAGCTCGTCGCCGTCGGCGACGCCCAGCGAGGCGGCGTCGGCCGGGTTGATCTGCAGGCAATCCTCTCGGTGCAGCCTGTCCGCATCAGGCGAGTGGATCGCCGACGCCTCGTAGCTCGTGAAGAGGCCGCGGCCAGTGATGAGGGCGAAGCCGTCGCCGGACGCTAAGCTGGGTGGGCTGACGGGTTGACGGTCGGTCTTGGTCGGGCCGAAACCGTTGAGAACCTGTCGTGCTCCGGAATCGAGTTGCTTGTACTCGGCGTCCTTGTAGAGCGGCACGACCTGCGCGATTTCGTCTGCGATCGCTTCGGCGCTGGGGTAGTTGATCCTGATCTCACCGGGGTTTAGCCGTCCAGCGAGAAGCGAGCCAAGCTGAGAGAGGATCTGCCAGCCCTGACGTGCTTCTCCCGTGGGTGCAGTGGCTTGCTGCATACGCAGAATTCGTCGATCGGCGCTGGTCGTCGTGCCGTCCTTGGCCCAGGGTCCGGCTTCCGCGAAGACGGCGTGCGCGAGATTTGCAATGTCTGTGGGCAGGGAGTCGATGACGGCGAGGAAGTCGAGGGAGGAAAGCATCTCTTCAACGGCCGGGCGGTTGGGAGTCAGCATAAGCGGGTTGTCGTTCATGACGACGAGGGCTTTGATCTTGCCGTTCATCTGGTCGAGCGTCAGGCCCGGGGTGGCGGAGAGCTGTGCGCCCCAGAGACGTTCCATGTCGGCTCTTGCGGTATCGTCCGTAGCATTGCGGTAGCCGGGAAGCAGGCTCGGCGATCCGCCAACGTCTCGCATGCCCCAGACGTTCGCCTCCTGGGGAAGGATGAATAAGGCGTCCGAGGCTTCGGCATCGGCGCAGGTGATCGCGATGTTGGCGAGCGCGGCTGTGACAGCTCCAGCGTGTGCCGTGCCGAAGTGAGGGACGCCGAAGACGATCGAAAGGGGCTGGCCAGACTCTGATTGGGCTAGCTTTAGCAGGTCGACCGCTTGTGATACTTCGTCTGACACAGCGCCGTCCGCCAGTGCGGTGTCGAGTGTGGCAACGGTAGTAGCGGTCTCGCCGGGGTTCGGCTGGATCCAGACGTCGGCGAAGTCGCAAAGCTCGCCGCGCATTTCGCTCACGACCACGAGTTTCGCGTTGTTCTTCACGACGGCGTCCTTGATGCGAAGACAGGCCACGTTGTGGCTGGACTCGAGGTCGTCAGCAACGACGAGGACCGTTTTCGATTGTGCTAGGCGCTCCATGTCGGCTGGCAAAGCCTCCGTACCGAACGCGTTTCGGAGGCTGTTGGAGACAGCTCTTGAGACCGCGCCGGCCGTAGAGTCGACGTTGTTGGTGCCAACGATCGCGCGGGCGATCTTGCTGACAAGGTAGTTCTCTTCATTGGTCGCGAGCGGGGACGTGAGGAAGGCGATGGCATCCGGGCCGTGCTCCTCGCGGACCTGTGCGATGCGAGCGGCTGTGAACTCGAGGGCTTCGTCCCAGGAGGTGGCTTCTTGGCCGCCGTTACGTTTGATCAGCGGTTGGGAAAGGCGAGATGTGGGTTTGACGGCGTCGTAGTGGAAGCGGCCGCGGACGCAGAGTTGCGTGCCGCTGACGGGGTTCGCGTGTTGATCCGGGCGGACGATGACGCCGCGTTCCTTCTTGGTGCCGAGGGCGATGGAGCAGCCGACCGAGCACTGGGTGCAGGTCGTGTTCGTCCAGCGTTCTGTCTGAGTGGCGCTCCACTTGTTGGGGTGCTCCATGAGCGCCGCGGTGGGGCAGACATCGATGCAAGAGCCGCAGAAGTCGCAGTTGGAGTCGTGGACCGGTCCGTCGGCGCCGAACGCGATGCGGGTCGTCGGGCCGCGCCCGGCGAGAGTAATCGCCCCCGTGTGACGGATCTCGTCGCAGGCCCGGACGCAGCGAGTGCAGATGATGCACATCTGGGGGTCGAATTCGAGGAATGGATTCGCCTGGTCGGGCTCTGGCTGAGGCGTTGTGTAGTAGGTGCGTGTATCGCCGTCCCACGGCTCGTATCCCGCCATCTCGAGCATCTCGCAGGTGGTCTGAAGCTCGCAGCGGTAGTTCTTGGAGCAGGTGAGGCAACGGTGCGTGACCGAGTCGTCTCTGAGGCAGGTGTCACCGGGCTTGCACTTGACGACGCGGTGGCAGGTCAGGCAGCGGTCGGAATGGTACGACAGGATCAGGGAAAGGACGGCCTGCCGCGTATTCGCAGCGAGGGACGTGTTGGTTCGAACGACCATCCCGTCGGCAATCTTGCTGGTGCAGGAGAGTTGCAGGGCGGGTGTGCCCTCGATCTCTACGAGGCAGGTGCGGCAGCCGGCGTAGGGCGGGAGGTCGTCAATGTAGCAGAGGTTCGAGATGAAGATGCCGCTATTCTTGATGACCTCGACGAGCGGTGCGCCTTCCGGTGCCTCGATCTCGCGGCCGTCGAGTGTGATTTTCGCCACGGGCTAGCGGGTGCGGTCTCGCTCAACCGGCTTGCCGGTGTGCAGCGGATACTCATCTTGTTTGGGAGCCGGTTTGCCGTTCGGGTACGTGAAATCGTGCCACTCTAGGAAGGTCTGAGACATAGCAGTAAGCTTGTCTTTGTCGCGATACAGTTCGTTGAAGTCATAGGTGGCGTCGTCGACCGGTCCACCCGCCTGGATGGCCTCGTAGGGACAGGCCTCGACGCAGAGACCGCAGTACATGCAAAGGCGGAAGTCTATCTCGTAGCGGTCGATGTTGAGCGAGCCATCCTCACGCGGCGAGGTTTCGACTAGAATGCAGCCGTCTGGGCAGGCCTGAGCGCAGGTTGAGCAGCCGGTGCAGCGTTCTTCGAACCAGAGGAGGTTGGTGCGCGCGTTGACGGGGATGGGGCGCTGCTCTTCTGGATATTGGATGGTGAAGGGCTTTCGGAAGAGGTAACTAAAAGTTACCTTGAGCCCTCTAGCGATACCTGCGCCGTACATGCGTTGTGAGAATCCTTCTGCTCAGCCGCTAAATTCCGAAGCTGAACAGTTACTTTATACCATCATTGGTGAAAACGATCACGTACTTTCGCTGGGAGCGGCTTCAGCTTGCGACCTGGAGATGGTGGATGAACGGCCGAGCAGCCTCGAACGGCTCGGACGATGCGTTGCCGAAAGTACAGATTCCGCTATGCGGTATGGCAAAATCACTGAGTGTCGCTTGCTGTCGCTGGCTCGGTCACGATTGAGTGTTAGACAGGTAGGAGGCGGTCGTCGACCGCCTCCTACCTACGGGCTCTTTTCTAGGGTCGTAGTTAGGCTGGAACGACGAACTCGCCGCCGGCCGCCTGGTTCGAGGATGCTTTCTTCGTGGCAACGCCCTTTGCCTTCCAAAACGCCTCGGCGAACTGGTTGACGAGGTCGAGAAGCTTGTCGCCGGCTTCTGCGTCGATGTTCTGACGGGCCTTCGAAGCGGTCTTCATGATGCCGTCGACGATCTCGCCGATGTTGTCGGGGCTGTTATCGGGCTTGAAGAAGTCGCCGCGGATAATACGGACCTCGTGCTTGACGAGTTCGGCGTGCTCCTCCTTGGTTTGGGTGAAGCGGACAAGAGCGTGCATGTACTTGTCGCGCTCGCCCTTCTCCATGGCGGACGGGGGCGCGAGGTCGGCGATGAGTTGGTTCATTCGAACCACGGTAAGAGCGGCGATCTGCGCGTAGTGTGGATCGTAGATGCCGCAAGGGACGTCACAGTGAGCGTACGCGTCGGCGGCTGGGAACACTCGGTTGATGAGTGCGAATGCTCGGCGTGCTAGCATAGCGGGGCCTCCTTCTAGGCGTTCAAGATAGAAAGCTACGACTGTAGAATCTACTACATCCGACCGATGATCCGGAACCCCCGAGCCGTCGTCAAGCGTTTGATCCTGTTGCCTGGTATCTATCAACTAGTGGCTTTTGTGCGGGCGAAGCGGTTCGTCGTGTCGGGTGAGAGCATGGTTCCAACGATCTTGCCTGGCGAGCGTGTAATTGTGGACACGCTCGCCTACCGTTTCGGCAGACGCCTGAGAGCGGGCGACGTGGTTTTGGCGAGGCACCCGGAGCGGCCAGGGCTGATGATGCTGAAGAGAGTGGGTGGGATACCGGGCAACGAAGTGGGGGCGCGGACGCTCGGCGAGGACGAGTACTGGCTTGTTGGCGACGCGCCGGAGTTCAGTACCGATTCGCGTCAGTTGGGGCCCGTGAGGTCGGGCGATGTCATCGGGCGGGCGTGGGCGGTGGAATTACCGGGGAGGGCGGAATGACGCTAGTCCTTACCCGCTGCGCATTCATCGAAAACCATGCCAATTCACCGGGTGGAGGCATTCGAACAGGGCAGGCCGAGATGA
>JACZRQ010000077.1 GCA_022574655.1 Chloroflexota bacterium
ATCCGTCCCCGTGCCCATCGCGATGCCGACCTGGGCTTGGGCCAGGGCCGGGGCGTCGTTGATCCCGTCACCCGCCATGGCAACGATCTTTCCCTCCGCCAGCGGTGCAAGAAAGGTCGTTCCGTCAGGAAGCGATAAGAACTCGGCCCTCCCTGGATGGGCTGAGTCGAAGAGTATTGCTCCCGTCAGTTCTCCCGAGAAATCGTTGTCGAGGCCGAGGATTGCTCGTCCTTCACCGAGATGCCAGCGTGTTATGCCGTTAAAAACGCTGTTCTGCTGAGAGAGCAGACCTATCGACTGGCCTCCGTTAGGACCGGTACCAAGCTTCACGGTACCGTCGTGGAACAGCATGAACGGCAGCCCGCCGACTGTTATGCCTGCGTATATCGGGCGCGCGAACGCGCCTGTGCCAGTTCCGAGGTCGACGGGTGGCGGCGTGAACGCTGCAATTTCTGTGACGGCCCCAGATGTGCTGATCTCGACGAGTTGGCTGATCTCGGGACACATCGCCAGCATGTTCGAAGATCCGAGCGGTATGAGAAGGGCGTAGCCGCTATGTCGCGGCAGGATGCCGCTGGCGATCTCGATACCGATCTGAAGGTCGATCACGCCCACTGAGAAGACGTCGCAAAGCTCTGTTGGCCCTTCGCACTCCTCAGTTCGTTTGAGGTAGTAGAGGTAACGTTCGTCCTGGGAGAGCGTCATTGGTGGGGAAAATATCGTATAGGCGATGCGGTGCGGCAACGGAATCGTCTGCTTGACAGCCAGGCCGTCGGACAGGTCTAGCACCTGAAGGCGGGCGTTTGCGTTCTGCTCGGCGTCGATGACGACGTCGGACGTTAAGAGTTCGGAGCGCGACTTGCGCAGCAGCGCTGAAGGGTATGCCGTTGTTTGAACGCTGCCGAACGCCTCGCCGGTTGATGCGCTTGCCAAGTGGATCGATGAAACTGCGGGCGTCCTTGGCTCCTCAACGATCGAAACTACAAGATCCGAATCTGAATAATCGGCTGCGTTCATCTGTCATCCTCCAATCGATGTCCGGGTGGCCAGGATCTTGATGGTTGGAAATCCTTCGAATGCGGAACTTTCTGTCCGTAATCTTTCAAGCGACGTTTCCTAGCTGGATGGCGAGTGGAACGGCTGCGACTGCGGCTAAAGACGCCATCCGTGGGAGTGCAAAGGTTGGATACGCCCGTGAAAACTCGTCGAAGAAATCGGTCGATTTGTTGCCGATGTTGGCAAGTAGTAGCAGCACGAGCGGTTGAGCGCCTCTGATCGCTGCGTAAGATCCCATCACGATGAGACCGAGCGGCAGCCCTAGTACGATGGTGAGGACGATGGCGAGATAGAAGCCGGACCAGTGGACGTGTGTCAGGAGGCCGAGGCCTTGCTCGAATCCCCAGCGAGTCGCGACCACAGGCCGGGAATACCTTTCCCAGGAGATTGACTCAACTTGTCGGGGAAACGGCGAAAGCGGCACCCGAATCACGCCGAAATCTGCCAGCATTGCCAAGGCAGCGAACGCCGATACCGCAGAGGCGAGCACGACATCGTTAAAGAGAGGCGCGATCGCGAACTCGCCGAGCGATCCGAATAGCGCACCGAGTGTGACTCCGCCGAGGACGCACGCTGCGAAGAAACAGAGAGCGTCGACGAACCTTTGGCTTGTTCTTCGCTTCCCGTCTCCGACAGGACAGATGGTGCCAACCATCGAGATGCCTCAGCCGCTTCGCCAAGTCATGAGACCGGCGACGACCGCGACACTGACACCGAGTGAGAGGTGGACGAGCACGATATCCGGCATCATTCCTGTGTCTCCAGCACAACGTGAATAGAGATCATGGATTCAACATCCTCCGCAGCCGGACGTCCAGATGGAAACTGTGCAGTAGTAGGTCGAATATCCGGCCGGACACCATTCGCTCTGCGGACAGTTGTTTGAGCAGCTGGAGGTAAAACATCCGGAGCCGTTGTTGCTGCAGCAATCGTAGTAGCGGCGGAAGCCGCAGCAGCCTCCACAGCAGGACCCCCAGGAGTTGGTGCCTTTCTTGATGTTGCTGCCGGAGGGGCAAGTAGTGGCACCGCCACCGCAGCGATCACAGCGCTTTCCGCAGAGACCGCACCAGATGCAGTAGCTTCCGCAGTGCGATGCTTCCGCAGTTTGGGGGGAGAACGCCGGCATGCCAATCGTGCGATAGGCGACCGCTATGCCGAGCGCTGCGGCGGTTACCTTGAACGATCTGGCGAGGAACCCACGTCTGGACACGGATTGCGATAGCCAGACAAGAGGCCGATGTATAGCGGAAAGCGGGCCCGTTTCAACAACTTCAGTGTCCATTCGACCTTTCTCCATCGATGACTACTACCTCTTGGTGTTCGGAGTGATCGTGAGTTTCGACGTATGTTTCCAGCGAGAAGAGACTTTCCAGGTGTTGGAGATTGTTGGCGACGCCCTTGGCCTTGACCACGTTGTCGTGGTCAAGGAGGACGGCGTATGGTGAGGTGTGAACGCCGAATCGATCGTGGAGACCGGGATCGCAGATGTAGGGCACGTGCGGCGCCAGTCGTTTGGCGTAGTCAAAGTCTCCTGGTGTGCCCTCTTTCGAGCTTATGGCGAAGACTCGCGGTGTGACTCCGAATTCTGCGCCGAGCGTTCGTAATCCGGGGAGCAGTTCGTCGCAACCAGGGCACGTGGGGGAGACGAATACGAGCAACCGTTCGGTTTTACACGCTGAGATGTTGTAGGTGCGGCCATGCAAGTCAGACAGTTCAAGCGCCTCAATCCGTTCACCTATCGTTGGTCCATCAGGCGTGGGGCGGGCCGTTACTGGCCCCAGCCTCACCAGAATGACGCCCAATTCTCTGGCAAAGGCGATGATCAGGATGAAAGCCAGGACTTGAGTTATCGCAACTACGACTATGCCGCCTGTCCAGAACGTCTCCATACTTGGCTGCTACCCTTCGCTCGTGACTAGGTCAATGCTTTGTCGTTGTCGTCGAAGGTCCCATGTCGTCGATGCGGCGGTGGCTATTAGAAGAGCGTTGACGGCCGCCAAACCGACTAGAAGCGCTCCCTCGTCTAGTGCTGAGTGGCTCTGGGTCAAGAGAGACTGGCTCCACGGAGCGTTTAGCGCCGCAGTCGTGCTGTCCGACAAGGCCAGAAATAGAGCGGCGCCGACCATGAGGCCGATGGTGAAGATATGAGCAGGGCCGAGCGTCTTCGTTGGCATCAGGCCTCCGCAGCCGCAGCCGTCGCGACGTCCGCTGACGAGTGCAGCGATGACAGCGACAAGGAACACTATCAGGAGTGCGATTGAGGCAACGGCCGCCAACCTCCAGTAAACGCCAAGGAGCAGATTCAACGCGAGGAGAAGCTCAATGGCGGGGATCGCCACTGACGCCGGAGGCGCCATGGCGCTAGTCACGAAGGGATATCTACCGAGTTCCTTTCGGAACTCTGACCTATTGAGAAGCTTGGACGCTGATGATGTTAGGAGTATCCAGCCGAGGACCTGCCGAATGGCGAAGGTGGTGAGGGGCAACATGGCACAGACAGTAAGGTGCCTAAGATATCGTTGTCATCACCTCTTGGGGGATATGTGACCTCTCTTACAAGCGCCGAATCCGGTCTGCACGGAGATCGGACCTGAAGCCTCACATGGACGGTCGTCAAGTGGCGAGTGCGCTCACTGTAGCCAGCCCACGTACCAGAGCGAGGTCCATCGTAGTCAGGATTGGCTGTGGGGGACGTACGGGGAGCGGGTAACCGTTTAGGGAGGGTCGCCGACAGGTGTGACTTGGCGCCCCCGGCAGGAATCGAACCCGCAACCCGCTGCTTAGAAGGCAGCTGCTCTGTCCATTGAGCTACGGGGGCTGCCGATACGATTATAGATGATGATCACGCCGAAGCAGGGCGCAAGGTTAACACAGGAGACGTGAGGATCTTGGTGCGATCGGTCCTCTGAGGCGTTAGCTCGGTTGGATGAAGCTGCTCACGTGTTGGAACACGTCCTGCACGGAGATGAGGAGGGCTGGACGCCCTTCCGCAACGAAAGGCATGTGCCGAAAGCCGCCGATGGACATCTTGTGCAGCGCCACCGCCAGTGTGTCCGTCTCTCGGAGCATGACGGGATCGACGGTCATGATATCGCGAACTGCGAGAGCTGAGAGGTCGGTCTTGGGGCCGGCGGCTTTCATCATGATGTCGCGTTCCGTGAGGATGCCAACGATTTCGTTCTCAGCGTCGCGGACGAGGAGGCATTCGACATCTTTTTCGCGCATGAAGTGGATAGCCAGCGTAACTGGATCGCCGGGGTGGACGCTGAGGGCCTCAGGGGCGCCGACATCCCCGAGGGGATCGTTCATCAGATGCTCCTCGAATTCGGTGCGGGCTTCGGGCAGTGCGAGCGCGCTAAGGTCACTGCCGCATTCTTCACAGAATTCGGTACCTGGAATGTTCTCGGCGTTGCAGCTGGGACAGACGGTCAACCCAATCTACTCAACTTCCCAGGTGTCGCCGGAATTTAGAATAGCGGTCAGGTCACCCTCGCCCGAACTCTTGATCGCGTCCTGTACTTGGTCGTTCAGCAGGTCGTCGTAGGTCGGCCGGTCGACGGCGCGCACGACGCCGAGTGGAACCGGGAACTCGGGCCATTGCATCCGAGCGAGGATGTGAGCCACGATCGGATCGGGGTCGGTTTCGTCGTGGATGAGGAGGTCGCTTTCGGACACGCCGTTGCCAAGGTCAACGACTTCCGGCCGGGTGCCGTTAAGCCGGATGCCCTTGTCGTTGTCCTTGCCGAAGATCAAGGGCTTGCCATGCTCTAGCGTAATCGTTCTGTCAGGGCGAACCGACTTATCCGCGAATTCCATGAAGGCGCCGTCGTTGAACACGTTACAGTTCTGGTAGACCTCGACGAACGAAGTCCCCTTGTGGCGTGCGGCTCGCTCCAGTGTGGACATGAGGTGGCGTACATCGATATCGATCGAGCGTGCAACAAACGACGCCTCGGCGCCGAGTGCGATGCTAAGCGGGTTGATCGGATAGTCGATCGACCCAGCGGGTGAACTCTTGGTACGTTTCCCGATCTCCGACGTGGGTGAGTACTGGCCTTTTGTGAGTCCGTAGATACGATTGTTGAAGAGTACAATTACGAGATCCACGTTGCGGCGCATGACATGAAGCAGGTGGTTGCCGCCGATGCTGAGCCCGTCTCCGTCACCCGTGATGACCCAGACCTGGAGTTCAGGCCGGGTTATCTTGAGACCGGTAGCGATCGTAGGGGCTCGTCCGTGGATGCTGTGGAATCCGTAGGTGTTCATGTAGTAGGGTAGCCGGCTGCTGCAGCCGATCCCGGAGATGAATACTATGTTCTCTCGTGGTACGCCGAGTTCTGGCATAAGCTTCTGCGTTTGAGTAAGAATCGAGTAGTCTCCACAACCGGGGCACCAACGCACCTCCTGGTCGGAGACGAAATCCTTTCGTGCGAGCTTGATCTGTCCGTCCGTTGTGGCCTGTGACATCAGACCCTCACCTCGCTCTTCACCATCGACAATATCTTGTCCTCAATCTCCTGAATCAGGAACGGTCGGCCGCTTACCTTGTTGAGACCCTCGGCATCGACCATGAACCTGGATCGGATGATCATTCGAAGCTGGCCGAGGTTGAGTTCCGGCATGAGGATCCTGTCGAAGCGGGAGATAACGTCACCGAGGTCTGACGGCAGGGGGTTCAGATGTCGCAGCTGAGCGCAAGAAACCGAGAGACCTGCCGCTCTCGCTCGGGTGACTGCAGATAGTATCGCGCCGTAAGTGCTTCCCCAGCCGAGGACGAGCAGCTGTCCCTGAGGATCTCCGATTACTTCGACGTGCGGGATATCATCTGCGATGCGCTCCACCTTTTCAGCACGATACTGTGTCATCTTCCAATGGTTCTCGGCGTCGTAGCTGACGTTGCCACTTACGTCAGACTTCTCTAGTCCGCCAATGCGATGCTCGAGACCGGGTGTGCCTGGGATCGCCCAAGGGCGCGCCAGGGTCTTGTCGTTTCGGGTGTACGGCTGGAACGTGTCCGGATCGGTTGCATACTCGACGGCGATCTTCGGGAGGTCGTCGAGCGACGGAATCCGCCAGGGCTCGGAGGCGGTGCCGAGATGGCCGTCGGACAAGAAGATCGTTGGGATCATGTGCTTTATGGCGATTCGGAATGCCTCGATGGCCAGGTTGAAGCACTCGGAGGGGGTGGCTGGAGCGACGATGGCAACAGGCGACTCGCCGTTGCGGCCAAACACGGCTTGAAGCAGATCGGCTTGCTCGGACTTCGTTGGCATGCCGGTGCTAGGCCCGGAGCGCTGGATCACGGCGACGACGATGGGTAGTTCCACCATAACCGCGAGGCCGAGCGCTTCGCTCTTCAGAGCGAGGCCCGGGCCACTCGTGGCGGTGAGGCCGAGGCTGCCACCAAAGGCTGCACCGATTATCGCACCAATAGCCGCGATCTCGTCCTCGGCCTGAAACGTCTTGACGCCGAAGTTCTTGTGCTTCGCCAGTTCGTGTAGGATGTCGCTCGCCGGCGTGATTGGATAGCTTCCGTAGAGCAGGGGCTTATCGGCAAGTTTGCTTGCCGTCAGGAAGCCTAGCGCGGCGGCTTCGTTGCCGGTGATATTGCGGTACTTGCCCGGTGGCAGGTGCGCTTTGGGAACGCTGTAGAGGACTGGAAAAAGCTCCGCCGTCTCGCCGAAGTGATAGCCAGCTTTCAGTGTAGTGATGTTCGCTTCAGCAACTTGCGGGTTCTTCGCAAACCTCTGCTTGATCGACCTTTGTGTCGGTTCAAGAGATCGCTCGTACAACCAAAACATGACGCCTAGCGCGAACAGGTTCTTCGATCTGTCGATCTGCTTCGTGTTCAGCCTGCTGTCCGCGAGCGCCCGGGCGTTCATGCTGGTGATTGGCACCTGGACAAGCCGGTATCCGGTGAGTGAATCGTCCTTGAGAGGGTTTGAGTCGTAGTCGGCCTTCTTCAGGTTGACCTCTGTAAACTCATCAGAATTGGCGACGATCATGCCGCCCTTTGGGAGATCCGAAAGGTGAGCCTTGAGTGCGGCAGGGTTCATCGCTACGAGCACGTCCGGAGCATCACCGGGCGTGTGAATGTCGTAACTGGAGAAGCTAACCTGGAAGGCACTGACGCCCGGAATCGAACCTGCTGGTGCGCGAATTTCGGCGGGAATATCGGGGACTGTCGCTACGTCGTTGCCGAAGACGGCAGCAGTGTTCGTGAACTGTAATCCGACGAGCTGCATGCCGTCCCCGGAGTCTCCGGCGAACCTGATCGTGACCCGATCGAGCTCCTCCACTTTTCTATCTCCGTTTTCAGTCGACATCGAGACGCTCATCCTCCCTCGGGTGTGATCATTTTTTGATGTGGGCGCGGTGGCAGGTTGAGGACTTGCTCGGGGAAGGATTCAGCGAGATAGTCGATCACGTAGCGGATGCTGAAGATCGCCACTGCTTCACCCGTCGACTCGTCCACAATTGGTATGTGTCTGAAGTCCCTATCGTTCATTAGCCTCACAGCTTCGCCGAGCGTGGCGCGTTTCGGTAGGGTGGCTGGATCCTTGGTCATGAAATTGTCCACGGGCTCCTTGTAGTCGACATCGCGAGCGACGATCTTAAGGAGGACGTCGCGCTCCGTCATGATGCCCGTGAGCTTTTTCCCGGTGGCGATGAGGACGTAGCCAACCCCCTGCTTCTGAAGTTGTTCTACGACGGTGCCGACCGGCGTACCAGATTCAACGACCAGAGGTGGCGAGAGTTTGATTGCGCTTATCCTCTCGCTAAGGAGATCTTTGCCTATCAGGCCCGTGATGCTAACGCCTCCCCCGCCCAGACATAAATAGACGGGCGTTCGCTAGATCGCCCGCTTCGTGCATCGCTCATGACTGTGCAGCTAGAGTATAGCAGGCTGATGTCGTATCTGCAGTGATCAAGAAATCACATTGGTGCTATTCGATGCTTGCGACATTCATCACAATGATCGGAGGCGGTGAGTCTTGTCGTCTTCCTGGGGGAGCGCCGGCTCCGAGGGTTATGGGTGTTCGGGATCGTGAGGTGGTACATTCTCTCCTTGAGATGTGTCGAAGCATAAAAAGGTTACGGGAGCGGGACGTACGTGCGGCCGATCACGAGATCGAGGAAGCGGCACTGCAGTTCGTGCGCAAGATCAGTGGCTACCGACAGCCGTCCAAGGCGAACGAGACTTCGTTTCTAACGGCGGTAGATGAGATCGCGGCCGCCTCGCGGCGACTGATGATCACGTTGACGTCCGGTCATTGAACGGCTCGAACTCGGATAGGTCGTTCGTGAGACCCTACTGAGCGACCGATACTAACGGAACGGTGATGTGGAGCGCTTCAGCGTACTCGGGGTCGTGAGTGAGTGAGTTGAGCTCGCGGTCCAGCATCATGCCTTCGTCGCCTGAATCGATGCGTACATGAGTCTGGATGGTGCCACTCGGTTCGTGAACGATGATCTCGAGGTGAAGGGGATCGGCCTTTCGGCTAACGGTGAGGGATGCGTTCTGATTGCCGTTGCGCCAACGTAACTCTATCGAAACAAGGTTACCCGGCATCGTTTGAGGGAACGCTGTCGGTACCATCTTTAACATCACTTCGCGTTCGCCTTGCCGCAACTTGGCGGCGCCGCGACTTTGAACTTCGGGGGAGGACGCATCGACTCCCAGTAGTGCCGAGAGCCACCCGGCCGCAAGAAGGGGTTGGCTCCACCGCTCCTCTGATTCGTCTCTCGCGAACGATAACTTCATCGAAGTCAGGCTGCCGATGTAACGCTCCAGAGAGGGGGTTGAGCATTCCTGCAGAACGATCTGCCGCCATGGCAAGAGGCGTTGCCAATTGAGATCGCCGAGGGCGTAGTTACCTGCAGTCGTGCTGATGTGTTGAAGCTGAGGCAAGTCAGAAGCGGTCTTGGTGAATCGCGCTGAATCGACGATGAGCCGATCGGCGCTGGCGATCATCTCATCGAAGAGATGGTGGTCATGCGGTAATCCGCCGATCCACCACACGTAGTTGGGTAGCTCCGGGATGAGCAACGGCGCGAGCACACTGTGAAGGTGGTTGGCAGCGGGGCCGTCGACCGAAAGGGTCACTTCTTCACAGCAAACCTTCTGGTCGAGACCGGGTGCGATATGACAGTGCGCGGTGAGCGCCGTCTCAACGCCAGGCTCGGGCGCGCTCGGGTTGGCGACGATGATGATCGTCCGAGAGGGATGTTGTCCGGAGAGCGCTGCGACGAGCTGGCTCGCGTGCCTCCCCGTCTCTGCGTCGTTGGCATAAACTACAAGGTTTGTGAAGCTACTGCGCATAGCGAAGCTTTCACCTTGTGCCGGCTGTCCAGCGGCCTCGTATCGCAGCCTCCCAAGCTCCGTTTCGATACGCTCCGCATCGACCCTGGTTCCTGACCAACCAACGGGATTCGCGGCGGGTTCTAGAACCTCCGCCATTGCCGTCCGTCGCTTTCGATGAGGCGATCGGCCTCTTCCGGACCGTCGCTTCCCGCTTCGTAGTTCGGAAACTGTGCGGACGGCATCTGCTGCCAGCCGTCGAGAACTCCGGTCATGATCTCCCACGCAGCCTCGACCTCGTCCGCGCGGGTGAACAGCGTCGCGTCTCCTTGAAGGGCGTCGAGCAAAAGCGTCTCATAGGCGGATGGAGCTTCGTTGAGGAACGCTGCTCCGTAGAGGAAGTCCATCATCGCCGGGCGAATCCGCGTGGGCGTTCCCGGAACCTTGGTGAGAAACTTCATCGAGATGCCCTCGTTCGGTTGGATACGGATGGTGAGGACGGTGGGCTCCATGTCAGAGACGTCCACGATGTCTTTGAAGAGCAGATGGGGCACCTTGCGGAATTGGATTGCGATCTGGGTCGTGCGCTTCGGTAGGCGTTTGCCGGTGCGAACGTAGAAAGGCACGTCAGCCCAGCGCCAGTTGTCGATGAAGAGTCGCATCGCCACGTAGGTTTCGGTTGAGGAGCTATCGACCGCCGCGTCTTGAGTGTAGCCAGGGACCTCCTCACCGCCGATCCATCCGGCAGCGTATTGCCCACGTGCGGTCGATGTGGCAACTTCGGCCGGTTCCATGCGACGGAGGGCGTTAAAGACTTTGACCTTCTCGTTGCGGACCGCGCGTCCGTCGAACGCGATCGGCGGCTCCATGGCGATGAGGGCGAGAAGTTGCATGATATGGTTCTGGACCATGTCTCGAAGCGCTCCGGACTGATCGTAGTACCCGCCGCGGTCGCCGACACCCAAGCTCTCGGCGACTGTGATCTGCACATGGTCTATGTAGCGCCGGTTCCATATCGGTTCGAATACGCCGTTGGCAAAGCGAAAGACGAGGATGTTTTGAACTGTCTCTTTCCCGAGATAGTGGTCGATTCGGTAGACTGACTCCTCCGGAAACTGCGAGTGGATCAGGCGATTCAGCTCTCGTGCTGACTCGAGGTCTCTGCCGAACGGCTTTTCTACGACGATCCGCGACCAGGAGTCACTGTCCACAGGTGCGCTAATTTTGTCATTGCGTAGCTTCGAGATGATAGTTGGTGACGTGGTTGGTGGCACCGCCAGGTAGTAAAGCCGATTGCCTGCCGTGCCGAGCTCCGAATCGATCGAATCAAGCATCGAGGACAGTCGAGTGTGGGCAGCAGGGTCATCGTAGTTGCCGGACATGTAGCGTAGTTTGCCTGAGAAGCTCTCCCACACCGCTTCGTCGATGGACCGGCGCGCGAACTCCTTGATTCCAGTCTTTACGACGCGACGGAACTCGTCCTCGTCCCATTGAGAGCGCGCGAACCCCAGGACTGCGAAACGCGCTGGAAGTCTACGATCGTATGCCAGGTCATAGAGCGCTGGAAGGAGCATCCGGCGGGCGAGATCTCCCGAGGCGCCGAAGATCACGAGCACACAGGGGTCCTGGGCCCGGTCGCTAGATGAGATTGTGCGCGTCAGAGTTTTCGAATCCATGTTCCAGGAGCTAGAACGAACATCGGTCCACTGCGGTTGGGGACAACCTAGGAGCCGGTGGTGATCCGTTCGCCGATCGCCTTCTCAATAGTTTCGCTGGCTTTGTTGAAGGCCTCCGCGAACACATCGACGCCTTCTACTTGGAGTTGGTCGGTAACGGCGTCGAAGTCGATGCCAGCTTCGTTAAGGCGTGCGATTACTTGGTGAGCGTCTTCGATGTCTCGTTCCAGAGTGGCCTTTGCGACGCCGTGATCGCGGAATGCCTCAAGAGTCACTTGCGGTAGCGTGTTGACTGTGTCTTTTCCCATCAGGTCCTCGACATACATGACGTCGCGGTAGTTGGGGTTCTTGGTGCTGGTGCTGGCCCAGAGGCAGCGCTGGACGCGCGCGCCCTGTGCCTCGAGCGCCTTCCATCGTGCTGACGAGAAGATCTCCTTGTATTTCGCGTATGCGATCTTCGCGTTGGCGATTCCGGCGAGTCCGAGGAGCGCTTTGAGTTCATTGCGGTTGCCGCCGCTGTCTGCGGTGTCGATCCGCTCTTGCAGCTTCTTGTCGGTTAGCGTGTCTACGCGGCTGACGAAGAAGCTGGCCACGGATCCGACTCTGTCGATCGGTTCACCGGCCTGTGCGCGTTTTTCGAGTGCCGAGACGTACGCCCAGGCCACCTG
The DNA here is from genome assembly GCA_022574655.1 of Chloroflexota bacterium. GTDB lineage: Bacteria > Chloroflexota > Dehalococcoidia > SM23-28-2 > RBG-16-64-32 > JACZRQ01. Next base: position 11,703 of record JACZRQ010000077.1, read on the forward strand.
CTCGTAGTTCTTCAGACCGAAGAGAAGGGTGATGTTAATGTTGATACCCTCGCTCAGGCATTGCTCTATCGCCGGAAGCCCCTCTTGCGTTCCCGGTATCTTGATCATCGCATTCGGCTTATCCAGCTCTTTGAACAGGCGGCGGGCGTTGTCGATCGTTGCTTGTGTTTCGTAAGCGAGATTTGGTGCTACCTCCAGCGACGCGTGACCGTCTGCGCCTTTGGTTCGCTCGTAGATGGGCCGAAGGACGTCAGAGGAGAGTTGAATGTCACGTATTGTCAGGTCGTCGAATGCCGTTGGCACGTCGGCGCGCTGTTCACGAAGCCGTCGCAGGTCTTCTTCGTAGTAGTCAGTGGTGGAAAGAGCCTTTTCAAATATCGAAGGGTTGGAGGTGCCGCCGGTGACGGCATCTTCATCGATCAGTCGCTGTAGTTCCTTGGTTTCGATAAGCGCGCGGTTGAGGTTGTCGTACCAGATGCTCTGGCCGAATCGATCGATCTCCAGCAGGGGATTGGCCATTATGCGGCTCCTTCCATTAGCGGTCGACAGCTGCGCTGTCTTGCTCAAGGGCCCGAATCTTCGCGAGCCTGCGGCGGTAACGTTCCTCGTCCATGAAGCTGGCGCCGACGAAGGCGTCCACGATCTCACGAGCGAGGTCGTCTCCGATGACGCGGGATCCCATACAGATTACGTTCATATCGTCGTGCTCGACTCCTTGGTGAGCTGAATATGTGTCGTGACAGAGGCCCGCGCGGATCCCGGGGATCTTGTTGGATGCGATCGCCGCGCCGACGCCGCTGCCGCAGAGAACGATCCCGCGCTCCGCCTCTCCCGAGCGGATAGGACGGGCGACGTCCAGGGCCACGTCTGGATAGTCGACGGGAGCGCTTCCGTTGGTGCCGACGTCGATGACATCGTGTCCGGATGTCTTTAGGTGCTCCGCGATGGCGTCTTTCAGGACATATCCACGGTGATCGGCTCCAAGCACGATGCGCATCAGCCTACCAGCCCATCCGGGATGGAGCGGGCTTTCGAGAGGAATGAGCCGGAACGGTTAGTTGTTGTGCGATGGCAGCTCTTATGCTATCGCTCGCATCATGGGTTCGCAACATGCACTAGCGAGCCCGACGGCCGGGTCATGGGCTGGCTAGTCTAATGCCGTTCGAGGTTAGCTGGTTTGGGCGGCGGCGTTGGTAATGACTGCGCGCCCTTCTTGGGTCTTGGCTTGGAAGACGATCTTCCCGCTTCCCTCGTCCCACATTTCCGTTGTGATGGTGTCGCCTGGATAGACGACGCCCGAGAAGCGGGCGGAGAGGGCCGACAGCCGCGCCGGGTCGTTGCCACAGTAGGTGGACAGCACCGCGCGGCCGACGTATCCAAAGCTGCAGAGGCCATGCAGGATCGGACGATCGTATCCGGCCATGCTGGCGAACGCCGGGTCGACGTGAAGCGGATTTCGATCGCCAGATAGGCGGTAGATCATCGCTTGGTTAGTGGCGGTGATCATCTCCACGGTCTTGTCTGGTGCGCGGTCGGGTGCCTTGTTGGCGGCTTCGGGGCCGCGTTCGCCGCCGAAACCGCCGGCGCCGCGTACGAATACGCCGAACGTGTTTGTGAAGAGGGCATCGCCGCCGTCGGTCTTTGTCTTCGCCTCGATGATGATTAGAGCGCCTTTGCCCTTGTCGTAGACCGCTGTCACCGTGCCCTTCGTCTTGAGCGTAGCCTTGAGGGGGATCGGTTGGTGTAGCTGGATCGACTGCTCACCGTGGAGGATCATGACCGGGTTGATCTCCACAGCGCCAGCGATGCCTGCCATGGATTGGGTGCTCAAGGAGAACCGCTGGCGGGAGATCGTTCAGTCGTATCTGGCATGCACCAGTTTTG
>JACZRQ010000005.1 GCA_022574655.1 Chloroflexota bacterium
TGCCGGGCGGCTCCTGGTCCATGATCACGTTGACGCAGGCCGGCTTGCCGCTGTCCAGCGCGCGCTGGATCGCCGGGCGGATCTCCTCGGGCTTCGTGACGAACTCCCCGTGGCCGCCCATGCCTTCGACGATCTTGTCGTAGCGGCAGTCGTCGCCCAGCATGCTCGCGATCACCCGGTCCTTGCCGTACATCGCCCGCTGGCCGACCGTGATCTGCCCCCACTGCCGGTCGTTCCCGACCACCGACACCACCGGGATGTTGAACCGCACAAACGTGTCGAAGTCGAACCCGGTCAGCCCGAACGCGCCGTCGCCGTTCACCATCAAGATGCGCTTGTCCGGGTAAACGCTGTTGATCGCCATGCAGAACCCCGTCCCAACGCCCAACGTCCCGAACGGCCCTGGGTCGTACCACTGACCCGGCTGGTTCACCGGCAGGATCTTCGACGCGTGGCCGACGATGTCGCCGCCGTCGCCCACGACGATCGTGTTCTCGTCAACGAACTTCGCCATCTCCGCGCACAACCGGAACGGGTGGATCGGCTCGCGGTCCGATGTCATCCACTCTTCCATCTGCGCGCGCGCCTTGTTCTCCTGCTCGCGCAGATCGCCCAGCCACTCGCTGTGGTCCGGAATTTTGACGTCTTCCAGCTCCCCGATCAGCGACTCGATCGACGCTCGCGCGTCCGACTCAATGCTGATGTCGATGTCGCGGTTGCGGCCCAACTCCTGTGGGTCGGTGTCGATCTGGATCGTCGTCGCCTCCGGGTTGAAACGCTTGCCGTAGCTCAACCGGAAGTCCAGCGGCGTCCCGATCACCAGAATCGCGTCCGCCTGCCCCAGCGCGTTGCGGCGGCTGCGCGAGTAGAAGTTCGGATCGTCCTGCCGCAGCGAGCCGCGCGCCATCGCGTTCAAGTAGACCGGCGCCTTCGTCAGCTCTCCGAGCTGACGAAGCTCCTCGCTCGCCTGCGACCAGTAGATCGCCGATCCGGCCATGATCACCGGCCGCTCCGCCTTCGCCAGCGCCTCCGCCGCCTTCTTGATCGATTTCGGGTCCGGGTACACGCTGCCCTCGGGCCGGTAGCTCTTCGGAAAATAGACGTCCTTCTCCTCCACCCTCATGAACAGCACGTCCGTCGGAATCTCGAGGAACGCCGGCCCCTGCCGTCCCGTCATCGCCGCCCGCATCGCCGAGGCGATGAACTCCGGTATGCGCTTCGTCTCGTGTACGCACTTCGCCCACTTCGTGATCGGCTTCAGCATCGCCGTGTGGTCCATGTCCTGCAGCGCGCCCATCTCGAACCGCGCCAGCGGGCTGCGGCCGCCGATGATCAGCATCGGGCTCTTGTTGTGCCACGCGTTCGCGATCGCCGTCATCGAGTCCGTAACCCCCGGCCCCGCCGTCACCACCGCCACGCCGCAGCGGCGTGTCGCTCGCGACCAGCCCTCGGCGGCGTGTCCGGCCACCTGCTCGTGCCGCACGTCGATCACCTTCACGCCCTCATCCAGACACGAGTCGTAGATCGCTTGGACGTGGCCACCACACAGTGTAAATAGCGTATCGACGCCTTCTTGCTTGATCGCGCGTACGACCAGAGCGCCGCCGTCAACGAGGGCCATGGGACGTGCCTCCTTATGTCTTCAGTAGTAGGTACCGCCAATACTAGGCGAGCACGAGGGAGGTCGCAAGCGCGATTACCGGACGCGCCTTTGACTGTGCCTACTTCACCCCGAACGTCACCGCGTGCACCGGTGTGACGTCGAACGCCTCCACGTTGCTGAAGCCGTGCCTGCCCAGCAGGTCCACGTACGCCTTCGTCGGCAGCAACTGGTCGTCGATCAGCGCCTCGAAGAACTGGATCCCGCACATGATTCGCGCCGGCACCGTCCGCGTCCCCTCCGTGGACTCCGGGAACGGGAAGTCGGAGATCACGAACACGCCGTCCGGCTTCAGCGCCCGGTGCACGTTCGCCGTCACCTTCTCGATGTCACGGCACTCGTGCATCGAGATGTTGATCACGCAGGCGTCGAACTCCGAGTCGTAGTCGATCTCCTCGAGCATGCTTTCGATCAGCGACACCCGGTCGGAGACGCCCGCCTCGCGCGCCTGATCGTTCGCCAACCCGACGGAGAAGGCATCACCGTCCACGCCCACGAACGTACACTTCGGGTACTGGCTCGCCATCTTCGCCAACCCAAAACCGGCACCCGTCGCCAGTTCGAGCACGCGCGCGCCCTGGCTCAACTTGTCCTCCAAACCGTCGATCTTCGCGATCCCGTTCGGGATCAACCGGTTGTAGAACGCTCGCCCTGTGTTCTGGACGCTCTCGATGAACTCCGGGCTGCACTTGTCCCACCACAGCCGTTCGCCCGACTCCAGGTTCTCGTCGAACGTCCCGAACATCTCGGGCGCCAGTAACACGGCCGGGAGGCCTCCAATGTAGCCGGGAAAATCGTTATCAAGAAGCAGCTTGTCCATGTGCGGCGCAAGCGTGTACGAACCGTCCGTCTGCAGCTCGATGACCTCCGCCGCGTACGCGGACCGGCACCAGACCTCGATGTAGAGCGGGTCCATCCCCAACTTCTTCGCCAGGTCGCCGTGCGTGATCCCGCTCGCGTTTTCGTTGATCGCCGCACAGGATGCCCCGGCGCAAGCCGATATCGATCGTCCGGATACCCACGTATCCGGCTATCTGCGTTAGTACCTTACCTGCCTGCTGCTGCACCTCTGCTTGTGGGGTCGTCGCCTGTGTCATTCGTGGTCCTTCCTTGGGGTTGGTCAGTAGTTACGAACAGATACTATCGCGCATCCGCAGGTGCTGGATATGTGAGGATGGTCAAGCCCGTCTCGTAGGGGCGTAGCCCATGCTACGCCCTGGGGTGCGGGGTGGGGTGGCTGCGGTGCTCGACTACGCGCTCTGGTACAGCGCGCTGATGCCGTCCGGCAGGAACGATCCGATCGACGTGCGGTGGTCCGCTCCAACCGTCGATTTCAAGACCTTGAACACGCACCGGCAGCGGCGCATCGCCTCATCCCCCGAATAATCGGCGTAGAGGTCGAGTCCGCCCGTCGTCTTGTCCCTCTCGCCCGTGGCGTCGATCGTCGATACCACCCAACCAAGGAACAGATGCTCGTCGAAATAAGGGTCCGGCTCCTCGTGCGCTCCGCGAAGGTACACCATCAGCTCGCTGGGAAGCTGGTCCGAGAGGCCCTCCAGGTGTTTCTGCGGCAAGACCTCCGCTATCGCCCTGAAGACGTTAGCCACGATCGACTTCGTCTCCTCGCGGCTGCGGAAACCACCGTCGTCTCTGACGCTATCCAGGAATCCTTCGTAGTCCAAACTGTCCCCCCACCCTTATGGACTTAACAGTCTACACCAAGCGCGGCTACACGAACTGTTCTTTAAGAGACTCGTACTGCTCGGGCCTCGGGTCATCCCAGAGGGACAGCGTTCCCTTCAACGGCGAGTTGTCACGTAGCTGGATCACCTGGTCCTCGTACGTCGGTATCCCCTCGCGGTTGTATAGTATCCCCGTCGGAATGCGCTCTTCCCACTCGTGCGCCTTCTCCCAGGCCGCCTCACTGCTCGACGGATCGTACGTCTCGTCCATCTCGTCTAGCTTGTAGATCCGGCTTCGGTACCAGTCGTACGTGTTCACGCGGTTGAACGTCACGCACGGCTGTAGCACATCGATTAGCGCGTATCCGTTGTGCTGCATCCCCGCCACGATCAGTTGCGCCATCTGCTTCGGATCGCCCGCGAACCCGCGCGCCACGAACGTTGAGCCGGCCGCCAAGGCGACTGCGAGAGGGTTGAGCGCCATCTCCATCGATCCGTCAGGCGAGGTCGTCGTCACGTACCCCTTGTCGCTCGTCGGCGAGTACTGCCCCTTCGTCAGGCCGTAAACCTGGTTGTTCTCGACGATATGCGTGATGTTCGGGTTCCGCCGGCAGGTGTGCAAAAAGTGGTTGCCGCCGATCCCGTACGAGTCGCCGTCCCCGTTCACAACCACCACCTTGAGCTCCGGGTTCGCCAACGCGGCGCCCGTCGCCACTGGCAGCGGCCGCCCGTGGATCGTCATGAATCCGTTTACGTTCATGTAGTCCGGCAACTTGCTCCCGCAGCCGATTCCCGACACCACGAGTACCTCGTGCGGCGCGATCACCTGCTCCGCCAGCGCCAGCTTCAGCGCTCTTAGAATCGCGAAGTCACCGCAGCCGGCGCACCACGTATTCTTGGTCGGCGCGTTGTAAATCCTTGGGTCCAACCTCGTTACCACTGCCAGCCTCCAAACCCAGCCTCTGCTTGATCTCCGGGGGCGAGAACGGCCTCCCGTCGAACTTCGTCAGCGTATCGTCCATCTCGATTCCGGTCGTCATGCGTATCAGCTTCCCCAGCTGTGCCGTGTAGTTCTGCTCCACAAGAACGCGGCGCTTGCAGGACTCCAGCGCCTCGCGTACCTCTTCCTCGCGCATTGGCCACAGGTCGATTATCCGGAGCACGTTCGCGGAGCTGCCGCCCTCCGCATTGATCTCGTCCACGGCTTCGCGGCAGGCGCCAAACGTCGATCCCCAGCAAACCAGCGTCAGGTCCGCATCTTTTGGCCCGTAGAGGATCGGCGACTTCATCTCCGCTCTAGCTGTCTCCAGCTTCTGCATCCGCTTGTTCATCATTCGCACGCGATTATCTGAGTCCTCGGTGATGTGCCCCGTCTCGTCGTGCTCGTCGCTAGCTGCTGTAATGGTCGCGGTCCCTCGACCCGGCAACGCACGCGGTGAAATCCCGTCGTCCGAGAACCGGAAGCGCAGGTACCCGTTAGACTCGCCGTCAACATCGGTCGACTTCACGGTCGCGCCTCGGTCGATCACGACGCGGCCGAAGTCGATCGCGTCCATCTCCAGCGTGCGCAGCGATGACGCTAGGAACGTGTCGGTCATGATGATCACGGGGCATTGATACTTGTCCGCCAGGTTGAACGCCCGCCAGCCTGCCTCGAAGCACTCCTCGATAGTCGTTGGCGCCGTCACTATGCGCGGGAACTCGCCCTGCGAGGCGTGGATCGTGAACAGCAGGTCGCTCTGCTCCGTTCGCGTCGGCAGCCCCGTCGACGGCCCGCCTCGTTGCGCATCCACTAGCACCAGCGGAACCTCTGTCATTCCGGCGAGCCCCACCGCCTCGACCATCAGGCTGAACCCGCCCCCGGACGTTGGCGTCATCGCCCGCGCGCCCGTGAACGACGCCCCCAGAGCCATGCACACCGCCGCGATCTCGTCCTCCGCGTGCTTCGCCACCACACCGTACTCGTGCGGTAGCGCCGATAGGAACTCGATAATCGAGGTTCCCGGCGTCATCGGGTACGCCGATACGAAGCGGCAACCCCCGGCCAGTGCACCGAGCGCGATCGCCTCATTTCCGTTCATGAGCATCCGTTTCGTGGCCTTCTTGGGAGGCTCGATGCGGAACGGGAAGTCTTCCCCGAAGCGTTCCATCGCCAGTTCGTGAGCCGCGCGCGCCACCGCGACGTTCGTGTCCGCCAGTTCCGCGCTCTTCTTGCCGAAGTTCTCGCGGATCACCTGCTCCATGTACTCCAGCGGGAAGCCCGTCAGCGCCGCCGTCGCCGCCAGGGCAGCCGTGTTCAGCATCAACCGGTTGCCGTGCTCCTCGGCGATCTTCATCAGGGGTAGCGAATCAACGCTGATCCCCCGCTCCTTCAGCGGCGCTTCATCGATCTCAAACTTCTCGGGGAGGATCACTGCTCCGCCCGGCGCGATGCTGTCTAGGTGCAGCGCCACCGACTCCGGCGTCAGCGCGATCAGTACGTGAATCGGTTCACGGTGAGAGTAGAGCGGCCGGTCGCTGATCCTGATCTCGTAGAAGTTGTGACCGCCGCAGATCTGAGAGCGGTAGTCCTGAAGCGCGAAGAGCTGGAGCCCGGTCCTCGCCAGAGCCAGACAAAATCCGGCTCCGCTCGACTCGACGCCTTGGCCGGCGTCACCGCCGATCATGATGCTCAGATCGTTGACGGTTTTCTCAGTCATTCGCGCTGGAGGCCGCTATCGCGGCGCCCCATAGGCCTCACTTCTAATCTAACGCTTGGTTCGCCTCAGCGGACCGCGAATCAGCGTGCTGAGCGTTCGAATTTGGTCTATGTGCGGCCCAAAAGGTGCGTGTAACCCACTAGTGGGCCCCGCCACGCATACGGAGCGGAGAATGCCATGCCTACTGTAACGCGCCCGCGACCATCAGGTCCGCGATCTCCTCGTCCTTGAGCCCGAGGATCTCCTTCGTCACGTACTCGGTGTGCTCCCCGAGCATCGGTGCCGGCGACCGCAGCTTCCCCGGCGTCTTCGATAGCCGGAACGGCGGACCGTCGTAGGCTGTGCGACCGGCCTCCGGGTGGTCTAGGTATACGTAGAACCCGCGCTCCTTGATGTGCTCATCGATGTCGAGCAGCTCGCGTGCGCTCTGGACCACCCCAGCCGGAACGCCCTGCTTCTGTAGATCATGCATCACCTCGAACGCGTTCTTGTCCGCCGTCCAGGCACTTACATTCTCGTCCAGTTCAGTCTCGTTCTCCTTGCGCGCCTCGAGCGTCGCGAACTTCGCGTCGCCTGTCCACTCCGGGCTCCCGATCGCCTCCACGAACGCGCTCCACTCCTCATCCGTGAAGCAAGCGATAGCGACCCAGCGCTCATCCATCGGCCTGCCCCCGTCGCTGGCCGGCTGGCACTTAAAGGCGTTGTGCGGCGCCGCGTACGGTAGCCCGTTACCAGATCGTGTCTGCACTCGCCCGTTCGCGGTGTAGTCGAAGATCGCTGGCGCAAGCGGAGCCGCCGACGACTCAAGCTGGACGCATTCCACAAACTGGCCCTTCCCCGTCCGCCGCTTATGCCGCAGCGCCGCTAGGATGGCGATCAACGTATGGCCTGGGTTGATGACGTAATCCGGGTAGTTTGTGCCAAGACCGAACGGCGGTCGCTCTGGGAACCCGGAAAGGTGGTTGTAGCCGGTAATAGGCGTCAACACCGCCCCGAACCCCAGGAAGTCGCGATGCGGGCCGTCGTACCCCTGCATCGGCTGGTAGGCGCCGATGATCTCGGGGTTGATCTTCACAATGTCGTCGTACGTCAGCTTCCAGCGTTCTATCACGCGCGGTGTGATGTTGGTCAGGAACACATCCGCCCACTCGATGAGCTTGTGCGCGATCTTCTGTCCCTCGTCCGTATTCAGGTTCAGCGCGATGCTGAGCTTCCCCGCGTTGTAGTTGTTGAAGTAACCGCTCACGTTGTAGCCGGTCTTGTCCTTCGCGAACGGCGCCACCGTCCGCAGCGCGTCGATCTTCGTCTCAGACTCGATGCGAACGACCGTCGCGCCGTAAGTTGCCAAGTGCTCGGCACAGATCGGGCCCGCGCCGAACCACGAAAAATCCGCCACCTTCAGCCCTTCGAGGGGTAGTTTCGCGCTCATCTTGTCACCTCCGTCAGCCGATCGATGAATCCACGGATCGCGTCGTTCACTTCCTTCGGGCGCTCTAGCTGTAGGAAGTGCGCTGCGTCGATCTCCTCCAGTTCGATGTTAGGGAAGCGGGCCTTTATCTTGTCCGCCGCGCCGGTTGTCGTCGCCGCCAGCAGGAACAGTGTCGGCACGGGCATATCCCCGGAGTGCTTCTCCGCTTCCTCCCATATGCTTCCCATCGCTGTATGCATCAAGCGCTGAGGAACCTCCGCGATGCGGGCCACAGGTTGCGTCTTCAGTGCGGGGTCCGACGCCTCGTTGAAACAAGCCTGCTCGATGAACACGCGTGCGATGTTTTTGTAGCCCGGCGTCCGGAGCCCGGTCAGAAATGCGTTGAGCATCCCCGTCTGTGCCTCCTGTGCCGGCATGATCGGAGCGTCGACCAGCACCACTCCCCGGGCGATACCCGTCCCGCGGCGCGCGAGGCTGTTCGCGATCACTCCACCCATGCTGTGACCGACTATCACCGGTCGCTCAAGGATTAATTCGTCGATGAACGCCGCCAGGTCGTCCGCAAATCCGGCGATTGTGTAGTCCTGATCGGGCTTCTCCGACTCGCCGTGGCCTCGCTGGTCGAGCGCTACAACACGATGCGACCCCGCGAACTCCTCGATCTGGTATCGCCAATCGTTCCGGTTGCACGTCCACCCGTGGACGAAAACGATCGCCGGGTCGCCGTTGCCGGTATCGATGTACTTCAGCGAAACTCCGTTGATCGATGCTGAACGAACGGACGTCTCTGTAGTCATCGCGCCCTCCTATACTGCCCCGCTGGCTTCCAGCGCGTTCCATTCATCTTCTGTCACGCCCAGCTCGTCGCCGAAGATCTCCCGGTTGTGCTCCCCCACGAGCGGTGGCCGTGAGCGAATCGCCCAGGGCGTCTCGGACAGCCTGTACGGTGTCCCGGGGTATTCCAGCGTCTCGCCCAGTTCCGGGTGCTCCACGGGCGTAAGCCAGTTCCGAAACTTGAGCTGCGGGCTATTCGCGAGGTCTTCCGGTGTACTCACAATTCCGAACAGGAGCCTTCGACCTTGGGCGCCCTCGTACATCTCCCACCTCCCCTTGCCCGCCACGAATTTCGTCAGCACGTCGTGGATATGTGAGAGCATCTGCATCTTCTTCGGGATCTCGGCGGGCTCTTCTGCGAACGTCGTCAGGAAGCGGAGGTTCAGGTTGTCGATGAACTCCGTGTACGGCTCCTCCGTCAGGTTCTCCGCCATCCCTTCCTCCGCCATCCAATCCCGCAGGGCGCCCCACGTCGCGCCGCCCGGCGCTCCCACGAATCCGTACACCCAGCCGTCATTGCACTCATACGGGCCGATACCCGGGATATCGATCGGAATGATCCCCCGGTGACCGTTTCGCGTGCGGAGTGCCTCCAGCATGTCCCACGTCTGCATCGCCGTCTCCTGTGCCATCGAGAGGCTCTCCTGCATCGACACGTCCACGTGCTGCCCTTCTCCGGACACATCCCGATGGTAGAGCGCCATCATCGTGCCCGCGGCGCCCATGATCGACGACGACGTGAAACCTTGCTTCAACGGAGCTAGGTTCGGAGGGTCTGCCGGGTCGCCGGCCAGCCACATCACGCCGCCCATCGCGACGCCCACGATATCCGGCGCTTTGTAGTGAGCGTGCGGTCCCGTCTGCCCGAACCCCGTTATCGATGTCAAGATGATGTCCGGCTTGATCGCGGAAAGCCCCTCGTATCCGAGGCCCAACCCGTCCAGATACCCTGGGTCGCCCGTTTCCACAACGATGTCAGCCGTCGCGACCAGCCGCTCGAATAGGACGCGGCCCTCCGGCTTATCGAGGTCCAACGTGATGCTGCGTTTATTCGTGTTCAGGTTCAGCCAGTAGAGGCTCTTCTGCGGGTCTTGCTCGTCGTGGTAGAACGGCGGCAGCGCCCGGACCGGGTCTCCGCCCGGCGGCTCGATCTTAATGACGTCGGCGCCGAGATCGGCAAGGAGCTTCGTGCAGTACTGTCCGATCTCCCCGGCAAGGTCGAGGACGCGAACATCATCCAGTGCGGCGGCTGTTGCCTGTTGAGTCATTCTCTCCCCCAGGGGCGTTGTCGTTTGGCGAAATCGACCCAATTATAACGGACGGTGTTCTCCTAACAAGCCGCTCGTCGCCCGCTACTACCTCTCGACCGTGTCGAACTTGAGGCCTGGCGGCTTTCCGAGCCCGAGAACGTTGCGCGCCTTCTCGACGGTCGCGACCAAGTCAACGGGGCTCCGGAGTATCGAATCCATCGCCTCAAACCCCGCTTGAGCCACGATTCGCTTTTCGTTCAGCGCCCACTCGCCTCTCTCGGCCAGCCGCCCGTGTGCTGCGCAGACCGTCGCTAGCGCTAGCGAACCAACGCACTGCGTCACGTTTCCGCGGTCCGCGTAGCCCTCCGCCTGCGTCAGCGAGAACGCTGCGCTGCCAAGCCAGCGTCGTGGTGCAGCCTTGCGCAACTTCTGCGGGAACTCGGGCTTCGGCAGTTCGCCGTGAAGCGTTCGCCCCGTCGCCAACTCGCCAACAAGCACGTACGTCGGTACGCCCGAGATCTGCCCCGCAACGTTATCGACTTCGTATCGGCCTTCCTCTACCTCGCGCACCCAATGCTCTACGAAGTCCAAATCTCGGTACAGGATATCGACCCGCTCGCCGTCGATCGTCAGCCACGCGCCGCCGTTCACGATCCGCCCCCACTCGCCCGGCTCCACCACCACCCCGTCGTAGCCCAGCGCGCGAACGTCGTCAGCGTTAATCGCCCCACGGTAGTAGAGCCCGAAATCCCAGTCGCTGTCCGGCCGATGTGTGCCCGTGGCCCGCGAACCGCCGAGCGCGACGGCGACTACGTTCGGGATGCGTGCGAGTTTGTCTGCGAAGGTTTGAGCGTCCATCGCGCTATCTCTTCTGACGCTGTTACTCGGCGGACGGAATCGCCAGCGCCGTCGCCGTACCCGCGGCCACCGTCTCGCCGGCGTCGTTGTCGCACCAGACCTCGTACACCTGGCGGACGACCGCTCCTTCCTCGTGCTCCTCGGCCAGACGTCCGCCCGTAGTCAATGTCTGTCCGCACAGCGGCGGCGCAAGGAACGCGAGCGATAGCCCCGCGGACTCGTACCACGCCCGCCCGAGCTTTCGCTCCATCATCTCGCCGATGTAGTCCGCCGCCATCAACCCCTGCGCGACCGTCGTTTCGAACCCCGCCGCCTTCGCGATGTCCGCTTGGATGTGGATAGACTTTCCTCGCTGAGCGTTCGCGGAATCCTCCGAGTACGCCGTCATCTTCTCCTGTGTGAGCGTGCGGCTGATCGCCGTCAGCTCGTTCTTGCCTTGCCCCGGCCTCTCCGCTCCTTCATTCTGCCCTCTTCCTTCTTCCTCCACCGGAAAAGCCATCGTCACGCTCGTCGTGCCCAGGATCAGACCCGTACCGTCTCGGCAGCTCGCCTCGAACGTGAACCGCTTGCGGCCGCGCTTCTCCGACTTGTCCGTGAACTCCCCGTAGAGGATTGGTACACGGTCCGATCGAATCCAGTTCTTGATCTCGATCTCTTGTCGTATGTGGAGCGTTCCTGGCGGCACCGGCGCGATGTCATCGATGAAGCGCATCCCGATCACGCCCAGAATCGTCGACGGAGCCACCGGCGGTCCCGCCGGCGAGCGCCGCGTGTGCCACTCATGCTCGTTTTCGACCGCCTCTAGGTACCGGGCGAACCGGTCTTCGAGCGGGTAGTAGTAGGGGCCGTACAGCTTCCCCACCTCGATCGAATCGAAAGAAAGTTCGGAATCGGACATCGTAACGCTGATGATACGCGGGCGGGGAGGAGTAATTCAATAAAACCTGCCAAAGACCCAGCCGTGCGTAGCCCGTATCCGGCCTCAGCCACCGTCGTTTGATCTAGCATGATGAGGGGCTTAAGTGTCGGGAGGCCTGAATGATACGAACTGCCGCATCTCTCACCGCACTAACCGTGGTCTTCGCGCTCGTCCTCTACCTTTCCTACTCCTGCGGAAACGACGGAGACGGCTCCCCGTCACCAACGGCAAACCCCTCACCTGTCGTCGAGCACCCCACCCCAACCACAACCCCGCCGAGGCCAAGCCCAACCAGCCAGCCCAAGTTTGCCAGCCAAATTCTTTTTCCCGAAGACACCGCCCTTATTCTTGGTACAGGCTGCTGGCAATGCGATGGCCCCACGACTGGACTTCGCCGCATATACCGCGATCCATCTGGCTCCATCCGGATCGATCAGATACTTTCGGTTGATCGGCTCGGCATAGAACGGCGAGATGATCGGGGTAAGCCATACGTCACCGGATTAGCGATATCGCCCGACGGGACCGACATGATGGTGAGCCTCTGCATAGAAGACAGCTGCGCTAATGGAGGGCTCGGTATCTGGGGTCCAAACTCCGCCGTTGTGATCGTTCGTTCAACGGATGGTGGCGTTACTTGGGACATCGTCGGCGAATTTGAGGGAGGTATCCATCTCTTGGGCCTCATCGACGACGGCGTGGCCTACGGGTACTGGTACGAGCGCTCGGCTGAGGACCCATCGGTCCAGCCAAGCTTCGCTCTGTTCCCCACCCTGGACCCGATAGCGCCGCCGGCTGATGATTTCTGGCCGGTGGCCGCTGTCGACGGTCAAATCGTCTGGACCCCGCAGTCTCAAGAGGGCTCACCACAGTATTCGGACGGCAGTGAGTTCCCGAACCTTCCTGACGATGCTGACGCTACCATAGCCGTGTTCGACCCATACACACGTGGAGATGATGTACCGGTAATCTGGAGCTCACGAAACGGTGGGTACTTCTTATCGCTGGTAACCTCAGACGGAAACGCCAACCAGACTGTGGCGTTACCGTCGAATCTTGGTTCGGTGATAGCCGATGGGCTAGGCAGCGTCTACACGAACGTGAGCGTGATAGCGCCCGAATCCGGAGTCGACCTGCCAGCTCAGTTCTCCGGGCAGCTACCCGCCCTCGTCGACATGAAGACCGGCACTATTCACCCAATTTCGGATCACCTCCAACCTGACGAGCGCAACGCTCGGGACACTCTGTTCGCCGTCCAGACGGGCCCCTTCGCCCGCGTCGACGACACCCGTTCTTGCCTCAACCTGCGAACCTCGCCGGGCCTCGAAGCCACCAAGGTCGCCTGCCTCGCGGACGGCGTCCTCCTTCGCCACGACTCCGTCGCCGTCACAAACCAGGACGTCGAGTGGCTCCAGGTCACCGCCCCCGACGGCACGCAGGGCTGGGCTGCCACCGAGTTCCTCGAGTGGTGACCCGTTGATCCGCACCGCCGCCTCGCTGCTCGGGATGACCGCCGCCTTCGGCCTCGTCCTCTACCTCACCTACAGCGGCGAAGGCGGCTCATCGCCATCGGCCACATCTCCCTCACCCTTCGCCGGGCGACCCACCGAAACCGCGTCCCCTAACGTCACCCCGGGTATCACGCCCGCCCCTTCCCCGCTGCCACAGGTGGTACAGGACTCGGGCTTGACGAAGCTCGAGATGTCCAGCCTCGTGCAGTTCCCGCGCGACATGTCGCTCATCCTCGAGACCGGTTGCTGGCAGTGTGGCGGCCCGCCTACGGGCCTCCGTCGCATGTACAAGGATGCCGATGGCGAACTGCGAATCGAGCAGCTCCTTTCGATCGAGGCGCTGGAGATTGCGCCGCGGATCGCCGAAACGCCCCAAGGGACTCGTGAGCTTCCTCCCTTCATAACCGGACTTGCCGTCGCGCCGGATGCCTCCGAGATGCTCGTCAGCATCTGCGTCGATGGTCTGTGCGAGGCACTTCCTCACGCTGGCCCAGCGGAAGGCCGAGTCGCCATCTTCGAGTCCGCAGACGGAGGTGTGACTTGGCACGAACTCGGGCATGACTACGCCCCAACGCTAAGTATGCAGGGGTACATAGCCCCTAGCGTTGCCCTCGTCCTTCAGATTGATCCGGACACACTCCGGCGTCTCTACTACCGATTCCCGGGCTTCGAGCCACTTGAGCATCAGAACGGCCATATCCCGATTGGATCAGTCAGTGGTGACGTGATCTGGGCAACTAAAAGTGGTCCGCTTACTTACGGATCGGGAGAACCGGTTCTCGATCTGGGACCCGACATGTTTGCGGGAACTCGCACGGTGATGTATTCACCGTATGGTCTGGCTCCCTTCACCTGGTTTTGGGACTTGCCCGGCTTCGGCGAGCCGAGGCACTTCCTGAGCCTCCTCAATCCCGTCGGCGGTGTTATGGAGACGTACGAGACATCCCCGGTTTCCAACAATATGCTAACCGCGATCTGGTTGCCCGACGGCCGTGTGGCCGGCACGATGGCGGTCGATCGCGAACAGATACTTGGCGCACCTTCCAACTACATCGGCCACCTTCCGGCCCTGCTCGGCCTCGACTCTCACCGTTACAACCTGATCGGGGAACCGTTCCTTGAAGATGATTTCGAACCCGAGCGTGACGTCGTCAATGCCGTCCAGATCGGCCCCTTCGCTCGCGTTATCGACACCGGCTCGTGCCTCAACATCCGCGAATCTCCCGGTCTTTACTCCACGGTCCTGACCTGCGCAGCGGACGACGTACTCCTGCGTACCAATGGCCCGGCCTACGCCGGCGACGATAACAACTGGCGCTTCGTCACCGCACCCGATGGCACCTCGGGCTGGGCCGCCACGACGTTCCTCGAATACTAGGCGCCGGCGACGGGCGCGGGCAGCGGTTCGACCTCGTATAGCGCCTTCCAGGCCTCGAACCCGCCCTCCAGCACCACCGCGTTGAGCTCGCGGTTTCGTAGCTGCTGCGCCACACGGGCGCTCGTCGCCTCGCCCTGTCAGGTGCAGTAGGCGACGATTAATCGGATGCGCATATCTCCCGGGTCCCATTCGGAGACTCGGTCGGGAGGCACTCGCACGCTGCCCGGAATCTGCGCGCCGTCCCGCTCGTAGCTCGACGGCGACCGAACGTCCAGGATCAGCGGCGGGGGCTCCTCACCGTCGAGTAGACCGCGCAGCTCCTCCGGCGTTATCCGGTGGATCGCTGTCTCGTCGTGCTCGAACAGACCGGCGGCAGTGCCCTCGCGCTCCTCCGCAAGGGTCACGCGTTCTGCCCGTCGCTCGTACCATCCGCTGGCCGTCGTCGCCGTCGCGCCGTGAACGACCGTAGATGCCAGCACCACCAGCCCAACCGTTGCCAACAGCAGCTCGGCGCCATCGATCCCAGCCTGCACCACCAGCAACGCTAGGAGGAGCGAGTTCAACCCCCTGGGCCCGAACCAGCTCACGAACGCGTGCGCCTCCAGACTCATCTTCGCCCGCGCCAGTACGATCCCCAGGACCCCTGGTCGGACCAGGAATATCAGGATCGCCGCCACCAGAAGCGTCGGCAGCACGTCCACCTCATCCAATATCCCGGACAGCACCGATCCGAACAACACGAACGCCAGCAGCATCGCCATCTCAGACGTGATCTCGCCGTACTCGATGAAGCAGTCGCAGAGCGTCTGGTTGAGCAGCACCACCCCTAGTCCTGCGGCGAACGCAGCTAGGAACCCGTCCCCGCCCGCCGCCGTCGCCGCCGTGTACGCGGCGAGAACAATGCCAATCCCGTATAACGCCTGATACTCCCGGCGCACGGCCATGTGCGCGTCGACCCGCGCAATCAGCCACGAACCGACGCCACCTATTGCGAACCCGATAAGAGGTCCGACGAGAGCCAGCTTCGCCGCGAATTCGACCCAGCTCGCGAAACCGCCGACGTCCGATCCTGCCACCGCGATCAGCACCAGGATCACCGGCAGCACCACGAGGTCGTTCGTCCCTGCTTCAACCGTAAGGATCTGGCGGATCGATCGTGGTATCCGCTCGTCCCGCACGATCTCCCGCAGCACCACCGGGTCCGTCGACGCCAGCATCGACCCGCCAATGAACGCTAGTAGCCACCCGAAGCCCAGGATGAGCGCCAGCGACGTCGCCCCCAGCGCGATAATCAGCACCGTTCCTGGCCCGAGCACCAGCACCGGTACCAGCCAGCGCCTCCCCAGCTCACCGGTGTCCAGCCGCACGGCGTCAAGGAACAGCACCAGCGACAGCGTCAGCGTAGCCACGATCTCGAGGTTCTCGTTCTCAGCGCCCACCTCGAAGACGCCAAGCACCCCCTTGCCGAGGATGATACCCGCGGTAAGGAACAGCAGCGGGAACGACAGTAGCGACCGTTGGACCAGCCCGGATGCGAGCGCCGTGACGGTAAGAATGACGGCAATGACACCAAAGACGGTGAGAAATTCAGGCATTTGACGTGGCTCGCTCACGCATGCAGATAGCGTACAACCGTTGTACGACGGCTGCTTGATATAATCGCCGCGTGAGCCCCGCCAAGAAGTCCCCTAAGACCGCCAAGGCAGACGACCGCAAGCGCCTCGTCCTCATCGACGGCAACAGCCTCATCCACCGCTCCTTCCACGGCCTCAAGCACATGAAGGAGCCCCTGCGCGTCAGCTCGACCGGCGAACTCATCTTTGGCGCATACGGCTTCACCAACACATTCCTCTCCATGTTCAAAGAGCTCGACCCAACGCACGTCATCATCGCCCTCGACGCTCGCGGGCCCACCTTCCGCCACAAGATGTTCGACGAGTACAAGGCCACCCGCGTTCGCATGCCTGACGAAGAGCGCGAGGAGTTCAACCGCCAGATGGTCCGCTGCCGTGAGCTGATCGACGCCTTCGGCATCCCCACGTTCGAGGTCGAGGGCTTCGAGGCCGACGACGTCCTCGGCACCCTCTCCGCGCAGGCGGCGGAGCAGAGCATCGAGACCTACCTCGTCAGCATGGACTCCGACATCGCCCAGCTCGTCAACGACAAGGTCCGGCTCTGGATGTACCGCCCCTACCAGCGCGATTCCGTTATCTACGAGACGCCCGCTGACGTCGAGGAACGCTACGGCGTCCCGCCCGACAGAATCGCCGACCTCAAGTCGCTCAAGGGCGACACGTCCGACAACATCCCCGGCATCAAAGGCGTCGGCGACAAGACCGCCATCAAGCTGATTCAGGCGTTCGGCACCGCCGAAGGGGTTCTCGAACATCTCGACGATGTCACGCCCGCGAAGATCCAGAACGCCATCCGCGAGGCGGGTGATCAGCTCATGAAGAGCAAGCAGCTGGCGACGATCGTCCTCGACGCCCCCGCCGAACTCGATCTCGACGCCGCCGACTTCTACGCCCACTACGACGCCGCCCGCGTCGCCGATCTCTTCCGCGAGCTGGAGTTCCGCACGCTCGTGGCGCGCCTCCCCGAGCCCAAGGGCGAGGATGCGCCTAAACCCCCTCCGGCGAAAGAGGTCGAGCAGCGGTTCACCATCGTGCGCTCCGAAGACGCGCTCGACAAGCTGGCGAAGGCGATGGCGAAGCGGAAGGCGTTCGTGTTCGACACCGAAACGACCTCCCGCGAGCCGATGCGTGCGGACCTCGTCGCCCTCACCATCGGCTTCGGCGATGGCGAGGCATCGTACGTCCCCGTCGGCCACGCGCCCCGCCTCGAAGAGGAAGCGCAGCTCTCGCTCGACACCGTCATGCAGCGTCTCGCGCCACTCCTCGAAGACGAAACGATCGAGAAGACGGGCCACAACCTCAAGTTCGATATCGTCGCCCTCGCCCAGCACGGCGTGTCCCTCCGAGGCGTAGCGTTCGACACGATGATCGCCGCCTTCTTGGTCGGTGAAGGCGGAGCATCGAGCCGCGCCGAGGAGGGAGCGCTCGCCTTGAGTTGGCTCGCGCCCCGCCGCTTCGGGCGCGAGGTCCAGGACCGCACCGAACTGCTCGGCACCGGCAAGAAAGCGATCACCGCCGATCAGGTCGACATCGAATCGATGTCGCAGTGCGCCTGCGCCTTCGTCGATGCCGTCGGCAGCCTCCGCGAATCGCTGGAGCCCGAACTCGATGAGAAGAACATGCGCGCGCTGTTCAACGATATGGAGATGCCACTCGTCTCCGTCCTTGCACGCATCGAACTCAACGGCGTCGCCATCGACACCGGTACCCTTCACGAGATGGCTGAGTCGCTGGCGATGGAGATCCGTCGCATCGAGGAGGACATCTACAAGTCGGTCGGTCACGAGTTCAACATCGGTTCGCCGAAGCAGCTCAGCGACATCCTCTTCGAGGAGTTGCGTCTCCCCAAGACCCGTAAGCTGAAAACCGGCGCCCACAGCACTGACGCGCAGTCGCTCGAAGGCCTGCGTGGCCTGCACGACATCGTCGATCTCATCTACGAGTACCGTGAGCTGACGAAGCTGAAGTCGACCTACCTTGACACGCTCCCCGGCCTCGTTCACCCCCGCACCAAGCGCGTACACACCGAGTTCAACCAAACGGGTGCCGCCACCGGCCGCCTCTCGTCGAGCAACCCAAACCTGCAGAACATCCCCGTACGCACTGCTCTCGGCGAGCAGATTCGCGGCGCATTCGTCGCCCGCGACGTCGGCAAGAAACCGATGCTCCTCTCCGCTGACTACTCCCAGATCGAGCTGCGGATCATGGCGCACATCACCGGCGACCCCGGCCTGGTCGGCGCCTTCGAGCGCGACGAGGACATCCATGCCGCCACTGCCTCGCAGGTGTTCAAGGTGCCGCTCGGCGAGGTGACCGCCGACATGCGACGCCGTGCCAAAGTCTTCAACTTCGGTGTGCTCTACGGCCTCAGCGAGTTCGGCCTCTCCGTCCGCGAAAGGATCTCCCGTGAGGAAGCCGCCGAGTTCATCCGCGGCTACTTCGAAAGCTATCCCGGAATCCAGGAGTACGTCGACAAGACTGTCGTCGAGGTGCGCGCCAGCGGTTACGCCGAAACCCTCTTCGGCCGCCGCCGCTACATCCCGGAGATCAACACCAGCAACTACAACGTCCGCAGCGCCGCCGAGCGCGCCGCGATCAACATGCCCGTTCAGGGTACCGCCGCTGACATCATCAAGATCGCCATGAACCGCCTCCAGGACGAGATGGACGGTCGCAAACTGGCCAGCCTGATGACTCTGCAGGTCCACGATGAACTCATCTTCGAATGCCCCGGCGACGAGATTGAAGAGGTGCGCTCGCTCTGTGTCGACATAATGCCAAAGTCGATGGAGATGGCCGTGCCGCTCAAGATCGACACCAAAGTCGGCAAGAACTGGGGCGAGATGGAGTACGGCGACCGGGTAGAAGTCGGCGAACCGGGCGGCTAGCTCCCCGCCTGACTGCACTCCATGCCCGAACTCCCTGAAGTCGAAACCATCCGCCGCGACCTCCTGTCGCGCATCGTCGGACGCACCATCACCAGCGCCTTCGTCTCCTCCAACGCGCCGCGACTGGTCCAGCTCATGCCCCCCGCCGAGTTCTGCAAGCAACTCCCCGGCCACCGCATCGAAGACATCTCGCGCCGTGGCAAGTACCTGCTCGTTCATCTCTCCGGCGGACTCTACTGGATCGTCCACCTGCGCATGACCGGCCGCTTCCTCCACCGCGAAGACCCTTGCCCGGAAGACCCATACCTCCGTGCCGGCTTCACGCTCGACAACGGAAGCTCCCTCTGCTTCGTCGATCTTCGCAAGTTCGGCACCATGTGGCTCATCGACGACCCATCGCTCGTCGTCGGCAAGCTCGGCCCCGAGCCGTTGAGCGATGATTTCACCGTCGCCGGCCTACGCGATCTGCTCGTGCGCCGCTCCGCCCCCGTCAAGGCCGTCTTGCTCGACCAGCATGCCATCGCCGGCATCGGCAACATCTACGCGGACGAGGCGCTCTTCAACGCCGGCATCAATCCCCGCAGAGCCGCGAACAAAGTCTCGAAACCAAAGACTGAAGCCCTCCACGCTGGCGTCCGACAGGCGCTGCTCGACGCCCTCAGCGATCGCGGGTCCAGCTTCAGCGACTACGTCGACGGCAGCGGCCGCTCCGGGAGACATCAGCTCAAAGTCAAAGTCTTCCGCCGCACCGACCAACCCTGCTACAGCTGCGGGACCCAGATCCGCCGCGTGAAAGTCGCTGGCCGCAGCACTCACTTCTGTCCCAACTGCCAGCGCTGACGAACAAAGACTGGCGTCGATCCCTGTTGCTAGGCGCTTCAGCTGCACGCCCGGTCGAACCGGCCAGAATGTAGCTAGGTAGCTTCAGCCGAACAGCCGGCCCCGGGCGATCACTTCGAAACCATTCCTTCCCGTCACAGACAAGGCAAACGCCCCGATCTCTCGGGGCGCTTACCTGAGGCCGAACAGCGCAGGATGTAGTTGTCAGTGTTTAGAAACGGCCGCGCGGAGATCCAAACCCCTTAAACGGACCGTCACGCCGGTCGAGGCGCCGCCATCGTTGGATCTTCGTCGGATCGTGGGGCGTTTCGTTCTCGCCTTTAGGCGGTTGAACGTCGCCCTCGCCGCTCTTCTCATCGGCTCGTTCGCCGTTAGTCGACGTCTCGCCGGACTTACGAGGCTCACCGTGCGAAATTCCCCCGTTCGTGTCCTCTGCGACTCGGCGCGCGACGTCGGCTGTGCTCTCGCCGTTAGTGCGCAGCTCGGCAGCGGACTTCGAACCGCGCTCGACGCTGTACTGTACCACCGGGAATGGCGGCCGGCCGTCGTCATCTCCGTTGTGACCGTTGGGGCGCGTTGCCGGTTCTTCGGACCGTTCCCGACGCACGATCGTCGTTTTCGTCTCGATGACCAGGTCCGGCATATCGGGAATCGTAATCGTTGACGAGATCGGTGGCGGGGTGTCCGGGCGAATGCGCGCCCGGTCCTCGTCATCGAGCACTATCTCGACCGGGACCGCCCAGTAGATCGATATCTTATCGAACTCCAGCCCGCTCGTGATCTCCTGCCGTACAAACATCCACGCCGTCGGCAGGTCCGCAAACGAGAACGGATAAACGACGCCTTCCCGCTCGTCGTCGCGGATCAAGACAACGGACTCTCCGTACTCGTCCCTATCGGCTCGCCACTCCTCGCTCGGCTCGGCGGGAAGAGCCCAGAACGGAAACACAGCGTTGCCGGCTCGCTCGGGATGCCAGAGATCGATGTACTCACAAGCCGCCTCCGCGTCTTCGAAGCGGTGGATTCTCAGAGCGGTTAGGCCTCCGAAGTCCGAAGTCAGCAGTATGAGCGGCGGCTTCTTGGAGAGCGCTCTGTTTTGTGCCGTCTCTCGCAAGTCCCCGGGCTTTGAGTTCAGCCCGAGTAGTTTCCTCAACCAGGACATCTTGGTCACCCTCCCAAAACTCGTCACAGATGCCGTTCGGCATTTCGATCGGCCCCCGGCAGGTGGGTCGTCGTCAATCACCACACTGACGCATGGAAGTGAACTGCTCGGTTAACGAACCTTAACCAAGGTGAAGATTCGGTAAAGACCGGACTTAAGGGTGGTGTTTGTCTAGGCCTAGGATTTGCCGGGCGAGCGGCTCGTCGCGAGCGACGACAACAAGCCGTAGCCCTTGATGCTCCCTAGCTCGATTGAGAGTACGGTGATGCCCCCGACGTGTCTGATGTCAGCCCACACCCCTGCGATCGCAACCTATCGCGCGCTAGGTATGCCTCCGGTTCTGTGAACACCCCGAGTGAGGTGAGCTTTGGTGACGTTCTTGCCTGCTCGCAGCGACGACTATCATCGCCCAAACGACAGCCCCGATGACGACTAGGATCAGTACGTAGAGAAGCACCTCCAGATCACTGACCTTCGCGCGCCCACTCTCGCGCTGACGGCACACCAGCCAACCCCGTCGCCGCCTCCACGCCGTTCACGATCGCTCGCTCCACCGCCCGTGTCGCCAGCGCGGCGAGCTGCAAGATGTCCGTCTCCGTATCGTTTGTACCTGTCGCGAGCGCAAAGATCGTGTCCCCATCCACTATCGTGTGGGCTGGCACGATCGTCCGTGCCAGACCCGCCTGCCCCGCGATGGCGAGTCTTAGCGCCTGCTCTTGTGTCAGCACGGCGTCCGTGGCGACCACGCCGATCGTGCTGTTCGCTTCCACCGCAAACGGCGGCAGGAGGGGCTCCTTCCTCATGATCTCGAGCGTCCTGTCGAACGTCCCAGGTTCGTCGCCGCGCGGTCCCGCCACGACCCTGCCGGAATCGGGATCAACGACCTCGCCGAACGCGTTGACGACAACCACCGCCGCGACTGTGATCCCCGAGTCGGTCCGTTCGGACGCGCTGCCAACGCCACCCTTGAGCGAACGCTCCGGTCCCAGCGCCTTGCCTACGGTTGCGCCTGCGCCGGCGCCAACGGTCCCCACTTCGATCTCTCCTGGGCCTGCTGCCTCGCACGCCGCGTAGCCCGCGTCTGCGTCCGGCCGCACGTCCGCGCGGCCGATCGACAGGTCGAAGATCACCGCCGCTGGCACGATCGGCACCAACACGGGCGCCTCATGGTCAGGCGATACGTCCCGTCCCTGCCCCCGCTCTTCCAGCCAGCGCATGACACCGCCTGCTGCGTCGAGGCCGTAGGCGCTCCCACCGGACAGGACCAACGCGTGTACCCGGTCGATGACGTTGCCGGGCCGAAGCAGGTCCGTCTCTCGCGTCCCCGGTGCGCCGCCGCGCACGTCCACGGCTGCAAGCACACCATTCGGGCAAAGAACTACCGTGCAGCCGGTGGCCGCGTCCCTATCGGTCCAGTGACCGATGGTGATATCGGGCAGGTCGCTCATTTCATTCGGTCGAGGCACGAAAACGAATCCATTTGCGGCAATGATACGTCCATATACCTAGGGGCTGCTGTCGCGAAACTAATCATAGATGGCCGCCGTCTTATAATACGTAGAAGTCGGACTGATCACATACGGAGGTATCGAACTTAATTGAAACGTCTACCACGCCCCGGTTTCGCTTGGCTCCAGCGCTTTAGGACTCAGGTCAGAGACGCTGGTCCCGCTCGGCGTGCTCTCATGACTGGAGGCCTCGTTACCTTCGTCGCTGGCGTCGCGCTTTTCACCGTCGGCATCATTGGCGTGATCGATGATGGGGGCGAGGAAGTTGTCAACGTGCCGCCCCGCGGATATAGCACCGACCTCAACCTGCGAGCCGATGCTAATCCAAGCCCTGCGCCAGAGACCGAGGCTCCCACGCCAACGCCTGAGCCAACGCCAACGCTGCCCCAGGACGGATACCGTCTGGTCATCGACAAACTCTCGATTGACGGCGTAGTCGATACCTACGGACTCGATGAGAACGCAATCCCGCAAGTGCCAACGGGAGAGGGTGCGGGGCAAGTGGTCGCTTGGTACGACTTCTCGGCCCGCCCCGGTGTCGGCAGCAACGCCGTTTTCGCCGGCCACAACAGCTGGTTTGGCACGGGGATTTTTCGCTTCCTCGGAGATCTCTTGCCCGGCGACGAAGTGCGCCTCGTCAACGATGACGGTACAGAGATGCTGTATACCATCACAGACGTCTTCTCCGTCGATCCCGATGACCCGGATTCGCTCCAGGTGATGCGCGCTACCGACAAGGATGTGCTTACGCTGATCACCTGCGGTGGGACGTTCATCGACACTAACGATCCCATCTTCGGCGGCGAGTTCACTGATCGTGTCGTCGTCCGCGCCGCTCTCACGTCCGTCACGGGCGACGCCGTCGCTGCCATTGGCCGCTGACCGAACCAAACTCCTCCCTAATCCCTCTCGAATCCGGTTACGTTCCACTGGCTCGTGCGTTATCAATCGTAAGCGTGGGGTATCGTCGCGCCTGCTTATCGCTAATGAAATTGAGGTTCTCGCAACTTGCCGCACAGCGTTAAGAGTATCTATTTCACCCTCGGCCTCATCTGCATCCTCTTCGGCACTGCCCTGGTCGGCTTCGCCACCTACGGAATCCTCACCAACGACACCTTCCAGCAGTGGATCTACATCCGGCCGGCACAGCCAACCCCCGCCGCCGCCGGTGTATCGCAGCAACCAGACTCCAGCCCCCTCGGCGATGGCCCCTACAGGCTTGTCATCGACAAGCTTGGCGTCGACGCGCCCATAGCAACGTTTGGGCTCGACGAGAACGCCGTGCCTCAGGTCCCGTACGATGCAGCACTCGTCGCCTGGTACGACTTCTCGTCTTCTCCCGGTACGGGCAGCAACGCGGTATTCGCTGGCCACAAGACTTGGCGCGGCGACGCTGTCTTTCTCAAGCTGGAAGACCTTAACATCGGCGACGATATCGAACTTCGAGGTGAAGATGGCGGACAGATCCTCTACCGCGTCTCGGAAACTGTACTCGTAGACCCCGCCGATCGAAGCGCCCTCGATTGGATGAAGGCCACAGAGACCGACTCGGTCACGCTCATCACCTGCGGCGGCACCTGGTTTGAGACGAATGACTTCGCCGGCGCCGACTACACTCTGCGGGTAGTCGTGAGGGCGGACCGCGTTGACGCTAGCGTCGCCTCTGCGCTCGACTCGCAGCCCGGTGGCTAGCCCGTTTACACCGAACTCTTACCGGCATACCTCCACCAGCGCCCCTTAACCGTTCCTTCACCGCATATAATTTGAGACAGGCCAAGACCAGTCGCTCTACATAACGCGATGAAGATCATGCTTCGGACGCTGCTATTCCTCATCAGGGGCCCTGCGCGCTTCCTGGGATTCGGGTCTCCTACGAACCGGGCTCGCGAGCAGCCTCGTCCGCGTCGCGTTCAGCGGGCTGTCGTCGCTCTTGGTGTCGTGGGCATGCTCGTCGGCATCTCATTGATTTCGATCGGCACGTACGACTACCTCAGCTCTAGCGAGGCTAGCATCCCGGACAAGCCGCGAGTGCTCGATTATCGATTCGACCCCGGCGGCATCTACGACCGGCCCGTCGGCGTCGTCACCCCAACCCCCGAAGCGACTCCCACTCCCACGGCGGAGCCAACAGAGGCGCCTGTAGTCGCTCCCGCGCCGCCTCCTCCTCTACGGGACTCTCCGTTCAGCCTCGTTATCGACAAGATCGGCATCAACTCAACTGTCTTCACCTATGGCCTCGATGCCAACCAGGTTCCGGAGGTGCCGCTGAACCCCTGGGACGTCGCCTGGTACGACTTCTCCGCCCGACCGGGCACAGGCAGCAACGCCGTCTTCGCCGCCCACGTCACTTGGAACGGCCCGGCCGTCTTCTACTATCTCGACCAACTCGTCGTTGGGGACGAGGTCAAACTGCTCGGTGATAACGGCATCGAACTCGTATACACCATCACGGAAAGCTACCTCGTCGATCCGAGCGATCCGGCCACGCTCTCCGTGATGCACGGTACAGAAGAAGACGTCATCACCCTCATCACCTGCGGTGGCACCTTCTTCTACACCGGCGACCCCACCTTCGGCGGCGACTACACAAACCGCCGGATCATCCGCGCTACCCTTCAGACGATCAGCGAAGTCTAAGCGATCGCGCCGGCGGCTTTCCGGATCGTCTCCCACGCCCGCTCCACGTGCTTCCTTCCCGTCGTCTCTTGGCCGATCGACAGGCGAAGCGTCAGCTTGCCGTCCAGCTTCGTGTGAGTCATGAACATCCGCCCCGCCTCGTTCACACGGTCCATGATCTCCTGGTTCACCTCGTCGCCGCCCCGATGGCGGAAGCACACGAGCGATAGCAGTACCGGCGCCGCCACTTCGAAGTCCGGGTCATCCTCCACCCACGCCGCAAACTCCTGCGCCATCGCAACGTGCCCGCGCACGATCTCTCGTAGCGCCTTCACACCGTACGAGCGGATCACGAACCACAGCTTGAGCGAGCGGAACCGCCGCCCCAGCTCCACCTGCCAGTCCCGATAGTCGATCACCTCGCCCGACTCACTGGCGACGTTTCGCAGGTACTCCGGCACAACGCTCATCGCAGCGGTCAGCTTCCGGCGGTCGGCCACGTAGAACGCGCTGCAATCGACGTTCGTCAGCATCCACTTATGCGGGTTGAACAGGTAACTGTCTGCGAACTCCAACCCCTCGTGCAGGAACCGGAACTCCGGGCAGAGCGCCGCCGTTCCCGCCATCGCCGCGTCGACGTGCAGCCACACCCCATGTTCCGCGCAGATACGGCCGATCTCCGGCACCGGATCGATCGCCGTCGAAGACGTCGTCCCCACGGTCGCGCACACCAATACAGGTGTCCGCCCAGCCACCTTGTCGTCGCGGATCGCTTGCGCCAGCGCCGCGGGCCTCATCGCGAACGTCTCGTCCGTCTCGATCTTGCGCAGGTTCGCGCTCCCGATACCCGCTATCCGCACCGCCTTCTCGATCGAAGAGTGCGCTTCCGCCGACGTATAAGCGGTGAGCCCGTCGGACACACCCGCCTCGTTGCTTCGCCCTCCCGTCGCCTGCTCCCGCGCCGCGACCGCCGCGACGAGCGACCCGCTCGATGCCGTCGCCTGTATAACGCCGCCTCCCGTCGCCGTCGACTTGAACTTCTCGGGCAGCCCTACCATCTCCGCCAGCCAATCGAGCACGTGCGTTTCCAGCTCCGTGCACGCCGGGCTCGTCACCCACATCATCCCCTGAACCCCCAACCCGGCGGAAAGCAGCTCGCCTAAGATCGATGGCCCTGACGTATTGCCGGGAAAGTACCCGAAGAAGTTCGGCGACTGCCAGTGCGTCACGCCCGGCATGATGATCTCGTCCACGTCCTTCAGGATCCGCTCGAACGGCTCACCCTCCTCCGGCGCCGCCGCCGGAAGCCCGGCTCGTACGTCCCCCGGCTTGACCCGCGACAGCACGGGATACTCCTCGACGTTCTCCATATAATCGGCTATCCAGTCGATGACTTGATAGCCATGCTGTCGGAATTCCTCAGAGTTCATGTCGTGCCTTTTTCGTTACTCCGAGGTTGGATCAGGTTCCTTCCCGCTCGTCCTGCATGCCCGCCTGTGGAGGGAGGTATCGAAGGATCGAGCGGAGGCACTGCGCCCCTGCCCGCTCATCCTGCCTGCCCTCCTGTGGAGGGAGCTTGTCGAAGGACTGAGCGGGGTAAGAGGCAACCCGGCCGTGAGATTGGGTTGCAGACGCGCGGCTGGCGTCTGGCGAGACACCAGCCAAAGACGGAACCGAAGACTGAGACACTGTTTCAGAAGTTTGAGCGGTTGGCGGGCAAGGTCGTGCGGGTGCCGAAGGATACGGCTGATAGAGAGAAGAAACGGAGGCGAACGTAGTCACTCTGGCAATCTTGTCGCGATCTGGCACATGAACGCCCGCGTTGCCGTCAGGATTTCGCGCGCTCGCGATTCGCTGTAGCTCTGGTGGGCGTGCATTACCTCGTTGCGCCAAGCATCCTTGAAATATCGCAACTGAGTTGCCGCGTCCGAATACCACTGGCGATCATCGCGCCAATTCGAACCATGCGATTTCTCGTCAATGCGCTTGATGGCCTGTTCGATCTGGACTAGTAAGTCATGCCAATTCTTGTTGGTCGCCGCTGGCACCATTAGGTCCTTGCCGAGCGCCATTAAGCCCACCTCGGCAGCACGCATCGCGTGAAAGACGCTCGCCGCTGGTCGCCCGAGCGCGTAGCACTTTGCGGACTCTCGGAGGTCTTCGAGAGTCGATGAGAATCGGTCATGCACGTCGTCTGTGATGCCATCCAGTGGTTCGCGATAATAGTTCGCCTCGGCGGAGCTGACGTGCAGAAACACGGTCTGGGCCAACTCAATCGCCAACGCTGAACGGAGTATCGTGACGTGGTCGTGAAGCTTGGCCCTAGGGTGCGTGTGCGGATTATTGCCCTCAAGGATTTTGACCACATCCTCGGTGTGGCTCGCCGCGACCCGCAACCCGAGGCGCTTCATGTCCTTGATGGCTTCCTCAAAGAACACGGTGAACATGATCTCGTCGCGCTGCCCGACAGACGCGCCCGGAGTCATGGCAGCGAGATCCAGCGCCCCTAGGCCGTAGTAGAAATTCCCAAATGCTCCTAGAACCACCTCATCTTCGGCGAATTGCATGATGTTCCCCAGACTGACGAGCCTGTAGGGTTCCCCCTCCCAAGGCGGAATCGTTTGGCAGGCTCGTTCAAGCGCAATCATCACGCCGCTTTGCCTGCTGAGGCAAATATATTAGTTCACATCGAAGGATCGTGCGCAGAAAGACGGCGACCCGGCCTCAAGGCCGGGTTGCATGCGTTTCTTACGTCTCGAACCTTTCGGAGCCGTCTACCAGTCGTAATGCTCCCGCTGCAGCGCCACCGACATCCCCATGCCGCCGCCCATGCACAGCGTCACCAGACCCCACTCGGCGTCGCGCCGCTTCAGCTCGTAGCCGATCGTGCCGATCAGGCGCGACCCCGTCGCCCCCAGCGGGTGACCGATCGCCACCGCGCCGCCGTTCGGGTTCACCTTGTCCCAGTCCCAGTCCAGCTCGCGGCCCACGGCCAGCACCTGGCACGCGAACGCCTCGTTGACCTCGATCACGTCGAAGTCGCTCATGCTCATGCCCGTGCGCTTCAGCAGCTTCTGCGTCGCCGGCGCCGGGCCGATGCCCATGATCGTCGGGTCAACACCGATCGTCGCCGCGTGGCGGAGCGTCACCAGCGGCTTCAACCCCTTCTCCTTCGCCATCTCCTTATCCATGATCAGCGCCATCGTCGCCCCGTCCGTCCTCGGGCAGGCGTTGCCCGCCGTCACCAGACCGTCCGCCTTGTACGAAGGCTTCAGCGAAGCCAGCTTCTCGAGCGACGTGCCCGCGCGCGGGTTCTGGTCCGTGTCGACGGTCACGCTTGAACCGTCCTCATACTCGATCGTGATCGGCCTGATCTCGTCGTTGAAAATGCCTTCTTCCTGCGCCCGGATCGCCTTCTGGTGGCTCTCCAGCGCGAACTGGTCCGCGTCCTCGCGTGAGATGCCGCGCTCGCCTGCCAGCTTCTCGGCCGTCGCGCCCATGTCCATGATCCAGGGCTCGGTCACCTGGTACCAGCGCTTCGTCCATTTCGGCTTCTTCTCGCCCGCTGGCCATTCGCCGGTGATCATCTCTTTGCTCATGACTTCCGCTGTCTGCTCAGCCTGGTGGTTGCGTTCGTCCCCCGGCTGGATCGGCAGCGACCGGTCCATCGTCTCGATACCACCTGCCAGGATCACGTCGGACATCCCGCCCATCACGGCGAACGCGCCTAGCGTGCACGCCTGCAGCGACGATCCGCACTGCTTGTTCATGTCCGTAGCGGAGACGCTGAACGGCAGCCCCGCCTCGAACAGGTAGTGCCGCGAGCGAGTGAGCATCCCGGCGATGCCAACTGACCCCATCAGGATCTCGTCGACTTCCTCGGCCGCCACGTTATTACGCTCGAGGATCGTCTGCATCAGAGGCACCACCAGCTCTACATGGGTAATGTCGCTGAACACGCCGCGGTGTCCGGCCCTGCTGAAAGGGCTGCGTACCATGTCTACAATTACGGCTTCTCGCATAGGGACCTCCTGAAATTGCCTAAATGTCTGTCGGAAATGCGTATAGGTGCACCTTCTAAGCACGCGCTAGGTTACCACAGCCTTCGCCGTCAAGAAACGGTCAAGTCTGTTTACCGACCCTTCACCAAAGTACGCGTGCAGTTAACCATCCCGTTCACCTGTGCCTGAGATGATGCATGCGATGGCCAACAGCAGGGATCTCAACCTAGGAGGCAGACAGTGACGGGTCCGGGGAAGAAGGACACCCACGCAAAGTGGGACAGGCAGGACGAGCCGAAGCACGAGTCTAGCGCTAGCATCCCGCAGAGCTTCAAAGCTCTTCAGGTAAGGCGCTGGGAAGTAAGGCAAGAGCCCTTCCAGGGCTTCAATTCACCGCCGGGACGCTTCTAAGCAGTAATCCGCCTGAAAACAAACAGGAGTCCACCTCGGACTCCTGTTTTTCTTTGCACGCCAACTACCCCGCCGTCCCCAGCGTTGACAACCCCGGCCCGTCTGCTAGACTAATTGTGCTGCCGACCCGTACGGGCGGCAAACAAAATACAGATAGCAAGCCAACCCGCTTGGACCCGACGGGCCGAGACGGCGCATAAGTGCCACGATGCTGCCCTCGGTCTCAGCCGAGGGTTTTTCGATGCCATCAGGCGGGCAGCGGAGGTGGACTGATGCGAACGATGCTCAAAAGCAAGATACATCGCGCGACCGTCACCGGCGCCGACATCGAGTACGAGGGTTCGATCTCCCTCGACCCCACGCTCATGGAGGCCGCCGACATCGCCGAGTTCGAGCAGGTTCACGTAGTCGACATAACTAACGGCTCGCGTCTCGTCACCTACGCCATCAAGGGTGAGCCCGGGGATGTCGTCCTCAACGGCGCCGCCGCCCGCCTCGTGACGACCGGCGACCTCGTCATTATCCTCACCTACAGCGACCTGCGAGATGACGAGCTATCGTCGTACGAACCCAGGCTTGTCTTTGTCGATGGCCGGAACGAAATCGTAAACAACGCCCACGAAGTACCTGTCTAACTCGAAGGAGGGATCATGGCCCAGCAAACTGTACTGATCACCGGCGCATCAAGCGGCATCGGCAAGGCCACCGCCAAGCTCCTTGCCGAGAAGGGCTACCGCGTCTTCGGCGCCGCGCGCCGGCCCGAAGTCGCCAACGACCTCGCGGACGAAGCCAAGTCGAAGGGCCACGATCTCACGCTCCTCAGCATGGACGTCCGCGACGACGCCTCCGTCAAAGCCGGTCTCGACAAGATTGGCGAAGTCGACATCCTCGTCAACAATGCCGGCTTCGCCGTCGACGGCCCGCTTGAAGAGATGACTGTCGCCGATCTCGAGGACCAGTTCGCGACCAACGTCAGCGGTCCGTTCCGGCTGATCACCGCGGTTTTGCCCGGCATGCGCCAGCGAGGCCGCGGCGTCATCGTCAACGTCTCGTCCATCTCCGGAGTCGTTGCCTCGCCGCTCAACGGCATCTACTCCTCTTCCAAGTGGGCGCTCGAGGCCCTCAGCGAGTCACTGCACTTCGAGGTCGGCCACTTCGGAATCAGAATTCATATCATCGAGCCCGGAAGCGTTGAGACGCCCTTCGGAGACAACGCCAGACGCGTCGGTGCCGCCGCCGGAAACGAATCGCCGTACCACGACCTGATCGAGCAGTGGGAAACGGCTCAGGAGAAACTCAACCCCGGCGGTTCTACCACGCAGCCTGAAGAAGTCGCCGCCGTCATCGTCGACGCGATCGAAAACGGCGACAAGCTTCGCTACCCCGTCGGTAACGACGCCAACATGGTGATCACCGCACGAAAGAACATGGACTTCGAAGCTTTCGAATCAGTGATGCGCCAGCAACTGGGGCTGACCTGGTAAGCAACGGTAAGCGCCAACTAGGCGCCGACCCGTCAGGGCGGCGACCACATGGAGGTATTCCGATGGAACGAAGAACCACCGTAACCGACCTCAAGGCGATGAAGAAGCGCGGCGAGAAGATCGTCATGATCACCGCTTACGACTTCCCTTCCGCCCGTCTCGTCGAGCAGGCAGGCGTTCCTCTTATCCTCGTCGGCGACACGCTCGGGATGGTCGTGCTCGGCTACGACACCACCGTGCCCGTCACCGTCGATGACATCATCCACCACACAAAGGCCGTCGTCCGCGGTACGAACAAGGCGCACGTCGTCGCGGACATGCCGTTCATGAGCTACCAGACCGGCCCCGAAGAAGCCCTTCGCAACGCCGGCCGCATGCTCAAAGAAGCGGGCGCTCAATCTATCAAGCTCGAAGGTGGCGTCGCCGTCGCCGAAACCGTCCGGCGCCTCGTCGACTCCGGCATCCCCGTCATGGGCCACATCGGCCTCACGCCGCAGTCCATCAACCAGATCGGCGGATACAAGATCCAGGGCAAGACGCCCGCCGCCGCCGTCAAGCTGATCAACGATGCGGTCGCCCTGCAAGAGGCCGGCGCCTACGCCGTCGTCCTCGAACTCGTCCCCGCCCAGCTCTCGAAAGCCATCAGCGAGCGCATCACCATCCCGACCATCGGCATCGGCGCCGGCGTCGACTGCGATGGCCAGGTGCAGGTCTTCCACGACCTTCTCGGCCTCTTCAGCGAGTTCCTGCCCAAGCACGCCAAGCGCTACGCGCAGATCGGCGACTCGATCGTCGCTGCCGTTAGCCAATACGCCGATGACGTTCGCAACGGTCAGTTTCCCACCGACAAGGAAAGCTTCATCCAGCGCGAGGACGTGCTACGGGACGTAGGTAGGCTAGCCTAGGCAGACGGCAACAATCTAATGCAGGTGATCGCAACCGTCGCCGAAATGGCGGCGGCTCGGGCCTCGGTGCCCGGTGGCGTCGGACTTGTGCCGACCATGGGCTTCCTCCACGAAGGCCACCTTTCGCTCGTCGAGCGGGCGCGGCGCGATAACGAAGCACTGGTCGTCAGCATCTTCGTCAACCCGGCCCAGTTCGCTCCCAGCGAGGATCTCGACCGCTACCCGCGTGACATGGATCGCGACCTCGAACTCCTCGCACGCGAGCGCGCCGACGTTGTCTTCGTACCAACCGCCGAGGAGATGTACCCTCCCGGCTTCGACGACTGGGTCGATCTGCAAGGCCCCCTCGTCGACCGTCTCGAAGGTGCGTCCCGTCCCGGCTTCTTCCGTGGCGTCTGCACCGTCGTTGCCCGTCTCTTCCGGATCGTCCAGCCCGATCGTGCCTACTTCGGTCAGAAAGACGCCCAGCAGCTCCGCGTCATCCGTCAGATGGTGCGGGATCTCGCACTCCCGGTCGAGATCGTTCCCATGCCCATCGTCCGTGAGCCGGACGGCCTCGCCATGTCCAGCCGCAACGCCTATCTCTCCCCCGACCAACGCGAGAACGCCATCGCCCTGTCGCGGGCGCTCGACGAAGCGCGTCAGATGGTGCAAGACGGCGTGCGCGACGCCGATCGGATACGCTCTCGGGCGCAGGCCATCTTGGACGAGACGGAAGGCGTCAGCGTCGACTACATCTCCGTTGCCGATGAACAGACGCTGCACGAACTCGACGTCGTCGACCGGCCTGCCCTGCTCCTGCTCGCGGCCCGCGTTGGCGCCACGCGCCTCATCGACAACACAATCCTCGTACCACCCGGCGTCGCCGTATCGCCCTTATTGGCTGATCTGCTCGAGTAAGGGCGCGGGGCTTCCTGCGCCCAGGCGGTGCACAACGCGCTTGCCTCTCGTCCACCGCCGTAGGGGCGACCCTTGCGGTCGCCCTGGGGCGGGGCGGAGGGGTGTGCGCATGAACCCTGATCGCTCAGAGCTCGGGCCGCAGCCCCTCCCTTACGAACCTCACACCCACTCGATCGGCCTATCGTCCTCTGTGAACGATATGCTCAGTCACCGCCGGCAGGTCCCGCAGCCCCTCGACAAGGAAGCTCGGTAGCACCGTCTCTGGCCCCAGCTCGTCCAGCGCGATCCAGCGGAAAATCACGTTGTTCCCCGCCTCATCGATCCGCTCAAACTCCGCCGTGCGTAATTCATCCGCCTCTTCGGGCAGCGATGCTAAGAAGTACAGACCGATCTCGTGGAACGGCGTTCCCTCGGCCTCGAAGAAACTCTCGGCCATCCACAATAGCCGGCCAACGTTCGCCTCGCACCCCAGCTCCTCGCGCAGTTCGCGGCTTAGGGCGTCGCGACCCGTCTCTCGTATCTCCACTCGTCCTCCCGGCACATACCAGAAGTCCTCCCAGTCGGCGCGGCTCAACAGGACTCGCCCGTCCTCGATAATGATCGCGCCCACACGATAGTTGAACCGCGTCCCGTCACTGTCAAACGAGATCATGGGACGCCTACGCTACCGCTGCCTCCCAGACGAACTCAGAGAACCTGCAGTACTCTCTGAACCCCAATCGCTCGTACACGCGGAAGCCCATCTCCGACGATTGTAGAATCGCGATCCTGTACCCGCGTCTTCGCGCCTCAAGCAGAGGCGCGTACGTCATCGCTGCGCCGGCACCCCTTCCCCTTGCCTGCTCAACGGTCGCCACATTGAAAATTCCCGCCACGCCGCCGGAAAGCAACAGCATCGAAGTAGCGACTGCTTCTCCGTCGAGTCGGCCCAGATACGCCGCCAGGGATCCCGGGTGTTTATTCGAAGCATCAGCAAATATCCCGATGAAATCCTGGAGGAACGGACCTGGAATGCCGAACCCTGCCGCCATCACCGCTGCGAACTCATCCCGCCACCCCTTCGAGGGTAAGTCTTCGATCTTAAGGCCCAAT
Organism: Chloroflexota bacterium; assembly: GCA_022574655.1. Lineage (GTDB taxonomy): Bacteria > Chloroflexota > Dehalococcoidia > SM23-28-2 > RBG-16-64-32 > JACZRQ01. The sequence continues at coordinate 33,662 of JACZRQ010000005.1, forward strand.
GGCCTTCTCGGCTCTTCCCCTAGCGATTCGAGATCGAGTGCCATTCCCGATCCGCCGTCCTTCTCGGGTACAAACCCCTTGGCGGTGAGACGATCGCCAAGATCATCCGGTTGGGCAGAAGGCTCCACCATCCAGCTCATCGGCAGATTGCGAGACTGGAAGTACGAAAGCGTCGAGTCGATAGCGCCGTCCGCCTCGCTCGCCTTCAATCGCGTCCGGAGCACCCCGTTGAACGGCGCGAACGGAATGCCGGTTGTGAACCGGAGCATATCGGACCCGTTGTGGATCTCCGTCGCCGCGGACGCTGCTGTAGCCAACCGTGATTCCCAGAGGCCCGCCTCGATCGCGGCGATCATGCCCGCGGGCGACGTGTCGGTTCGTATCGTCACCTGCGCTACGTTCTCCAAATGTCCATCAAGATTCTTGACCCCTCATACGCGCGACATCGTACAATACCCCGCAGAACGTATGGGCGGACACTCTCACTGGTCGACGATCAAACGCCAGAAGGGCGCGGCTGACGCCAAGCGTGGCCAGCTCTTCACCCGGCTCGCGCGCGAGATCGTCATCGCCGCCCGGGAAGGCGGCGGCGACCCCGATATGAACTCTCGTCTTCGCCTCGCTATCGAAAAGGCGCGCGAGGGCAACATGCCCGCCGATACCATCAAACGCGCCGTTGAGCGTGGCTCCGGTGGCGGCGAAGGCGCCAACCTCATCGAGATCATGTTCGAAGGCTACGGCCCCGGCGGCGTCGCCATCCTCGTCCAGACCCTCACGGACAACCGCAACCGCACCGTATCCGACGTGCGGACAACGCTCGCTCGCGGCGGCGGGAATCTCGGCGAGTCGGGAAGCGTCGCTTGGCAGTTCGAGAGCAAGGGTCTGATCTCGCTCGATGTTGGTGACGCAGACCCCGAAGAGGTCGCGCTGCAAGCCATCGACGCTGGCGCCGACGACGTCAGGGTAGAAGGCCAGTTCGTCGAGGTCTACACCGGCCCAACCGACCTCGATAAAGTCCGTCGCCAGCTCGCGGACGCAGGCATCAAAGTCGCCTCGGCTGAACTTTCGATGGTTCCCACGAACACCGTTCCGCTCGACGCCAATCACGCCACCCAGGCCCTCCGGCTGCTGGACCAGATCGAAGACCTCGACGATGTCCAGAAGGTCTACTCCAACGCGGACTTCCCAGAGGCCGTGCTCATGGAGTACGCGGCGGCCGGCTAGCCGCCGTCACGACCTGTGCCTGCTTCGGGCGCGCTTAAGGTACTCGGAATCGATCCCGGCCTTACCGCCACTGGTTACGGGCTCATCCTCGTTGAGGGAAACAAACACCGCGCGCTCGACTTTGGCGCCATCAAGCCCAAGAAGGGCATCGAGCACGCCGATCGCCTGCACACGATTCACTCAGCGCTCGTTGACGTCATCGCGCGAGAGAAGCCGGACGAAATCGCAGTAGAAGACTTCATCGTCGGGCACGTCCGCGCGGCCGTAGCGGTCGGTGAAGCGCGCGCGATGGCTCTCCTTGCTGCTTCTCAGGCCGGCCTTCCGGTCTCCATGTACAAACCGGCTGAGGTCAAGCAGTTCGTCACCTCGTTCGGTCGCGGCAGCAAGGAGCAAGTGCAGATGATGGTTCAGGCGCTTCTCGAACTCGACGAGCCACCGCAGTCGCACGACGCCGCGGACGCGCTGGCTGTTGCGCTCTGCCACAGCCTCAAACGTGGCGCGGCTCTCCTGAGCGGAGCACTTTCGTGATCGGCCGCCTGCGCGGCACGGTGGACGATCGCGGCGGCGACTGGCTACTCGTAGACGTCGGTGGCGTTGGTTTCTTGGTGCATTGCTCGTCCGGCACGCTCGCCAACGCCAAGCAAGGCGCTCAGATCACCCTGCACACGCATCTCGCCGTCCGAGAGGACAGCATGACCCTTTACGGCTTCATTTCCGCGCACGAGCAGCGTCTGTTCCAGATTCTGACCAGCGTCAGCGGCGTCGGACCCAAGGTCGGGCTCGCTCTGCTCTCCGTGATGGACGCCGACGAACTCTCCTACGCAATCGCCTCCGGGAACGCTGCGTCACTCGCACGTGCCCAAGGTGTGGGGCAGAAGCTCGCTAGCCGCATCGTGCTGGAGCTGCGAGAGAAGTTCACCACTGAAGGGCCAACCACGGTCCCCGGCGTCGAGTCGGAGGACGTGATCGCCGCGCTAATGAGCCTTGGCTACTCGCAAGCGGAAGCGGCGGACGCCGTATCCCGAGTCAACATACCGCCCGGCGTGGAGCTGGAGGAGCGGGTTCGTCTCGCCCTCTCTCACTTCGCCAAGGCTCGTCTCGACTGAACCGCTCTTCTACAAACGCCTCTCACTTTACGTAACGCTAACGGGGGTCTGCGCATCTAATTCTGGTGATGGACGAAACCTCCCCCGCCTGGGATCCCCCTGTGCCCGGATCTACCCTGGCTTCAGAAACAGCATCGAACGGATCGGCCGCCGAGTCCGAAGACATATTCTCCGTAATGGGGAACAAGAAGGCCGTGCCGTCTCAGCAGTCGGACGGCATCGTCCACCTACCACCACCGCCTCAGTCGATCAAGGATACTGGTCTCTCCAGCTCGTTCCTTCTCGAGCTGGCGATGAAGATCGTCCACTACATGGACGGACCCACCCCAGACCAGATAGCGCGGGCCCTTGGTCTCACCACCGGCCTCACCCAAGTAATCATCGAACAGCTAAAGGCCGATCGCTTCTGCGAAGTGATCGGCGGCGGGTCCTATGATCTGCCCGGCCGCTACAAACTGCGCCTCACCGATAAAGGTGAGTCCCGCGCCGAACAGGCCCTGGAACGGTGCCGCTACGCCGGCGCCGCGCCGGTTCCTGTCGAGCAGTACGAACAGACCATCGCCCCGTTTCTCGCCAAGCGGTTCCGGCCCACGCGTGAGGCGGTTCGACGGGCACACGAGGGCCTCACCCTCGATCCGGAAACCGCCGATCTGCTCGAACGTGCTCTTCGCTCCGGAAGGACGTCGATGGTCTACGGCCCTTCCGGTAACGGCAAGACCCACCTGCTCACCGAGTTCGTCCGCCTATTGCAGGGCGACATTCTCTGCCCGCGCGCCATCTACGCCTACGGTCAAATCGTGCGTATCTACGACCCACTCGTGCACGAAGCCCGCGACGATAACGGCGCCGATCACGCAAACGGAGAAAACGGCGACGCCGCGCTGCGCCACGAAGAGCAAGTCGATCGCCGGTGGGTGAAGATCAAGCGCCCAGGGCTCATCATGGGTGGTGAGGTCACCGCCGAGTCGCTCGAACTCGGATACGACCCGATCGCCCGCTTCTATCAGGCTCCCAAGCATCTCAAGGCACAGGGTGGTGTGCTTGTAATCGACGACTTCGGCCGTCAGAAAGTCGCCCCCGAGGATCTCCTCGACCGTTGGATTATGGCCCTCGAACGCGGTCGCGATAACCTCCTTCTGCGTACAGGCGAGAACATTGACGTGCCCTTTTCGATGACCATTCTGCTATCGACTAACATCGACCCGACCGAACTCGCCGACGACGCTCATCTCAGGCGCATCTACTACAAGGTCTTTATTCCTCCGGTCAGCCCCGATCACTTCAAGCAGATCGTTCGCGGCATACTGGAGGAGGCGGGCATCACCTCGCCCGAGGAACACCTCGACGAGGCCGCCGCCTATCTCAGCGAGGCCACCGGCAGCAAGCTCAGTGGCTCCCTGCCACGTGACCTCGTCTCGATCATCGTCGACAACGCCGAACACGATCGCAAAGAGCCAGAATTTAACGTCGCATCTGTAAAACTCGCCTACGAGCAGTTCACCGGCACAGCCGGCCGCTAACTCAACTAGACGCCGGCGCTATCCTCATCTTCCGAACGCGTGGTCATTCACGCTCGGGTTCGCGAACGACCTTGGGAAGGATGTCTATCGCTCGAGGCTCAGACCGAGCTTCTCGGCCACGTAAAGATGAATGCTGCCGAATCCACCGATCTCACGGTCCGTGTGCTCGAACCCTAACTCGAGGAACAGCGAGTCAACGTCACGAATGATGGCCCCGAGCTGGTTCTTCCAGAGGTTCGTCATGAACGTGCCCGTTCGGTTGCCGTCACTCGGGTAATCCACGTCGATCATGACCAACCGCCCGCCGGCCTTCAGCACCCGGCGCATCTCGGACATGGCGGCCTTGCCGTCCGGATAGCCGGAAAACGCCATCGTGTTTACCACGGTGTCGAACGTCTCTCGCTGATACGGAATCGCCTCCACGCTCGCCCGCTGCAACTCCGCGCGCAGCCCCGCCTCCCGCACGTTCCTCTGCGCCGTTCGCACCATCCGCGCGTTGTAGTCGATGCCGCATACCTCGAACTTCTGCGCGTACCTCGTGAGCAAGTATCCCGTGCCGAACGAAACATCGAGCACCCGCGGCCCTCGGATCTCCGGCACCGCCTTGCCGATCCAGCTCTTCCACAGCGGCAGCGTCTTCACGATCACGTCGTAGGCGCGAGCCGCCCGCGTCCACACGCGGTCGTACTTCTCCGTGAACGCCCGCTTGTCCTCCGGCTCCGTCGAGTAGCGCCTCGTCACCCTACCGTTATATCACGCGACGGTGAACTTAGTCCGTCGCGTCCCGCTCGTACAACTCCCTGAGCCGCCGCGTCAGCGGACCCGGCCTACCGTCACCGAGCTTCGCGCCGTCCACCGATACCAGCGGCATCACCCCGGCGATCGCGTTCGTCAGGAACGCCTCTTCTGCTCCGCCCAGGTCGCTTGGAGTAACGGTCGTCTCCTCGACCGCGATCCCGGCTTCGGACGCCAGCTCGAGCACCGCCCCCCGTGTCACTCCCGGCAGCGCACCGTCCTCCACCATCGGCGTCCGTACGTGCCCGTCTCGAACGACGAAGACGTTGAACGCGCTCCCGTCCGCGACCAGCCCACGGCCGTTCAGCAGGATCGCTTCGTCCGCGCCAGCGGAGCGGGCCGCTTCCCGCGCCAGCACGTTATCCATGAAGTTCAGCGTCTTCGTCCGCGCCAGCGGCGACGTCTCGTTGCGCCTGACCGACGCGACCACCGCCGACGCTCCCCGCTCGTACATCGGTGGCGGATAGTCTGTTGCCGGCTTCGCCTGGATCAACAGCGAAGGCGCGCCACCCTCTGCTCCCGCCGTCAGCGTCAGCCGCACTCGCGCGTCGTCCAGCTCGCAACGGCGCGCTAGCTCCCGCACGATCGCCGGAAGCTCGGCAAGCGCCGCCGGTGGCGCGATGGACAGCGTCTCCGCCCCCGCCCTCAGCCGTCGCAGGTGCTCGTCGAGTCTGTAGACCGATCCCTGCCGCGCTCGAAACGTCTCGAACACACCGCGGCCGAAGAGCACACCGGCGTCCAGCGCCGGCAGCGTCGCCTCGCCCGCCGGTACGTACTCGCCGTTCACGTACACGCATCTCACCGCAGCCCTTCCCCGACCAGCGCTCGTGCCATCGCCGATCCCTTATGCAGCGTTTCCTGGTACTCGCGCGTCGGGTCAGAGTCGGCAACGATGCCGCTGCCCACGTGGAACGACGCGAGACCGTCCCTCACTACCATTGTCCGGATCGCGATGTTCAGGTCGGTGCTGCCGTCGAACCCGATGTAACCGATCGCGCCCGTGTACACCCCTCGCGCGACCGGCTCCAGTTCGTCGATGATCTCCATCGCGCGGATCTTCGGCGCGCCAGTGATCGACCCGCCCGGGAACGTCGCTTTCAGCAGGTCGACGATGTCGCTCCCCGGCTGCAGCCGCGCCCGCACCGTCGACGTCAAATGGTGTACGTTGGCGAACGTCTCTAGCTCGAACATGCCGGGTACGTTCACGCTCCCGATCTCCGCCACCCTACCCAGGTCGTTGCGTTCCAGGTCCACGATCATCAGGTTCTCCGCCCGGTCCTTCTCACTCGCCGCCAGCTCCTCAGCCATCGCGCGGTCGGACTCGGCGTCTCGACCTCGTGGGCGCGTCCCCTTGATCGGGCGCGTCTCGATCCCGCGATCCGTCGGATCGTAGCGCAGGAAGCGCTCCGGCGACGACGAAAGCACCGCGAACTCCGGGAAGCGCAGAAACGCCGCAAACGGCGAAGGCGACAGCGTCCGCAGCGCCAGATACAGGTCGAACGGATCGCCCTCATACGGCGCTTGAAACCGCTGCGACAGGTTCACCTGATAGATGTCCCCCGCGCGAATGTAACCCAGCGCCCGTCTCACCGCTTCCTCGTACGAGCCCTTCGCGAAGTTCGAGCACAGCCCCGCCGTAGTCACAGACGGCGGCAGCGGGCCTGTCGTGGCGGGCGCTAACTGGTGCGGCTCGACCGTGTTTAGCCTGTCATAAAATGCCAGAACGCAGTCCGGCAACCCCAAGTCGTCAAGAACCGTGTCCGGAAGCCGCTCGATATGCTGTTTCAGCCCGTACCCCAGGTATCCGACCGCCGCGCCCTCTCGGCCCTCGTGCTCGGCCAGCAGCGACCTCAGCACCTCGAACGGGTCGCCCTCCAGCCGCTCGCTCTTCCCGAACGGTCGCTCCACCTCGATTCGCCTGCCCCAAGATCGCAGAATCACCGAAGGATTCTCGCCCCAGAACGACCGCTGACCCATGCGGCCGTCGACCACGGCGCTATCCAGCCAGAATCCATACGGACGCGAACAGATCGAGCGCAGCGCGGAGATATCGGGGGCGGTCACAGCCCAAAGTTTCCGGCAGCACAGAGGCCGCGTCAAGCAACCCCGATCCAGTATCATTCGCTCGTACCCATGACGCCTGACCACCCATCCCCCCGCTCATCCTGAGCTTGTCGAAGGAATGAGCGGAGCACCAACGTCTAGGGTGTAGGATCATCGCCAAATGACGCTTGAACACACCAACGTAACCGCCATCCGTGACCTCTTCACCGCCCTCCGTGAACGCGACGCCACCACCATCGCCCGCCTCCTCCCCGAAGACGCCGCATGGCGTTTCCCCGGCCGTCGCGGCAAGCTCGCCGGCGAACACCGCGGCCGCGAAGCCATACTCCGCTTCCTCGCCTCCGTCATGACCCTCACCGACGGCACGTTCGAACTCAAACTCGAAGACGTCGTCGGCGGCGACGATCACGTCATCGTCCTCTTCACCGGCCACGCTCAACGCCACGGCAAGACACTCGAAAACCCCACCTGCCTCCGCATCGAAATGCGCAACGGCCTACCCTCCGAGTTCCGCGAGTTCGTCTGGGACCTCGACCACGTAGACGACTTCTGGGCCTAGCTGATCGCACGTAGCCGCGGACCTTCAGGTCCGCCCTCGCGGTTGCGAGCTTGAATCAACCATCGCCCCGCTCATCCTGCCTGCCCGCCTTTGGAGGGAGCTTGTCGCAGGAAGGCATGCCCGCCGCAGGAGGGAGCGGACCGCCTGCGCCGCTAAGTGCACAAGGTGCTGATAGCCGCGCGGACCTTCAGGTCCGCCCCGATGCCTGACCTAAGCGGAGTGCAGAAGCCTACTAGCTAGCTAGATCAATCCTGACGGCCTCTGGCTTGCCGGTAACGACTCTTATCCTGTAGGATCCTGCAACGTTTTGCAGCGTCTCGAAGTGAAATCCCTCCCTTGCTCCCGCAGGCCCAGACATGTGTATCCCGCTTCGCTGGGGCGTCACGTCAAACGACTTAATCGATTCGGCGTGCGCGCTTACTTCTAGCTGCGGAAGAACATAACGGGTATCGACCGTCAATATCACTTCGTAAATGTGGCCCTCGTTAGTCTTCTCATGCGTTTCGTCGGAGAGTTCAATCCTCGGCGGGCTCTCACTTTGGATGTTCACTATCCCCGCAGTGATACCTCCCTGTTGCTCGAAGCTCCTGACGTCGATTCGCGGTTGCTCGGCGGGGTTCTCTTCATTCGGCATTCTTGTCATCCTTCTCGTTGCCTATATTCACCTGATATGCCGTTACCCCGCCGCGCTGGTTTCGGGACGTTACGCTCATATTCGGTGAGGATGGGGTGACCGGTTGTCTCTCATCCCCTCGCCAAATGAGCGCCCATGCGAGGGTTAGTACCCCAACGAGAAACAGTAATCCGCCAAGCGAAAGTAGCACCAAGAGTACCCACTCAGGTGGGTCTTCCCAGATCATCGGGAGCACCATCGCTATTATCGCGATGCCCGCACCGATAAACGTTGATGCGAATCCGAGCCGCATGGCCTTAGCCTACCACCCCTTCCGTGTCTTGCCTGAGACCCATCGGGTGGGAGGGTGGGACATTATCTCTTAATCTCCGAGGGGTCAGGCTCCGGCCTGACCGAATCACCCTTAAATCGCCCGCCGCAGCGTCCTGATCCCGGGCGTCCCGTACACCGACTCGAACCCCGCATCCCGCTTCTCCGCGATCGCCTCGAACCCGCACTTCTCGTACGCCCGCTGCGCCGCGTCGTTGCCGATGAACACGCTGATGTCCGCCGTCGACGCCCCTTTCCCACGACCGCGCTCCAGCATCTCCCCCACCAGCCGATCGACCAACCCCCGGCGCCGGAACTCCGGCAGCGTCGCCACGTTCTCGACGATCCACGTCCCCGCCACGTGCTCCGGAATCACGTTCATCACCGACATCGCCCGCGCGAACCCCTCCGCCGCCTGCTCCTCGCTCCGCCCGGTCCTCGCGTTCGCCTCGATGCCCGCCGTCTGGATCGCCGCGCCGCCAAGCTCCTCCTGGAAGTAGCCGCAAAGCGCCGCCGCCGGTGTCCCGTTTACCTCCGCGACGATGAACGGCGAGTAATGCGCCCAGTGCAACTGCTCCGTCGTCGCCAGCGCCTCCAGGTAATGCAGCTTACCTGCCTCGTCCTCCTCCTCCAGCATGAAGTCCCAGAACCCCTTCTCCAGATGCGACCGGAACGCCGTCAGCGTCACCCACGCCACAAACGGCGCATGCTCCGCCCTCGCCTCGACGATCCGTACCTCAGCCTCGACAGTCATGCTCTCCTTCGCCCGCCTCCCGGTGCACTATGGCCTGGCAATCCTGGTTGTCACAGCCCCTTGTAATTAATGAACTGACTCAGCACCGTCACCGGCGTGATCAGATCAGCCGAGTCCTCTATCACCTGCTCGATCGGCTTGTACGCCGATGGAGCCTCGTCTAACAACGCCTTGGCGCTGCGGTCCAGCCACGTCTTGCCCGCCATCTGCTTCTTGAACGCTTCCAAATCCAGCGTCCGGTGCGCCTGTTTCCTGCCCATCACGCGCCCCGCCCCATGCGGCGACGTGTTGTATGCCTCCTCGTTTCCCAACCCCTTGACGATGTACGTAGCCGCCCCCATGCTGCCGGGGATCACCCCCAGCTTGTCCACGGACGCATCAATCGCCCCTTTTCGAGTCAGCCACCCGCCTTCGATCTCTTCAGCGTAGTTGTGGTGGCAATTGATCCGCTCCGAAGCATTCCATTCCCCATCCACAACGCGGTCGACTGCCTCGATCAGCCCGTCCATCATCGCCTCGCGCTGGCGAAAGGCGTACGCTTGACACCACAGCATATCCCCCAGATACGGCGGCGCCTCCGGGTCCGGGAAGTACGAAAACTCCCACGATTCCAGATCGGACGAGAGGCCGTGGTCATCGCAGAACTTCCTGGCCCGCTTCGCGTGATACGTCGCCAGTATGTTCCCAACGCCGCGAGAGCCTGAGTGCAGCAACAACCACACATCGCCCTCCGTACTCTCGCACACCTCGACAAAGTGATTCCCTGCCCCCAGCGTGCCGAACTGGTATCGCAACCGCTGCTCCAACCCAGCCACGCCAGCCTTCTTCAGCCCCGGCGGCAAGCCGTAATCGTCGAGAAACGCCTTAGACGCCGGCAGCGGAACATCGTGCCGCTTCCCCACGCCGGACGGAATCAATTCGCGTATGTTCCCAAGCACCTCACCCTCGCGCCCACGCAGCCGATCGCGGTCCAAGTCAGTCTTCACCGCGATCATTCCGCAGCCGATATCCACCCCCACCGCATATGGCATCACCCCGCCGCGAGTCTTCAGCGCCGTACCCACCGGCGGGCCGTAGCCAAAGTGAGCATCGGGCATCAGCGCCAGATAACCATCCACGATAGGCGCGCGGCTGATCGAACACGCCTGTGCCACAGTCTTCTCGTCGATGATCGAAGCCCACGACCGGACCTCGCCCCCTTCAGTTGCGTAAACCTTCACCACGATCCTTTCCTGCATGCCGGCGTGAGCGGAACCCGCTCTCCTCATGTTGGGTCGGAAGCAAGCTCCTCCCGCCTCACGGTGCACCCGCATTATGCCCCCGCCAGAGCAAGCACTCAACCGTTCAAGGCGTCCGTCTCGAACCCCCAAACGTGTCGCCATGCAACCCATTCGGCCGCGCGACGCCGATGGCGTGCTAGAATCGTGACGCGCTCATGGCTACATACCTAGTCGCCGTTTTGCTCTTCACGCTAGCGGCGTCTTTCGCTGTGGAGCCTGCGACGCCTGAGCACGAACCCGCATCGGCCGCCGCGAAGGCGCCGCTGGGAGCCGGCGGCACGGTCATCGGCGTCATGTTCCAGGACATCGACGAGGACGGTGTCCGCGATCCGGGCGAGCCCGGGATCTCTGGCCACCCGCTGGAACTTGAGATGGGCGGCGTCGTTGTGCAGACCGCCACGACCGCCGCTGGCGGGGCGTTTTCGCTGGCCGCTGCGCCCGGCAGCTACACCCTCCGCGCAGACACGAACTTCCACGCCTTCTTCTGCGTCGACACGTTCGGCAGCTTTAACCCAACAGCGCTCGACGACTGCATGACACCCGAGGTCCCCTGGGCGTTCACGACGCCCGAGGAGGTGCCGCTCGCCCTCGCCGCGGGCGAGACCGAAACCGTCGACTTCGGGATTCGCCGGGCTGACGTCGCCGTTCTCGCTGGGATCGTGGTCCACCAGGGTGGCAAGGCCCCGCCGGGCACCGTTATTGAGGCCTTCGTCGGCGAAACGAAATGCGGCGAGACGGCTGTTGAGAGTTACGTCCCAGGCGGCATCCACAACTACGAACTGGCGGTCTTCGGCGCCGGCGAGATCGACGGCTGCGCCGAGCCCGGTGAGGGGGTCTCGTTCACCGTCAACGGCCTCCAGGCGGACCAGGTGTTAGCCTACGAGCCTACGGGAAGCGGCATGAGGCCGATGGCGCTGGTCGCGATCACGGACTATGCAATCTACTGGGCTCAGGAGTTGGCTTTGCCGAACGCATTCGACCCGTCCCCCAGTGCCTATGGAGTGATCGACGGCTTCGTGTGTCAAGGCGCGGATATCCAGGTGATGTACCCGCCCTTCATAGGAGGCCCGTTGGTCGGCTTCGCGGGTATAGCGGTGGCGTCGGCTGAACTTCTGCCGGGATGTGGATACCCGGGGGCGCTCGTGAGCTTTCGCGTCGGTACCAAGGAGACCGGCACCGTCGCCGTGTGGGAGCCGGGCATCCACTACATAGACATGGACCTGCCTCAGGCCATCGTCTCCGGCGACGTCGACTGCAGCGAAGAGGTGGAGGCGCTCGATGCCTTGGTCGCGCTCAAGCGCATCGCCGGCTTAGCGGTCACTGCTCCGTGCTGGATCGCGGCATCCGACGTCGACTGCAACGGAGAGAGGAACGTCATCGACGTGCTGGTCATTCTCAAGTCCGTCGCGGCGCTGCCGTTCGTCTTGCCGGAAGGCTGCCCCCCGCTGGGCCAGTCCGGGCCATAGCCGCCACTTGTCGTACCCCATCCCCTGTCCCTTGGTCAGCTCCCCCGGTATATCATGTGACCCAATCAGCGGCCGTCCCCCACGCGATGCCTAAACCCATCATGGACCCCATCACCGAACCCAACGACTTCCCCGGCTCCCGCGACTGCTCCTACCTCGACGCCGCGAACATCTGCCTGACTTACCGCGGAGCGCAAGAGGCGACCACCGAATGGTTCGAGCAGCTAGCCCTCAAAGGCGCTCAGACCTTTGACGGAGCCGCCGAGGAGTCCGTCTTCGACAGCCTGCACGCCGCTGCCGCTCGGCTGTTCAACGCACAGCCAGACGACATCGCCGTCGGCGCCAGCGCCACCGAGCTTCTCGCCTCGCTCGCCTGGGCTCTCGCCCCGGGCCCCGAATCAAACATCGTCGGCGTCGATGTCACCTTCCCCAGCACCATCTACCCCTGGAGCCGCGTAGCCCGCAGCACCGGTTCTCAGGTGCGGTTCGCCCGCGCGACCGATGGCTACGTCCGCCTCGACGACCTCATCGCGCTGATCGACCGCAACACGGCCGTCGTCTGCATCTCCGAGGTCGAGTACTCCACCGGGCAGCGCTACGACGTCGCCGCGCTCGCCGAGGCCGCCCATAAAGATGGAGCGCTGTTGATCGTGGACGCCTCGCAGTCGGCCGGCGCAATACCCATCGACGTCGCGGCCTCCGGCGTGGACGCTTTGGTCACCGCCTCCTACAAGTGGCTCTGCGGCCCCTTCGGCGTCGGCGTCATGTACCTCGCGCCTCACCTCCAGGACAAACTTGATCCCGGCCTCGTCGGCTTCCGCAGCCATAAAAACATCTGGGACCTCGATGCGGACCGGCTCGAGTTTTCCGACACCGCCAGCCGCTTCGAATTCAGCACGATGGCCTACGGCTGCGCCGTCGGTCTAACCGCCTCGATCGACTATCTCTCGCGGATCGATGTCGGCCGCATCTTCGACCACAACCTCCTGTTGGCGGACCAACTCATCGCTGGCCTGCTCGAACGCAACGCCGAGATCCTGCCGCCCCGCAACTCCTCCGAACGCACCTCGATCGTCGCCGCGCGCATACCCGGCGCCGATTCAACCACGATTGCCGAGCACCTCAAATCGCAGCAGATCATCGTCTCCGCCAGAAGAGACGCCGTCAGGTTCTCCCCCCACCTCTACAACAACCCGGGCGACGTCACCAAAGCCCTCGATGCGCTCGACAGTCTCTTGACGAAGTAAACCCTCCCGGCAGCGTCACCTCGCCTCGATGATCCGTACCTCAGTCTCGGCCGTCATGCCGTCCCCCTCTCGCCTCGCGGCGCACACGCATTATGCCTGCGCGATCCGACGTGCTCAAGGCGCTTTGGCCCGAATTCCGTCTCCTACCAGTACGACAACACCCTCCGGCGACATCACCAAGACGAGCGCTCGCGCCCTCCTGCTGACCCCGTCGCTAATTGCGCTGGTACTATACCCTCACGGCACGTGAGGTCAAGGGATAGTTACTGTTGAGATTACCCGGAGGCCGTATCCTCTCGCCGCCGATCGCGTTTTGGAGAAGGAGTAAGCCTATGCTGAAGCTCACGAGTTTCGCTGCGATCGCGTTTCTAGCCGCAACCGTCGTTGCCTGTAACGGCGCTGACGGGGAGCCGAACCCCGCTCCGACGTCGATCGAATCGCCCATACCGAGCCCAACCGGTGAACCGGGTGCCACGTCGCCGGAGCCAACAGAGCTGGTGCAGAAGCCCGCCGCGTCATCCCTCTTGCCACTCGGATACGTGCTCGACGAAGTGTTGGACGTATCCCTGGACGGCAGCGAGGTGGGTCAGATCGTCATTCTCAGCCACACCGTCAGGAGAGTGGCTGAGACCGGCGATCCTTCGGCGGCAGCCGTCCCCCGGAAAGAGGGCTGCACAGACCCGTCTCTGGACGAGATGGATCCGTCAGCGTGTATCTTCCGAGCGGAGGTATTCGGTTACGAAGCCGTCTCCGGCTGGAGCAGCAGGTTCATTACTCCTGAGTTACCTGATCCGGAACCGGAACGAGAAAAGGGTGTCGCGCTTGGCCATCGGGGGGGCGTCCAGTCGCCGACAGACGCCACTTCATTCAAGGTTGAGGACGGACGCGACGTCTTGGTCCTTACATTCCACTACTGCACTGGTATCGGCTCAGGCTGCGGCTCTATATACGAGGTGGTCACTATGCCAGGTGACGAGGTAAAGTCTGTCTACTCCGCTTGGAAGGCCCAGATCACGTTCGAAACCAGCTCTGTTACCTTTGGTAACCCGGTCATCTTTCGCCACGACGGCTTTTGCTGCCCGAGTGGACTTCAGATCGACACGCTGGCGCTCGATCCCGCCACAGGCGAACTCGGAGTGATCGAGTCCCGTCTCGAGGTCTGCGCTGAGGGTACCCTCGCCCACAATCCAGCCGAGCTCTTCCCTGACAATCTTCTCGGGCTCAGTTGTGACTCCGGGCGCGGCGTCCTCTTCGAGACCACGGCGGAGACCGTAGTTGAACCGACCGGCGACGTTGATAGTCTCCGCCAGGGTCAAAACGTCCGTGTTGAGTACAACATCAAGGACTGTTCCCCGGGTGGTGCGGACTGCTTCGGAAAAACGCTTACCGCCACTAAGATCACCCTCCTCAACCGCTAAGGAGTTGCATCATGCGATACCTGATCGTTTCGTTCCAACACTTGCCGTTGACAAACCGTATCACCGAGCGTAGGCTCTAGGCATCTTCAGGAACGGGAAGTATGCCCATGAACCGCCACTCATCACTGCTATCTCGTCCACGCTCGTCTTAGCTATCGCGTTGCTCCTCGCAATCGTAGCCGGCGGCGCGGCACCCGCATCCGCCGGTGCGCTGATCGTCACCCGTTTCGACGACCCAGCGCCGGACGGCTGCGCGCCACAGGACTGCTCCCTGCGCGAGGCCATCATCGCCGCGAACGCCGCTGACGGTTCGGACACGATCGAACTAGCCGCCGGAACCTACAAGCTGGAGATCGCCGGCACCGATGAAGACGAAGCCGCTACCGGCGACCTCGACATCGCCTCTGATCTGACTCTGACCGGTGCCGGCGCGGACACGACGGCCATCGATGCCGACGGCATCGACCGTGTCTTCGATATCACTGGCGCCCCTGTGGTCCAGACCGTCGCAGAGCCCGCCGACCATTTCGTGCCGGACCCCACATTCACGGTGAACATCTCCGCAGTCACGATCAGAAACGGCAGCCTTGGAACAGATGGTGGCGGCGGCATTCGCAATTCGTTCAGCTCGTTGACATTGAACGAGACCATCATCAGCGACAACACCGCCGGCTTCGCAGGCGGTATCGCGAACCTCGGCGACGACGCGTTGTTGACGGTGACCGACAGCACTATTAACGGCAACAGTGCCAGCGCCCCCACCGGCGTTGGCGGAGGCATCTTCAACGACGGTGGCTCAGTGACGATCAACAGAAGTACCGTCAGCGCCAACACCGCTGCCTTGCACGGAGGCGGCCTCTTTATCGACGGAGGTACGGTGACGATCGACAACAGTACGCTCTCCGGGAATCGTGCGAATTGGAGCGGCGGCGCAGTTAGAAGCAACGCCACCGTGTTTTTGGACTACGTCACTATCACCAACAATACCGCCGACGACGACGGCGACGGAACGGGTGGCGGTGGCGGTATCGCCCAGACCGCCGGCACGTTCTGGTCAGGGAGCAGCATCATCGCCGGCAATATCGACCCAACTGGCGATCCGGATTGCTTTGGCGCCGTTAGCACTGGCTGGTACAATCTCTTCGGGGAAATCTCTCCCGGGTGTACCTTAGAGAACCTCCCCGCCTTCGACCTGATTGGATTGGATCCGATGCTTGGTCCCCTGGCCGACAACGGCGGTCCCACCCAGACCCACGCACTGTTGTTGCATAGCCCGGCTATCGGTCTCACCGTGGACTGCCCACCACCCGCCACCGATCAGCGCGGCATCGCACGTGTCGAAGGGAACAGCTGCGACGCGGGGGCCTATGAATTCCAATCTCCTCTCTGGGGCGACGGCGACTGCGATAACGATGTGGACGCGGTAGACGCGCTGGTCACCCTGCAATTCGTGGCCGATTTGCCGTTCAATCAGGGCGATCCTTGCTTCAACCTTGGCAAGCCGGTAAATGTCTCGGCGGCAGGCTCCAACGAGACGAACTACGGCGAGATCATGTGGGGTGACGTTGACTGCGATGATGGCGTGGGCGCGATAGACGCGCTCGGCATCTTAAGGTTCGTCGCTAAGTTGGGCAGCACGCCTCAGGTGCAGCCGTGCCCCCGCTTCGTCAACAGCGTCATCGTCAGTTGAGCGTCGGGCAACCATTGGCTCTGGGCCCTCTGGTAGGCATGTCATCGCTAGGACGCAACGCTGCGTGGATACTTCTTGGCCGCCCTCTTCGTCGCTTGCGACCGTGGCACGGACGAGCCGCAGCCTACAGCCACCCCTTCGGTGTCGCCGGACGCCGACGCGGTATCCCCCGACACCTACGCGCCAATTCACCCTGACACCCGCCTCAAAGGACGGGGCCTCCGTTCCGGAGCGCACCGGGATCGTCGACTTGGATGCAATTATCGAGGGCTTCGTCTCCCACGACACCAAGCCGCTTTTGTCACTATTGCGGTACACGACCGTTCCTTGCACACACGCCGGGGGTCTGGGCGGCCCGCCCGCCTGTCGGCCCGATCAGGAGGAGGGCACGCCCGTAGAGCGCATGCCTGTATCGAGCTGCGAGTTGGAGTGGCGCCCCCCGCACGAGTTCGAGCGGACGCTCGCCAGCCTGGTGATGGCAGACATCTACGGCGTCTATCGTGCTACGTCGGAGGTTTATTTCACAGGAGATTACGTAATCGTGCTCTCCGATCCTGAGATGACGATCGGGACCGAAGTGGTGATTGAGGACGGACGCATCGTCGCGGTGGATTTCAGCTGCGTCCTGCCGCCCGAGGAACTCGTCGAACTGCACGGGTTGGACGAGGCCTTGTTCCGGCCAAACGAGCCTTAGACAGGGCCAACCACGAGGTACGCATTACGAGACGTCGCTAGCGCACGTTGAGTCGGGCGTCGATCCTCGCTATCGGTCAGCCGGGCGCGGAGCCACGTCATCCGCGTCCGTGAGTTGCCACCGTAGGTCGTACAACCGCACGGGGTCCTCGAACCCTCTCAAGCCCGTTGCTCCCAGATCAGCGAATAAGAACCCCTTTCCCGCTACTAGCTCCCTCACCACCGTGGACGCAAGGATCTGACCGGGCTCGGCGTTAGAGCATATTCGAGCCGCGAGGTTAACGGAGGTGCCGAACAGGTCGCTTCGGCCGTCTGGTCCAGCCTCCGCGATGGGCTCCCCGGCGTTCAGACCGACCCTTATCTTGATCGGCTCAGCCGCTGATTCGTTGTGCTTCGCGAAAGCCTGCTGAAGCTCGATGGCGCACTGCAGCGCATTCACGGCGGAGGTGAAGGACACCATGAAGCCATCGCCCATCGTCTTGACCTCGGAGCCACCGTGGACTTTGAGAGCGGCGCGGGTGATGCGCTCATGCTCGCGGAAGACCTCACGGGCGTTGGCGTCGCCCAGGCGTTGAGTCATGGCGCTGGAACCCTGAACGTCGGTAAATAGGATCGTGTGGACGGATGATGTCCGATCGATGCGCTTACCGCCGGCGGCTCGTGGCAGGAAATCTTCGAGTGAATCCAGCAACTGATCGGTGTCGCCGAGGAAGGCGTAGCTTACGCCGCCGGTGAGCGACACGAACCGCGCATCGGGGATGCGTGAGGCAAGGTCGTAACCGTATTCTTGCTCGGCGAAGCGATCGTCCGTGCCGTGCAGTACGAGTACGGGCATGCTGAGCGCTGATGCCTCGGCTGTCACATTCCACGTCGCTGCGGCACGAAGGACCGCTGCGGCGACGTCGCCCGAAACCGACTGTGCCAGTATCGTTGCCAGTGCCGCCGCCTCGTCCGGATAGCGCCGGTCAGATAAGACATCAGTGAAGGCCTTGGCGGCCATCTCCATATTGGCCATCGCGACCGTGGCGTAAGCCTCAACAGCCGCAGGTGGGAACGCGTGTTGTGTAGCGTCCGTTGTGCCGTGCAGGACCAGGCGCTCGACTTTGTCGGGGTGGCGTGAAGCGTATGTGATGGCGCGTGGTCCGCTCATTGCCGTTGCCCAGAGGGAGAACCGGTCAACCCCAGCGGAATCTATGACGGCTTCCAGGTCGAAGACTAGTGCATCGTTCGAGAAATCGCTCAGCTCGCGCTGCGAGAGGCCAGAGCCGCGCGAGTCGTACCGGATGATCCTTCGTCCCTGCTCAAGTTTGCCCAGGAACGCCTCGAAGTCAGCCGACAGGTGGTCGAGCGAGAAAGACTCAAGGTTGCTCGGGCACATGACGAGTGTAGGGCCATCACCCTCCGTGCAATAGGCGATGCGTACACCATCCTCGGTCGTACACATGTGAACGCTGCGCTCCATGGCGGCCTCATGCTAACACATCGTGAAGCGGCGGCTTCAACCCAACATCTTTATGCGACGCAGCCTTAAACCAACGCGTAATCTGATTGGTCTGGGAGGTGTGGCAGCTCTTAGGGTTAGATCGCGCCTCTCTGGCTTCTCACAAGGTGGACTCTCATGTGGACTGGACCCGTTCGCGTCACACGCTAACGACACTCAGTGCGTGCCCACCCCACTGACAACCCGTAGTCACACCCCCCTGCTACCCTCACATCAGACCAGTCGCCGTGCGTCATCCCCCCCGTCCCACTTCAAACACAGCGCAGGCCCCGCCCGCCCGCACCCGAGATCGACGAACGTATCGCCCGCTCCAAGACGAAGCTCCGCGGCCATTCGCTTTAGCTGCGGCACGGTGACGAAGCTTATGTGGCCGAACTCCTCGGGGAAGTCAATCCCTTCCGCATGCTCGTGCCACAGCCTGCGCAGCGTCGGACTGCTAGGAGTGCCCGCATACACGGCGTTCTAGCCGGTCTGGACAAGCGCTTCTGCCTGCTTCGCCGCGTCGCTACTCAGGCCACCCGTCAGCGTCACTTCCCCTCG
>JACZRQ010000078.1:0-3377 GCA_022574655.1 Chloroflexota bacterium
CTGTACCCGCTTCTCTAAAGATCAGCGTGATGGCAGGAGTGCCTTCGAACACTCCGTATCCAACGACAGGCCCGGCCTCGCTCTTGGTGTTCAGCGGCTGCCACCAGTTGCACATGAGGAGGACCGAAACGCTAGAGTTCTCAATGCCCGGACAGAATCCCTGGTAGTCGTGCCTCAAGGCCTCTCCAGGATCATCAGGACCGTACACGTAATCTCCCACGACAATGGAGACTCCTTCTTCGACCAAATCGTACGAGTCACGGGTCGGCGCTAACTGGAATTCCAGCCTCGTGACATCATCACTCAGGTTGGCCCAGATGAAGAACGCGTAGAACGGATCTTCCTTGCCTGATTCATCTACAGTCAGGAACTCGATCTCAGAGTATAGAATCGATCCTTCGCGGCTCGCCGCTTCCTCAAGCAGGCCGTAGACGTCCTCCACCGCCAATCCGGAGACGTCGACCGGCAGCGCGTCATCTCCATCGCTGACCAGCACACCCCACGCCAGCGCACCAAGCCCGGCCAGCGCCGCTGCAACAACCGCCGTTCCTGCTAGCTTGCCGAACAGCCCAAGCGGTACGAGCTTCCGCAGCCAGCCGCGCTCACGCGGCACCGCGAGTGCCGCTGCTTCTTCACGCGAAGCGACGCCGAGTTTCGAGAGGATCTGCGAGACGTGGTACTTCGCGCCGTCAAGGCTGATCCCCAGCCGAGCGGCGATCTCCTCGTTCGTCAACCCGTGGCGGACGAGGTCGAGAACGTTACGCTCCCGCGGGGTTAGAGAGTCGAAGCTGCTATCGTCACCAGATGCCATGACACGTAAGCATCTTCGCACCGTTTCGGCAGCCCTGCACTACCCGAAGACTAGGCGAATCTGACCTGGCTCAGTTGCGGGGAGAGCGCTGCTCGTTGCGCTCGATCGGGTGGAGGCGCTTGCGGGCGAGGTCCGCGAAGAGGCCGCGGAAGCCGATGAGACCCGACATGGCGAAGACGATAAGGAGCGGCCAGGTACGCGGCTGTCGCAGGTTCCGCACGCCCATGTTGGCAACGAGCATCCACGATGAGGCGATGATCCCAGGCACGAACCAGACGACGGCGAACGTCGCGGCGAAGATGCCGACGTGCCAGCGGCGAAAGCCGAAGCCACGATCGACGATGGTGAACCAGAACAGGCCGACGAAGCCCAGCATGCCAAGCGTGCGCTCCGCAGAGTTGGAGGAACTCGCCTTCCAGAGCGTGAAGAAGCCGTTGATCAGAGTGATGAGTGCGTTGCGGCCCTTCGGCTCGACCTCACGCTCTTCGTCCTCTTCCGTGAAATCGTATATCTCCTCCTCGACCTTTGTGCCGAGTTTGCGGATAGCGCCCCAGAGACCGCGTGAAGGTTCCTGCGACACGTTACGACAGCTTCACAGCCGTACTGGATGCCGACGAGCCGGAGCGCCCACCGACGACGTCCCGCAGCGACGCACCGATATCACGGATGATATTCGTGGCGATCATACTCTCGCCAACGAGGCCGTCGCTGATGGGCTTGCCTCGCATGTCGTGGTTAGTTGTTACGATCCCTCACTGCTCCTGGCTAACGGTCGCATGACGACTGCATTCTAGCACCGGCAAGGTGAGGGGCGGCCGCACGGCCGCCCTTCACCCTATCGTCGATCCGTTAGCTCCTACGGATTCGACCAGACGTCAGCTCCGTAGCCTTCAGGCTGCGGCAGGTTGGCGGCCGCGCGGTTCAGCGCGTTGATCAGCGCCTTCGCCGACGAGACAACGATGTCTGTGTCGGCGGCACGACCGACGAATGTGCGCCCGTCGACATCGACACGTACCGCGACTTCGCCCTGAGCATCGATGCCTTCGGTAACAGCGTTGACGCTGTACTCGAGCAGCTTGTTCGGGATGCCGATGATATCGTTCACGGCCTGGTAGGCGGCGTCGACGGGACCGGTTCCAGTGGCCGTCGTCTCACGCATCGATCCGTCAGGCGCGACGATTTTTACCGTCGCGGTCGCGTCCGCGTCGGTACCACAGGCGATCTGTAGCACCTCGAGCTTGTACATATCCTCGATCTCCCGACGCCCACCGGAAACGAGTGCGTCGAGGTCACGGTCGTCGATCTCGCCTTTCTTGTCCGCCAAGTCCTTGAAAGCACCGAAGATATGGTCCAGCTCCGCCCTTGTCAGCTCGTAACCCAGGTCGTCCAGCCGCGCTTTGAGACCGTGCCGGCCCGAGTTCTTGTTCAGGACAAGCACCGTCCCCCGCGGGTGGCCGATGTCGGCCGGATCCATGATCTCGTAGGTCTGACGCATCTTCGTGACACCGTGCTGGTGGATGCCGGACTGGTGCCGGAACGAGTTGGCGCCAACGATCGCCTTGTTCGGCTGCACTGACATGCCCGTGAGCTGTGTCACCAGACGGCTGGTTCGGAAGATCTGCGTCGTGTCGATGTTAGTTGAGAGGTGGAAGAAGTCAGGCCGCGTCTTGATCGCCATCACGATCTCTTCCAGAGACGCGTTGCCGGCGCGCTCGCCGATGCCGTTGACGCAAACTTCGACCTGACGCGCGCCGTTCTGGACGGCGCTCAGACTGTTCGCGACCGCGAGGCCCAAGTCATTGTGGCAGTGGATCGAGATGCGCGCCTTGTCGATGTTGGCCACTTTCTCCTGGATATCTCGAATGAACGCCCCGAACTCCTCGGGGATCGCGTAGCCCACGGTGTCCGGAATGTTCAGAGTCGTGGCGCCGGCGTTGATTACTTCCGTGAGCATACGGTAGACGTACTCCGGCTCGGAGCGTGTCGCGTCCATGGGCGAGAACTCTACGTCGTCGCAGTAGCCCTTCGCTCGCGCGACCGTGTCGCGCGCCATCTCCAGCACCCGGTCTTTGTCCTTCTCAAGTTGGTGCATGAGATGGATGTCCGAGGTGGACAGGAATACGTGTATGCGTGGCCGCTCGGCGTGCCGTACTGCTTCCCAGCAGGCATCGACGTCCGGCGGCACTGCCCGCGCCAGGCCGGCGATAACCGGACCCCGCAGCTCCTTTGCGATCGCCGTGACGGATTCGAGGTCGCCCGGTGAGGATGCCGGGAAGCCGGCTTCGATGATGTCGACCTTCATGCGATCCAGCGCACGTGCGATCTCGAGCTTCTCTTCTACGTTTAACGCAACGCCCGGCGACTGTTCGCCGTCGCGCAGGGTGGTGTCAAATATCAGTATCTTGTCTTCGGTTGTCATTTCAGTCTCAACCTCCGGTTGATCAATAGTTGGGGATCGCCGGTCAGGCCCTCCTCACCCCGTAGCAGGGAGAGAGGGCCGGCTAAGGTTGAGGGAAGCGGGTAGATCGAATATCCGCCTAGCGTTGCCACCGAGGAACATTTCCTT
>JACZRQ010000078.1:3387-13522 GCA_022574655.1 Chloroflexota bacterium
GTTCGAGAGCGTCAAGGTCCTGCAGACACCGCTTGGGAGTCAACATCGGATAGTTCGTCCCGAACAACACCTTGTGACGCCCCCTCCCACGCATGTATTCGAGGAGCGGCTGAGGGTACCGCCGCGCCGTGTAGGCTGACGTGTCGATGTAAATGTTGGGGTACTTGCGAGCCAGCGCGATCATCTCTTCGGTCCACGGATAGCCTATGTGCCCGGCGATGATGACCAGATCTGGAAAGTCGAGTGCGACGTCGTCGAGATAGGGGATGGGCCGACCGGTCTCGGACGTGCGCAGCGGTCCCGTATGCCCGACCTGTGTGCAGAACGGGATTCTCAGTTCGACGCACTCGGCGTAGAGGGGGTAGTAGTGACGGTCGTTCGGAGGCAAGCCCCAGAGCCAAGGCACGATTCGGAGGGCCTTGAAGCCCAGCTCGTTCACGCATCGGCGCAGCTCACGGACGGCGGGCACGGGCTCCCGCAGGTCAACCGATGCCACGCCTATGAATCGCTCGGGATGAGCCTCAACAAGGGCTGCTACCTCTTGATTCGAGATGAGCGCGCCGTCGGGTCCGTACCAGGCGGCGACCATGCCTACGTCGACGTTGCCGCCGTCCATGGCTGACAATGTGAACTCAACGGGAAGTTCCCCGGTGGGCATCTGCCCGCCCGTCCACCGGCGCAGCGACTCGAACATGCGGTGCTGCATGAACCGCTGGGTTGGGTGTTGCATCCATACGTCGACGATCATCGATAGCTCTCTACTGACTCAATCCTTCTTTTGGAGCCACGGCATCATCTTCCGCAACTCTCCGCCGACGGTCTCGATCATATGCTCCGCGTTCTGCTTTCGCAGGGCGTTGAAGCTGGGTCGGCCAGCTTGGTTCTCAAGGATCCACTCGCGGGCGAAGGCGCCGGACTGGATGTTGGCTAGCACCTGCTTCATGTTCTGTCGCACGTGTTCGTCTATCACCTTCGGACCGCGGGTGTAGTCGCCGTACTCGGCCGTGTCAGAGATCGTGTAACGCATGTAGGCCATGCCGCCCTCGTGGATGAAGTCAACAAGCAGTTTCAGCTCGTGGAGGCACTCGAAGTAGGCGATCTCCGGCTGATAGCCGGCCTGTACCAGTGTCTCGAACGCGGTCTTGATCAGTTGGGTGACCCCTCCGCATAGCACCACCTGCTCGCCGAAGAGATCGGTCTCGGTCTCCTCGGCGAATGTGGTCTCGATGATGCCTGCCTTCGCAGAGCCGACGCCCTTGCCGTAAGCGAGCGCCATCTGCAGGGCGTTCTCGCTAGCGTTCTGGTGCACGGCTACCAGTGCCGGTACACCGATGCCCTTGACGAACTGATCGCGCATGCCATGACCGGGCGCTTTGGGCGCGATCATCGTCACGTCGACATCACTGGGCGGGATGATCTGGTTGAAGTGGACGTTGAAGCCGTGCGCGAACATCAGCATCTTTCCGGCCTTCAAGCTCTGGACGATGCTCTCGTCGTAGACCTGCTTCTGAAGCTGGTCCGGCACGAGGACCATGATAACGTCAGCCTCGCGCGCCACCTCTTCAACGGTGCCTACCCGCAGGCCGGCAGTCTGTGCCGACGGCCATGATTTGGAGCCCGGGTAGAGCCCCACCATTACGTTGCAACCGCTGTCGCGAAGGTTGAGGGCGTGGGCGTGCCCCTGCGATCCGTAGCCGATGATCCCGATCGTCTTTTCCTTGATCAGGTCGAGATTGGCGTCTTGTTCGTAGTAAATCTTGGCCATTTCGTTCTCCCTACCAGGTGTGCTGCCCGGGGTACCGGTCATACTGCTCGTCTTCGGATGGTTCTGGGTGCGACACGGCGGATCCGCGAAGCATTGCGACCTTTCCGGTCCGGCATAGCTCAATGATCTCGTAGTCCTCTAGCAGACGCAGGAGCGAGTCGATCTTCGCCTCCCGTCCCGTCGCTTCGAGGATTATTGCGTCCGGTGCGACGTCGACAACCTCCGCCTGAAATAGCTCGGCGATCTCGATGATCTGGCCGCGGTTGGTCTTGTCCGTGCGAACCTTGATCATCGCCATCTCACGGCTGACGATGTCCTGGTCCGAGATGTCGCGGATATCGACAACGTCGACAAGCTTGTCGAGTTGACGAACGACCTGGTTGGCATCGACGTTGGCGTCGACGACGAACGTCATGCGAGAGAGCCCGACCTTCTCGGAGTGGCCGACGGCCAAGCTCTCGATGTTGAATCCGCGCTGGCGCCACTTGGACGCAATCCGGTTCAAGACACCAGGCCGGTCTTCGACAAGGGCGATGATGGTGTGGGGTCTTAGCTTCCGAACGTCCGTCATCCCGCTGCCACCTTCTCAGGCTCGTGAGCCGGTAGATCGATAGTCTCGCCAAGCGATGCGCCGGGCGGCACCATTGGGAAGACGTTCTCGTCGTATTTGACCTTGAAGTCGATCACGACTGGGCCGTCGTGATCCATCGCCTGCTGGATGACCGACTCGACTTCTCCCTTGCGCTCTGCACGTAGGCCCAAGATTCCGAAGGCCTCGGCCAGCTTCACGAAGTCGGGATTCTTGAGCGGTGTGGCGACCGTGTTTTCCTCGTAGAACAGTTCCTGCCACTGCCGCACCATTCCGAGGGTACCGTTGTTCATGATCGCAAACTTGATGGGCCACTCGTATTCGGCGATCGTGGCGAGTTCCTGAAGCGTCATCTGGAAGCCGCCGTCGCCGCAGATCGACCAGACCGTATCGTTCGGCGCGGCCACTTGCGCACCCATCGCGGCGGGAACCTCGAAACCCATCGTTCCGAGACCACCGGATGTGATAAAGCTCCTGGGCTTGTCGTACCAGAAGTACTGCGCCGCCCACATTTGGTGCTGTCCAACACCGGTCACCACGTAGCAGTCGCCGTTCGTCGCCTCGTAGATCTTCTGGATCACGAACTGCGGCAGCACCTCGTCTGTCTCCCGAATCGTGATCGAAGGGTGGTCGCGGCGAACCTCGTCCAGCCAGGAGAACCAGTCGGGCCGCTCTTTGCGAACGACCAGCTTATTCAACTCTTGCAGCGAGATTTTCGCGTCGCCCAGAAGAGTCGCCGCAGGCCGCACGTTCTTGCCGATTTCCGCCGGATCGATGTCGATGTGGATGATGTCTGCTTTGGGCGCGAAGTCCTTGAGCCGACCGGTAACGCGGTCGTCGAAGCGCATACCGGCGCCGATGACGAGGTCGGCCTCGCTGATTGCTATGTTGTTCCAGTACATCCCGTGCATACCGGGCATCCCCATGTACAACGGATGCGTGCCGGGGAAGCCGCCAATCCCGAGCAGTGTCGTGATCACCGGCATGTTGCCCTTCTCGGCCAGCTCACGGATCTCGTCGTACGCATGGGCGATGATGACGCCGTGTCCAGAGATGAGAACCGGCTTCTCCGACCGTTCGATCAGTTCGGCTGCCTTCGCCACCTCATTCGGATCAGGCATTGTCTGAACCCTGTAGCCTCGCAGCTCAACCTTGTCACTCCAGTAGAAGTCGCCCTTCTTCTGAAACACATCACGCGGGATGTCGACGAGCACGGGGCCGGGCCGACCGGTGGTAGCGATGTGGAACGCTTCCTGCATCACCCGCGGAATGTCGTTGACGTCGAGCACGAGTTCGCTGTGCTTCGTAATTGGGATCGTGATCCCCTGGATGTCCGCTTCCTGGAAGCCGTCACGGCCCAGCAGAGCGAGGATCACCTGCCCGGTCACACACACAAGCGGAATCGAGTCCATGTAGGCGTTGGCGATGCCGGTGACGAGGTTCGTCGCGCCAGGACCGGATGTGCCGAAGCAAACGCCTGCTTTCCCGGTAACACGAGCGTAAGCGTCCGCTGCGTGGGCGGCGCTTTGTTCGTGCTTAACAAGGTAATGCTTGATCTGTGGATAGTACTCAGGCAGGACGTCGTACAGCGGCAGATTGGCGCCGCCGGGGACGCCGAAGATGGTGCTTACGCCCTCCCGGAGAAACGCCTCCATCACCATCTGAGCGCCCGATTTCTGGTCGTTGGTTGTCATTGTGGATTCCTCCATCGATTTCCCTGTTCAACTGTATAGATTCGGTAAAGGCCCAATCGTAACAGTATCCGCGTGATATTCCACCGTCTGGCGGCGGTGCCTAGCTGCAGACCGCGCCCTGGGCCGCCGACGATACCAGTCGGGCGTACTTGGCCAAAGCCCCGGTCTTGTACTTCGGGGTGGGTGCAACCCACTGGCCAAGTCGCCGCTGAATCTCCTCCTCGCCTAGATCCACGCTTATCGTCCGGTTAGGGATATCGAGGGTAATGGGGTCGCCATCGACGAGCACCGCGATCGGACCGCCAACCGCCGCCTCAGGGGAGATATGGCCGACCATGAGGCCGCGGGTCGCGCCCGAGAAGCGTCCGTCTGTGATCAACGCGACATCTTCGCCCATGCCCTGGCCGGCGATCGCGGCTGTCACGCCCAGCATCTCACGCATACCGGGCCCGCCCTTCGGACCCTCGTAGCGAATGACGATCACGTCGCCGCGTTGAATCTCCCGCTTTGACACGGCTTCCGCCGCCTCCTCTTCGGTGTTGAAGACACGGGCCGGGCCGGTGTGTGTTTGCTTCTTGACTCCGCTCGTTTTCATCACGGAGCCATCGGGCGACAGGTTGCCTTTGAGTATGACCATCGTCCCTGTCGGCTCGATCGCCTGGGCGACGGGCTTGATGACATCCTGAGGGCTATCGTCGAACTGAAGGTTCGCGAGATTCTCCGCGATCGTTCGTCCCGTGACCGTCTTGCAGTCACCATGAATTAACCCGGCGTCCAGAAGTTCTTTCATCACGCGCGGCACTCCACCGGCACTGTGCAGATCCGTCTGGACGAACCGGCCACCGGGTCGCATGTCCGCGATGTGCGGGACGCGTCGAGCGATCTGATCGAAGTGATCTAGCGACACGTCTATCTCAAGTTCGTGCGCGATCGCCGGCAGGTGTAGCACAGCGTTTGTCGAACCTCCCACCGCAACCACAACTGCGATGGCGTTTTCGAACGCCTCAGGGGTGAGGATATCGCTCGGCTTCAGATCATCTTTCACCAGTTGGAGCGCGAGGCTCCCGGCATAGCGACAGAGTTCGACTCGCTCCTGGGAGGTCGCAGGCAACGATGCGCTGAACGGTGGCGCGATACCCAAGGCCTCACTGGCGCAGGCCATCGTGTTTGCGGTGTACATGCCGCCGCACGAGCCTTCGCCAGGGCAGGCGACGCATTCCAAGTCGTACAACTCCTTTTCGGTCATCCGGCCCGCTTCTACGGCCCCGACACCCTCGAACACGTCCTGAACGGTGACGTCCTTCCCCTGATATTGGCCGGGCTGGATCGTCCCGCCGTAGAGGAAGACCGAAGGTGCGTTGAGACGAGCCATCGCCATAATCGTGCCGGGCAGACTCTTATCGCAGCCGGCGATACCGACGAGCGCGTCGTAGCCGTGGCCCATCATGACCAATTCGATCGAATCGGCGATCACTTCGCGGCTGACGAGAGAGGCCTTCATCCCTTCGCAGCCCATAGCGATACCGTCAGTGACGGCGATAGTGGTGAACTCGCGGGGCGTGCCGCCGGCAGCAGTCACGCCTTGCTTCGCCCAGCCGGCAAGCCGGTTCAGGTGCACGTTGCAGGGAGTGGTCTCGTTCCACGAAGAGACGACTCCGACAAACGGCCTGGCGATGTCCTCGTCGGTGAGGCCCATCGCGCGCAAGTAGGAGCGCGCGGGCGCGCGCTTGTAGCCCGCCCTATAGACAGCGTCGCTCCTGGTCAGTTTTCGTTCTGCCTGAACCATCTTCCTATCCCTTGCCTCGCCCAAATATAAAACCCCGTCCGCAAAGGGACGGGACAAAATGGCCTCGTGGTACCACCCTTCTTCCCCGACTAGTCGGGGCTCTCGGGGCGCTATAACGGGCGCTGCCCGGACGGGCTTACTGCGAGTTCAGCCCGACGGCTCTGGGGCGAGTTCGAGGTTTACCGTAGCCGGGCTCCCACCATCCCCGGCTCGCTAGTACGGGTATACCTCTAATAATCCCCGTCATCGCCTGTCGTTAGTTGGGCGAGTGTGCAAGAAATTGTAGTGGCGTCAGGCATCAGGCGTCAAGGCACTGGAAAGCCCGGAGACGATGGAATCGCCACTACATCCCCCACGGCGATGCCTTTGCGCTTGAACCAGCCCTGGTTAGCCTCGATGGCGTTGCGGTACCTCTCGTCCGGACGGTGTAGCTTCGTGGTCTCCGGTTCCATGTCCTGGATGTCGATAATCGTTCCGTTCTCCAGGACGAACGCGATCGATAGTGGGATCAACGTATTCCTCATCCAAAAGCCGCCCTGGTGATCATCGTCGTACACGAAGAGCATGCCAGCGTTTTCCGCTAAGTCTTCGCGGTTCATCAGCCCCTGCGACCGCTCGTCTGGCGTGTCAGCGATCTCGACTTCGAGTGCAATTTGTTCGCCGGCGGAGTTCGTGAAGATCGCAACGTTCGAAGCCAATAGAGTTGTGTCTCCGGTCGGACGGGCGGTCGGAGTCAACGTTTCCGGGATATCATCCACCCCGCTCCCGCAGGCGACCCCGAGCAGAAACAAAACGACGAGAAGGGGCAGGATGCGCATTAGCTGCTTATGCGGCGCTGCCGGATGCGAGTAGGCGTTTGCCAGCAGCGACCTTCGCCTCACGGTGCCGCCGAGCGGCCGCGGAGAGGTAGTTCACTGCAAACCGAAGCGGTCCAATAATACGCATGAAGTCAACGTAGGTGAGGTCGCCGCGAATCAGGTAGCAGAAAAAGCGCCAGAATTTCTCATTCCGCCGCATGAGCGCCACGTAGGGCGGTGGCGCTAGGTGGAAGAGTTCCCGGAGCGTAGCGGACGCGTCGAGCTCCCGTTGCAGCTCGTAGTCGACGGCGCGCTGATAGCCTGATAGGTTGTCGACTTCGCCAGTGAGAAGCGAAATCGCTGACTCTGCAACCAGACGACCGCTTGCAAACGCCATGTGAATACCCTCGCCCGTCAGTGGATCGATGAGACCCGCCGCGTCCCCGACCAACGCTACACGGCCATCGGCGATGGCTGTCCCGGGTACCCGTAGGGGCAGACGGTGGCCTCGCAGATGCTCCAGCTTATCCGGATCGAAGCCGTGGCTCCTCGCCAGTCGAGCGAGCTTCGGCCTTAACATGGAGCCGGCGTAACTCCAGCCGCCAACACCAACGTTCAGGTGGTCTCCCTTGGGAAACACCCAGCCGTAGCCGCCGGCGACGTCCCCCAGGTCCATGCCGATATGGTCATGCCAATCTTCGAGTAGGTCACCGGATGCCGGAAGGTTACCTTCCAGAGCGACCGCGTGCTCGGCTCCCGGCCGGAGGCCGGTGGCTGCAGCAACAACTCCGTTTGCCCCGTCCGCGCCGATAAGCACCTGAGACGTGTAAGTACCATGGTCGGTCCGCACCACGGGGACCTGCTGAGGGTTGATGGCGCGGACGGCTTCGCCGTCGTGGAACTCGGCACCGGCTTTCGCTGCGCACTCGGCCAAGTACGAGTCGAGGCGGGCACGTTGTGTCATGTAGCTGAGCGGTTTCTCGAACTGGCGATCGAATCCCTTTCTCAGGCGCAGCGAAAATCGAGCGCCGAATACCGTCTGTTCGATAACCGGAGTGAGGTCGATGTCTAGTTCCGAAGCGGCGCGCAGAGTCACGCCACCACCGCAGGGTTTGTCACGGGGGAACTTCTGCTTGTCGAGGAGCAGAACCTTGGCACCCTCCCTCGCCAGCAGACGGGCGGTGGTGCTGCCAGCGGGTCCGGCCCCGACGATAATCGCGTCGTACGTCATCTCGACCCCAGTCTATCCCGCTCAGGGAGAAGTGGCGACCGCGAGCCCAGCGGCCGACATCGCACTCAGAACCGCTGTGGCAATGACGACATAGCCTTCGTCGTTCGGATGGATCAGGTCGAAGGCGATGTACTCTGCCGACTTGTCCTCGAACAGCGGGAAGATATCCACCAGCGTCACGGCATAACGCGACCCAACTTCACGGACGACATCGTTGACGCCCGACTCGAACGGCGAGCTGGCCTCGCCTTCGAGCGAGAGATCTCCGATGCGGGAGATAGCTTCGTTGCCGCCAGAGAACGGGTTGTAGAGGGTGAGCAGAAAGACCGGCAGATCGACGTCTACCTCGCGGAGCCGCGCAAGAGTTGCATCGAGGTTCGCCTCGAAGGTCGTCAGGATTTCGTTGAGCCCATCGACACACTCGTCCTTCGCCAGCGCCTCTTCGACGGAGGCACAGGTGCCGGGAATCACGAGGTCGGCGTACAGCGCGAGGAGGTCGTTCCCGCCGATCTCTAGCGTTATTGCCGTCACTTCGTTACCTTCGATGTCGTCGCGGAGCCGCGACCGTATCTCGCCGAGAGCTTCGTCCAGCTCTCTCTCGACGGCCAGGTCAGTGCTGGTGTACCCCGGCACACCGAGGTTCATGAGATCAACCTCCCCGGTGAATCCGGCGTGCACGAGAGCGACAAAGCTCGTGCGGTCCGGGTCCGACGCGGCGATTCCATAGGACAGGGAATTGCCGAGCGCGATGTAAAGGGGGTTATCGGAGGCAGCCGGAGTGACGGTTGGATCTGCTGTTGTATCAGGCGTCAGGTCACCCAAGTCCACGGGATCACCGAGAGTAGTTGTCGGCGAGGTGGATGATGAGCCATCTGAGCTACCGGCGTTTGGTTCTTCCTTCGGCGACGAGCAGGCGGCGGCAAGCACCAATAGGAGCAGCGAGAGAGAGTATGTCCAGCGCATGTTCGTCTTTAGGCGTTTACGAACGCGACGACCGCCGCGATCCAGAAAGCCACTTGAAATATAACGGCACCACCGACCAATAGATACGTCGCTGAGCGCTCACGCCATTGGAACAAGATCCCAGCTACGAGGTTTATCCCGAGGAAGACGGTGGCGGTCGCTGGGATGCGTAGTATCTCTGAGCGAGACTGCAGGATCGCGATATCACCGATGGGCGGGAACTCGATCGTAATCTGGTTGTCGAGGTCTGGATAGAGCCCGAACACGAACCCCCACAGCGCTAGATTAAGAACGATCGCAGCCGACGCCAGCAACTGCGCCACGCGATCGTTCCACATCGGGTGAGAACCGAGAAGGCTCCAGCGGACCGACGACGGCAACTCCGGTTTCGCCGACTCCTGATAGCGCTGCGCATCGGAGACAAACCGAATTGGGTCCTGGGGACTGATCCCGTAAGTGACGTCCTTTGTACGGACGTACACCAGCTCCTCAGGCGATTGGTGCGTCGAGAAGAAGATTACGGGCCCCATCTCGTCGGAGTCGCCGTGGCCAATCTGGAGTCCCGGCCAAGTCAGGCCCTGGACGCGCGCGCGGGTTTCTCCCCTGCCGAGCTTCAGTTCCTCAATCTGGTCGATCGCGACGAAGTGGCGGACAGTCCCCCAGTAGATCTCCAGCCCGGCTCGGTTGAGAACGTAGCGAAGGCTGTAACAACTCCAAGCCCAGAAGGCGAAAACGCTAGCAACGCCGACGAGCAGGACGATCGTGAGTATCGCAAGGAAGAGGGTGAGCGAGACGGACCAGCCGGACGCTTGTACGCCCACGCCAATCGCAAGTGCGATGGCGAACACCGATAGCCCGGCGCCGACTGAGGTGCCGACAAGACGCGCCGGCCGTGCTTCGGTTAGGCCTTGACTCTGGAGTAGCACGGGGTGCACCAGTGGGCGTATTTGGCGTTGCGTCCGGTGATGACGTCGAAGTAGAGCTTGACGAGTTCTTTCGCCACCGGACCCATCTTGCCGGTGCCGATCGGCCGCTGGTCCAGCTCGACGACCGGTGTGATGTGGGCCGCGGTGCCGGTCATGAAGCACTCGTCGGCCACGTACAGCTCGCTGCGGTCGATCGTCGTTTCCACGACGTCGAGGCCGAGTTCCTTTTGCGCCAGCTCGATCACCGTGGCGCGGGTGATGCCGACAAGGATGTTGTCGGCGCTGGGCGGGGTGAAAAGCCGGCCGTTTCCGATCATGAAGATGTTCTCGCCGCTGCCTTCCGAGACGTGGCCGTCCTGGTTGAGCAGGATGGCCTCGTCATAG
>JACZRQ010000006.1:0-10508 GCA_022574655.1 Chloroflexota bacterium
CTGGTGCTCACGGGCGGTCTGCCGGTGGCGGGTTTGCCGCGAGAGTTTGGGACGCTCGCCGAGGGAACGCTGGGCGGCATTCCGGTGGTGCTGCTGATCCTGGCCGCCTGCGCGGTGTTTACCTATGTGGTGCTGCATTCCACCAAGCTGGGCCGCTATACCTACGCGATCGGGAGCAACAAGGACGCGGCCATCTACGCCGGCATCCCGGTGGCCAAGTATACGGTGGCGGTGTATGCCATCTCGGGCATGCTGACGGGCTTGGCGGGGATGATCGAGGCCTCGCGGCTGATGACCGGCCAGCCGACGGCGGGGCAGGGTTATGAGCTGCAGGTGATCGCCGCGGTCGTGATCGGCGGAGGCAGCCTGAGCGGAGGCGAGGGCAGCGTGATCGGTACGCTCATCGGCGCCTACATCATGGGACTGCTCTCGAATGGAAGCGTGCTGCTGGGTATCAATCCCTATGTGCAGCAAGCAGTGATCGGGGCGATTATTATTCTCGCCGTGGCAGTGGACGAAGCGAGGAAACGGAGGTTTTCATCCTAAGGGCGGGTGGTGAAAGTCCGGCTAGGCGAAAATGTCCGAGGAGGCCCAAAAAGGGGACAGGATGGAATGGACCCCTGAGGCGAGGGAAAGGGGGTTTCAGCGTCGCCGCACCGCAGTTACCCACTAAGAAGCCGGAAGCCACGCAATTTGGGGTCTCGGCCAGCGTGGCCAGCGGCAGGAGAGTGAGGCCAGCGCTAACGGGATACGGCATCAAAGCGCTGGCTCTCGATTATCGGGAGGATACCGCCAAGATTCGCGGCGAGCTTGGCTGGGAGCCGAAAGTGGCACTGGGCGAGGCGATTGCGCGGACGATGGCGTGGAGAAAGGCACATCGGCCTGTACCGGCTAGCGGCTGAGGTCATCGCGGAGCTTCGTGCGCGAAATTTGACGCTCGCCACGGGCGAATCCAGCGCCGGCGGCCTGATCGGCCACCTGCTAACCGAGGTGCCGGGCAGCTCGCAAGTCTTCGTTGGTGGCGCCGTCGTCTACCACAACCGGTTGAAGGAAGAGATCGGCGTCTCGTCCCAGACTCTCGAACGACATGGCGCCGTGAGTAAGGAGACCGTCGAGGAGATGGCCACGGCGACGCGGCGCTGGGCGGGGACGGATATCGGACTTGCCGAGACCGGGATTGCCGGGCCGAAGGGCGTATCCGAGGACCGCCCGGCGGGGTTGTTTTTCATCGCTGTCGCTTCGGCGGATGGGGTGGTGAGCGAGAGGCTGATGCTGGACGGAGACAGGTCTCAGAACAAGCTGCACTGCGCCGAGAGTGCGCTTCGGCTGCTGCTAAGATACGTCGAAGGGGACGCGTAGGTACGATGCCACCGACTAAGGATGAGTTTCGCAAGGCGATGGGACGGTTCGCGACGGGCGTAACCATCGTTACGACCGGCGTTGACGGCGAGGTCCATGGCATGACGGCGAACGCGGTCACTTCCGTGTCGCTGGAGCCGATGATGATCTTGCTCTGCGCGGATAAGGGCGCGGACTCGCACGACATTCTGTCTCGCGCCGGCGTGTTCGCGGTGAACATCCTCAGCGAGGACCAAGAGGAGATATCCGACCGCTTCGCGAACAAGGAAACGGGAGATGCACACGGGCTCGATGGCGTCCCGCACAGGATCGGGAAAACCGGCGCGCCGATCCTTGAAGGGACGCTGGCTTATGTGGACTGCCGCACCGTGTCCGAGCAGGATGCCGGAGACCACACGATCTTCATCGGCGAGGTGGTGGACGCGGGATTCGAGGACGACGGTAGTCCCCTGCTGTTCTTCGGCGGCCAGTACGGCCGGATGGCCTAACGGCTAGCCGTTAGAGCGCTGGCGGGCGCCTGTATCAACGGCTTCACGAGACCATCGGCGACCAGGCAGATGACATCGATGCCTGAGTACAGCGCCGGGTCGAATCCCCGCAGCGCGTTCGTGACGACCTCATCCTCCATGCGTGCGTAGTAGCCCAGGACCACCATCGCCCGGACGTCCGTGTCGGCGTCGCGAAGCCTCGGTGCGCCGTCAGCCAGCGTTCTGCGGAGGTTCCGCCGTATCTGCAGACCGATGTCTTCGGTCGCGCTTGGCGGCACTCCGACGATCCGGGCCGAGCGCTCGTCGCCGATCCGTTGCACGGTCCAGGCGTCGTACGTTTCGAACGTACCGACCTGTTTGACGTCCAGAGTTCTCGAGAGGTCGATGATCCCACCGAGCAGCTCTTCGAGGTGTTCGTCGGACTCTGGCAGCCGGTGCAGGCGGCTCGCATCGAGGTCGTAGGAGCCCTGTACGTGTTCCGTGAAACGCGCCCAGTGGGCGTTCAGACCGCCGGTGACCGACACGACACCACCTGACGCATCAGACTTGCGAAGGTAGAGCTCGATGGGTAGACGGGCATGCGATCGCTCACGCGGACCGAGCTTGATCGCAGCGGTCGAGATCGTGTCGACGAACTCAGATGCCGCCGGTTCGTCGGAGGGCAGGTTGGCGCCGAGAGGGGTCCAGACGGCGATCGAGGCAGGGACGATCTCAGCGATTCGCGACTCGAGGTCCGCACGGGCGGCGTCCCACGCTTCGCTCGCGTCGAAGGAGAGGAGCGCCCGAACCTCGACGGTGAGACGCATGCCGCCGACATCCGCCAGAACGGTCGTGTCGGTGGACTCGATGACACTTGGTTCATGCCCGTAGGTATGCTGGAACCAGTGAAAGAAGAGTTCTCGGGCGACGTTGGTGTCAAGCATGCTCGTCAATGTAAACACGCTTGGCGCTCCCGTGCGAGGCGAGGGATCGGCTCGTTCGTTAGTTGACGGACTCGACGACCATGGCGATGCCTTGCCCGCCGCCGATGCAGAGGGTGGCGAGGCCGCGTTTCGCCTCGCGGCGCTTCATCTCGTGGAGGAGCGTTACGAGGATACGCGTGCCGCTGGCCCCAATCGGGTGACCGAGGGCGATGGCGCCTCCATTGACGTTGACGCGCTCCCAGTCCCAACCAAGCTCACGCCCAACGGCGAGCGACTGTGCGGCGAACGCTTCGTTGGCCTCGATGAGGTCCATGTCGCCGATGCTGAGGCCGGACTTGGCAAGCGCCTTCTTGGTCGCGGGGACGGGCCCGACGCCCATGACTCGCGGCGGAACGCCGGCGCTGGCGTACGAGAGCACGGAGCCCATCGGGGTTACCCCAAGCTCTTCGGCTTTCTTGCGGGACATGACGATGACGGCAGCCGCGCCGTCGTTGATGCCGGAGGCGTTGCCCGCGGTCACGGAGCCGTCAGGGGCGAAGGCGGGGCGTAGCTTAGCGAGCACCTCCGCAGTCGTGCCGCCACGAATGTGCTCGTCTTTGTCGACGGTCACGGTTTCTTTGCGCTTCTTGATCTCGACCGGGACGATCTCGGCGGCGAAGGTACCGCCGTCGCTGGCGGCAGCGGCCTTTTCCTGGCTCTGCGCAGAGAACGCGTCCTGATCGGCGCGGGAGATCTCGTGGTCGCCGGCTACGTTCTCAGCGGTGACGCCCATGTGGCAGTCCTCGAGCGCGCACCAGAGACCGTCTTTGATCATGTGGTCCCACGTCTCGCCGTGGCCCATCTTGTAGCCGTATCGCGCCTTCGGCAGCAGGTACGGCGTCGATGACATTCCCTCCATGCCCCCAGCGACGACGATGTCCGCGTCGCCGAGCATGATCGCCTGGGTGGCGAGAGAGACAGTCTTGAGACCGGAGCCGCACACCTTGTTGATCGTTGTGGCGGGAACGCTGTCGGGGACGCCCGCGGCGATCGACGCTTGGCGGGCCGGGTTCATGCCGAGGCCGGCAGTGAGGACGTTACCCATGATCACCTCGTCTACCTGCTCCGGCTTGACGTTCGCACGCTTCAGCGCCTCCGCGATAACGATGCCTCCAAGGTGGGTAGCAGGGGTGTCGGCGAAAGCTCCGCCGAATGTGCCGACAGGCGTGCGGACGGCTCCAGCAATGACCACTTCGTTCATGTTGACCTCCGTTTCAAGCGTAGCTCATAGCGTATCAGATACGAGCCATCAGTTGCGTGCCGCCGCGCGACCGGGCTGTGGCAGCCAGCGATCAACCGTCCGAGACTGCCTCCCTCGCAGTAACGGCCGGCGCGGATTCGGCGGCGGCCGGCCTCGTATCGAGCAGTGCGACGATCGCGGCGGTGGCGAGCCCGCCCACGATGAGCAGGACGAAGATGCGGTCGAAGCTGTCGAGAAGGGAGTCCGGATCATCCGGAGACCCGAGGAGCGCTACGACGATCGCTACTCCCATCACGAATCCGATCTGCCTGAAGGCTGCGTTGACCGCGCCTCCGACGGCGAACCGGTGCTCGGGGAGCCCGTGAGCGGCGGCGCTGGCCAGCGCCGGAAGAACCAGTCCGATGCCGATTCCGGCGAACAGAATAGCCGGCAGCCAGACGGTGAGGATCTCGCGCTCCGCGCCGATGCCGAAGAACATCCAGGCCCCGCCGATCGCGTAGATGATTCCGCCCGGCACCATCAGCGGCCGGTGTCCGATGCGATCGATGAGTCGCCCGGCGCCGACGGCGACGAACGCTGCGATGACGGGCCCCGGGGTCATTAGCAGGCCCGCCTGCACAGTCGAATAGCGCCACGTAGTCGTAAGGAACAGGATCAAGCCGAAGAACATGGCTGAGAACGCCACGACGAATGTCAGGGTTGCGAGGTTGGCGATACGGAAGTTGTGGTTGCGGAATAGTGTGAGGTCAAGCACCGGATTAGCGGCTCGATCGGAGCGAAGCACGAACAGGGGGATCAGCACGGCAGCCGCCGCGAACGCCACGAGTGTGCGGGCGTCAGCCCAGCCCCATTCGCTGCCCTGCACGACGGCGAGCGCCAGAGATCCGATACCCGAGATCAGGAGGCCGATACCGAGGAAGTCCGGAACTCGTGGCGCGTCTGCCTCGCGCGATTCGACCAACACACGCGCACCCAAGGCGATTACGATCGCTCCGATCGGGAGGTTGATATAGAACGCGAGCCGCCAACTTGACGCCTCTATGAGCAGCGAACCGAACGATGGGCCAATGGCGGCGGCGAGGCCGGCCGCGGCACCGAATACACCAACGGCGGTCGCCCGCTTGGAGCGCGGGAACTCGCGTAGCACGAGCGCAAGCGCCGCGGGGAACAGAAGCGCCGCGCCGGCGGCCTGCACAACACGCGCGCCGATCAGCATGCCGGGACTGACAGCGGCGCCAGCGACGGCCGACGACAGCGTGAAGATCGCTATGCCGGTGAAGAAGGCACGCTTGCGACCGATCCGGTCGGCGAACTGGCCCGCAGGCACGAGGAGCGCGGCGAAGACGATGTTGTAGGAGTTGATGACCCACGATAGTTGCGCCGTCGAAACATCGTCGAACGTGCTGCGGATGTCCGGGAAGGCCACAAACATGATGCTGGCGTCGAGCGCCGCCGCGAAGGAGGCGAACGAGGTGATGGCGAGGACTCGCCAGGCGCGGGAGAGGTCGGGTTGTTCGGACTCGGCGTCGGGAGGGGGGTTACTCATGGAGGTGCATACAGGAAACTATAGTGACTTCCTGATAGTGTAGCAGCCGGGACGTGTGGCGGTCAACGGGCGTTACTTCCCGTCCTTCTTGAAGCCTCGGCCCTGCTCCGGGACCTCCACGCCCAGGGCACGCCACATGTACCAGCTACCAGCCGTGCGATAGGGGCGCCAAGGCTCGGCGATGCGCTGCATCTCCTCCGGTTTGGGGAGGTCGTTGAGGCCGTAGGTGATCTCCATGCCCCGCCGAACGCCAAGATCGCCGACGGGAAGCACGTCGGCCCGTCCCAGCGAGAACATGAGAAACATCTCGCACGTCCAGCGGCCGATGCCCTTGACCTGCGAGGCGCGTTCGATGACCTGTTCGTCATCGAGTTCGGCGAACTCCTCCTCGCGCAGCGTTCCTTCCGCGAACTTCTCTGCTAAGTCGCGAAGGTAGGTTAGCTTCTGGCGCGAAAGACCGGCAGCGCGGAGGTCGTCGTCGCTGGCGGCGAGATAATGATGGGGCTCGTACCAGCGTTCTTCATCCGTCGCCAGCACATCCAGCACGCGACCCA
Organism: Chloroflexota bacterium; assembly: GCA_022574655.1. Classification (GTDB taxonomy): domain Bacteria; phylum Chloroflexota; class Dehalococcoidia; order SM23-28-2; family RBG-16-64-32; genus JACZRQ01. Next base: position 6,111 of record JACZRQ010000006.1, read on the forward strand.
TGATCGCGCGGGCGGCGGGACCGGCGAGCTGTTGGAAAAAGATGGCGCGTCCCAGCGACTTGAACGCGCCTCCCCGCGACTCGATCTCGAGCGGGCCGGCTTGGTCGATGACACCACGTAAGGCGGAGTCCGCCTTCCGGAGGTGATCGACGGCCTCGATAGGGTCGTACTGGAGCATCGGTACGATTCTAAGGGAATTGGCGTGGTGCGTAGGTGAGCGGAATCACAGACGCCCGCGATCATACTCGGGTGGGATGTCACTCGCAGCGGACTCCAGAGACACCAGAGGGCAAGCACCGGCGTTGTTAGTAGATAGACAACGCCTCCCGTGAAAGGAGTCTTATGCTAGAAAGTACGGCACAATCGTCGTTCATCGACCGCATGGTGGGTGCAGCACGGCTCGATCCGCAGATGTACGAAGAGGTCGAGCACGATGAATCGGCTACGCGGCAAGCGATGTTCGTCGTGGTGCTCGGCTCGCTCGCTTCCGGCATCGGCTTACTCAACGGTGGATTAGGCGGTTTCGCCATTGGCGCAGTATTCGCTGTCGCTAGCTGGGCCGCGTACGCCTTCATCGCCTATTGGGTCGGGACGCACATCTTTAAGGGTCCGCAGACATCAGCGACCTGGGGCGAACTGCTGCGAACGCTCGGGTTCGCTAGCTCGCCAAGGTTGCTCTTCGTCCTGATGGTCATTCCCAAGGTCGGCCTCTTCATCGCGTTCGGCGTTTTTGTCTGGACGCTCTTCACGACCGTTATCGCCATCCGTCAGGCGCTCGACTTCGACACCGGGCGAGCGGTCGCAACGGCCATTGTGAGTTTGATCGGGCTGGTCGTGGTCTCGTCCATCGCAATCGGTCTGGTGGGTTCGGCCTAAGACCCGCTGTCACGGAGGGTCAACCTCGCCTGAACCGGCCCTGAACCGAATCCGCTTGCGTTAGTGCGACGATGGGCTCATGACGAACCTAGTTGTGCGTGCGGCTGTCTGGTTGATGGACTTGCGCCGCGGCGAACACGGTCAGAGTCTTGGCTCTTTCACCATGATCCTGATGTTCGGCTTGGCCGCGGCGGCGATGGCGTTTGCGCTCATGTCCTCGGGCATGCTCGAGAGCAGCGGCGGCAGCGGGGCTCAGGGAATACAGGGCCCGAACTTCGAGCCGCCTAACCCGTTCGACTGATTCGCAGGTGCGCTACGCGTCGTTCTTTTGATGTAACGCCCGGATGTGATTGATCTCGCCCGCGTGATACAGGTCGTGCTCGATCAACGTCGCGATGATCCAGCGGATGTCCTTCATCTCGCCCCAGTTGGTGCGGCTCGGCTCGAGCAGCCGCTCATCGGTTAGCGCCGCGACGCTTACCCGCAGGCGGGCGTGCCCGTCCTTCAACCGGTCGATCTGCGCAGCCATAGTGGGTGGGCCGTCGCTCGAACCGGCTGCCGGAACGGTTTCGTGCGTCATGGAGGCGTCGCCAAACGAGTGGTTCTGGTACATGTACTTCGACCAGCCGACGTGGTCAACGATGGCGGCGATGGAGCGTTTGCCGTCTGGCGGTACCCAGTGCCAGTCGTCTTCGGTTACGCTCGCGAGGTTCGTCAGAAGCGAGTGGTAGCCATCCGTGCGGGAGTCGCCGACGCCTTCGAAGGCGTTGTCGATGAGGAACAGCAGGTGCTCGATCGTGTTTCGGCTCATGAGTGTTGCCCGTACGGGCTACTGCATGTACATGCCGCCGTTGATGTTGATCTGAGCGCCGGTGACGTACTCGCCCTCTGTGACGAGGAAGCGCGTGATGCGAGCGACCTCTTCGGGCGTGCCGAAACGGCCCAGCGGGATCTTGGCGACGAGCGCCTCTTTGACCTCGTCCGTGAGGTTGGTGACCATCTCGGTCTCGATGAAGCCGGGGCAGAGCGCGACGACGCTGATCTTGAAGCGCGCCAGCTCCTGAGCGGCCGACTTGGTGAAGCCGACGATCCCGGCCTTCGCCGCGGAGTAGTTCGACTGGCCGAGGTTCCCCATCTGGCCGACGATCGAGGCCATGTTGACGATGCGGCCGCCGCCGCGCTCGGTCATGGACGGTACGGCGGCCTGCGTGCAGTAGAAGATGCTGCTGAGGTCGGTGGCGATGACCTCGCGCCACTCGTCGCCGGTCATGCGGCGGATCGTGCGGTCGCGGTTGACGCCGGCGTTGTTGATCAGGACGTCGATGCCGCCGAACTCCTTGACGGCGGCCTCGATGAGCGCTTTGCACTCGTCTTCCTCCGCGACGTTGGCCTTGACGGAGATGGCTTCGACGCCGTCGCCCTTCAGTTCGGCCACCAACTCATCGGCGGCGTCCTTGCTCTGGTTGTAGTTGACAACGACCTTGCTGCCGTGCGCGGCCAGCTCCTTGGCGATGGCGCGGCCGAGGCCGCGAGAGCTTCCAGTGACGATCGAGACTTTATCCTTTAGACAGGACACGCGTTACCCTCCCCCCAATATTGGCGCGTTTCGTTACCCACCGGCGACGAGTCAGCGACGGGCCATCGTGTTATACCACGCTGGCGGCGGAAGGTGCTAGCGAGTCGTTCCGCCGAGGCGCGAACGAGTGACCGAAACCTCGCCGTAGTGGATGAAGGCGTGGCTCAACACAGGTACCAGCAGAAGCTCGTGTACGGTCTTTCCTTCCCAGAAGTCGGTGACCCAGGCGGCGCGGACACCGAGGGTCGCTGCATCGGTGATGCGGCCCCGAACGTCTGGTCGATGATCGAGCGTCTCGAGGTCGATGTGCGCGATCCAGTCGCGCGTCATGCGCCCGACGGCGGCGCGGTATTCGCGGAGGGCGACGATGTTGACGCATTCGCTCAGCGCCGCGACCTCATCGTCACCGAACCCCGTGCCGGCCTGGCGATGATCGACGCCGAGACGGTCTGACCAGCCGTTGTCGAATATCTCGGGTTCGCCCCGTAGTCGGAGGTTCACCACCAAGTCCTCGTAGCGGCTGATGTGCCAGAGCGTCCAGACAACCGAGTTGAGACCGTGCGGCGAAGTACGGAGCTGGGTCTCGCTGAGGTCTTCGAACAGCCGGTCCTCGTACGAGAACATGCCGTCCGGCGCAATGCTCTTGGCGTGAATCAGCGCGTGCTGTGCGAGGAACGCCTCGCGGGCGTCCACCTAGACGGCGGTTGGCGGCTGGTAGTCGCCGAAGACGTCGCGCATGACGCCGCAGATCTCGCCGACGGAGGCGTAGGTCCTTACCGCGTCGACGATCGGAGGCATGAGGTTCCCCGCCTGTCCGGCGGGCTGGTCGCCGTTGCTGCAGACCTCTCGCAGCCGTGCGAGGGATGCTTCGACCGCCGCGCTGTCACGACTTTGTCGTGCGTCGTCGAGCCGCTTGATCTGTGCCCGCTCCACCGCCGGGTTGACGCGAAAGATGATCTGCGGCTCTTCGTTCTCGTTGGCGAACTGGTTGACGCCGACGATCGTGCGCTTTCCTTCGTCGATCTCACGCTGATAGGCGTAGGCGGCTTCCTGGATCTCGCGCTGATAGTATCCGGTCTCGATCGCCTCCACAGCACCGCCGATGTCCTCGACTTTGTCCATGTACTCCCAAGCTTTCTTCTCGAGTTCGTTGGTCAGGTGCTCGATGTAGTAGGAGCCGGCGAGCGGGTCGGCGGTGTTGGGAACGCCGCTTTCGTAGCCGATGACCTGCTGGGTGCGAACGGCGATGCGCTGGGCCTCCTCCGTCGGCAGGGCGAGTGCCTCGTCGTAGCACGATAGCGCGAGCGACTGAACGCCGCCGAGAACGCTGGCGAGACCTTGCAGCGCCGCGCGGATGATGTTCACTTCGGGCTGCTGGGCGGTCAGAGTCGCGCCACCGGTCTGAACGTGGGTGCGCAACATCCACGATCGCGGGTCTTCGGCCTTGAAACGTTCCTTGAGGAGCTTGGCCCACATCCGCCTGAGGGCGCGGTACTTGGCGACCTCTTCGAGGAAGTTGTTCTGCGTATTGAATATCCAGGAGATTCGTGGCGCGACGTCGTCAATGCTGACGCCGCGCTCCATCGTCGCCTCGATGTAGGCGATGGCGTTGGCGAACGTGAAGGCCATCTCCTGTACGGCCGTCGAACCGGCGTCACGGATGTGGTAGCCGCTGATGCTGATGGCGTTGAAGCGCGGCAGCTCTTCCGAGCAGTATGCCATCAAGTCGGCGGCCAGCCTCAACGACGGCTTGGGCGGGTAGATGTACGTTCCGCGCGCGACGTACTCCTTGAGCACGTCGTTCTGCGCGGTCCCCATCACCGCCGCCGGGTCGTGCCCCTGACGTTCGGCCGCGACGATGTACATCGCCACCAGCATCGGGGCGGGCGCGTTGATCGTCATCGAGGTGGAGATGCGGTCGAGCGGGATGCCCTCGAACGCGGTCT
>JACZRQ010000006.1:10518-52091 GCA_022574655.1 Chloroflexota bacterium
TGCTTCTCGCCGACGACGGCGTACATCGCGACGAGAATGCTGGCCGGGGCGTTGATCGTCATCGATGTGCTGACTTTGTCTAGCGGGATGCCGTCGAACATCGCTTCCATGTCGGCGAGCGTGTCGATTGCGACGCCGACCTTGCCGACCTCGCCCTGGGACAGGGGATCGTCGGAGTCGTAGCCAAGCTGGGTCGGCAGGTCGAAGGCCACAGACAGCCCGGTCTGGCCCTCGCTCAGCAGAAACTTGAAGCGCTCGTTGGTCTCTTTGGGCGTGCCGTAGCCGGCGTATTGCCGGATCGACCAGAGACGGCCGCGATACATCGTCGGCTGGATGCCACGGGTGAACGGGTACTCGCCCGGGTAGCCGACGTCGCGGTTGTAATCGAGGTCGGCGATGTCTTCGGGCGTGTAGAGGGCGTCTACTTTGGTCGAACTCGTACGGAAGTTGCCATCGTCGCGCTCCCCGAAACGCTCCTTCGCCTTCTTGTAGGCGCCTTCGCGCCAGCGATCGCGTTCGGGTCCGATGCCGTTGCTTTTTCCGTTGTCCGTCACTTTTGCCTCGCTACGCCTCAGCGGACTCGGCCCATTCGAGCAAGTGCTTCGCCCGCCAGTAGATCGGCGTATCTATCATTCTACCGTCTGCGGGGATCGCTGCGAGCCCTTTCGCGAGCCCTTCACGTTCGAATAAGTCGACGACGGTCTTCGCCTCTTCGACCTCTTCTGACGAGGGAGCGAAGATGCGATTGGCGAGCGCGACCTGCACGGGGTGGATGCAGAGCTTGCCGCGATAGCCTAGCGACCGCGCCGACGACATCTCTTTTTCGAGGTGTGCCTCGTCCGTGTAGTCCGGGTCCGGCGTGTCTATCGGGACGACGCCCGCAGCGTGACAGTGGACCGCAACCTGGTTACGCGCCCAGCTGATCTCGCCACCCTCGGCGGTACGAGCGATGCCCATGTCAGTCGCGAAGTCTTCCGCGCCGAAGATCGCCGCCGCCACACGCGGGGACGCCTCACAGATTTCGAGGCACTTGACGACGCCGCGAGCGGTCTCGACGAGCGGAATGATGGCGATCGAGCCCGACGGGATGGTGTGCTTACGCTCGAGGCCCGTGAGTTGTTCGTCGACCTGGCGAACGGCGTCCGCGGAGTCCGTCATCGACACGACAACACCGTCGAGGCCGGGGCGGACGATGCCGGAAAGATCGTCTTCGAGGAGCCCGGTTGCCGGCCCGTTCACACGCACGAAGAGCGCTCCCGGGGCGGCGCTCAACGACTGAATCGCATCGGCGGCCAAGGTTCGTGCGCGCTCCTTCTCGGCAGGCGGCACGGAGTCTTCGACGTCGAGGCAGATGACGTCAGCCCCGGAGGAGGGGGCCTTCTGCAGGAAGCGCTCGACGATCACGGGCACGGTGAGAATGCTGCGCATGCGGGGGGTTGAGCTTCGTTGGTTATCCATAGGAGTAGGCTGACAGATGGGTCACGGGCCGTTTGGACCGTAAGTCCATTTAATCCTAGCCAATACTGGATGGCAACCTGAGAGCTTTGCTTGACCCGCGCAGAAGCGCTTCAATATAATCCGCTGCGGCCCTCCGGTGAACATCCTGGCCAGAGCCGTAAGGCAGCCAAGGAGAGGCTATTCGAAATGCGAAACCCTAGAGCCTTCTTCAGCCCGCTGGCGGTCGGCGCGCCGTCACCATCCGTCGACGTCCCCGCGCGGCCGCAGCGGATGATCCACTTCTTCCCGCCGCAGATCGAAAAAGTGCGGGCGAAGATCCCGGAGATCCTCCCAAAGGTGGACGTGTTGCTGGGCAACCTGGAAGACGCTATTCCGGCAGCGGCCAAGGAAGCGGCGCGAGAGGGTCTGATCGAGGTGGCGCTGAACAACGACTTCGGCAACACGTCGCTTTGGACGCGCATCAACAGCCTGGACAGCCCGTGGGTGCTGGACGACCTTTTCACCGTCATCCCGAAGATCGGCGACAAGCTGGACGTGGTGATGGTGCCGAAGGTGGAGGGGCCGTGGGACATCCACTATATCGATCGCTTGCTGGCGCAGCTGGAGGCAAAGCACGGGATCAAGAAATCGCTCCAACTCCACGCTATCCTGGAGACCGCGCTCGGCGTCTCCAACGTGGAGGAGATATGCGCCGCCAGCCCGCGGATGCAGGGGATCAGCCTGGGGCCGGCGGACCTCGCGGCCTCGCGGCGGATGAAGACAACGAGGGTCGGCGGCGGGCACCCGGCCTACCAGGTGATCGCCGATCCCGACGAGGAGAACCCGGACGCACCGCGGGTTTCGGCCCAGCAGGACCCCTGGCACTACACGCTGGCGCGGATGGTGGACGCCTGCAACTCGGCGGGAATCCTGCCTTTCTACGGCCCTTTCGGGGCGATCGAGGATCCGCTGGCCTGCGAGCAGCAGTTCCGGTCCGCTTTCTTGATGGGCTGCGTTGGCGCGTGGACGCTGCACCCGAGTCAGATCGAGATCGCCAAGCGCGAGTTCAGCCCTAGTGCCGAAGAGGTCGACACCGCCAAGCGGATCATCGAGGCGATGGGCGACGGGACGGGGACGGTGATGCTGGACGGGAGAATGCAGGACGACGCGACGTTCAAGCAGGCGCAGGTGATCGTGGAGACGGCGAAGCTGATCGCCGAGCGCGACCCTGAGTACGCCAAGCTTTACGGGCTGGCCCTCACCCCCGACTCCTCTCCCGAACGGGAGAGGGGAGAGGCAGGTTTGACTAGTTGAGCCTGTCGGCTAGAGCACGACCGATCATCCAAGAGGCGGCGCGTGATCTTCGGAAGGCTCCGACCAGAAGCGAAGCTATGCTCTGGGCCGAACTGCGGAATCGCAAGCTCGGCGGAAGGAAATTCCGGCGGCAGCATGCAATCGGACGCTTCGTTGTCGATTTCTACTGTGTCGAGGAGCACCTCGCGATCGAGGTCGATGGCGGAGTACACGGTACACGAAAAACTGCTGACATCGAGCGCCAGCGCATCCTGGAATTCGAGGGGGTCCGATTGGTTCGCCTTCCGGCTCGACTTGTCGAAGACGACATGTTCACTGCTTTGAAGATCATATCGAATAAGTTTGAGAGTACCCCCTCTCCCGCCGAGCGGGAGAGGGATGATTCGCCAAAGGCGAACCGGGGTGAGGGTTAGTGCGTTTCTACGAATTCGAAGCCAAGGCGTTGCTCGCGAAGCAGCGTGTGCCGCTGCCCAAGGGCGGAACTGCGGAGACAGCGGAAGAAGCGCGCAAGCTGGCGGCGGATATCGGCGGCGCCGTTGTTCTGAAGTCGCAGGTGTTGAGCGGTGGGCGGATGAAGGCCGGCGGCGTGAAGTTCGCAGAGACGCCGGATGAGGCTGCGGGCATCGCCGAAGAGATCATGAAGCTCGAGATCAGCGGCCAGCTCCCGAAGTGCGTTTCGGTCGAGCAGAAGGCGGCAGTCGCCAAGGAGTACTACCTTGGCGTGACGTACGACGCCGTCGCCAAGCTGCCGGTGATGATCGTCAGCGACATGGGCGGTATCGATATCGAGGAGGTCGCGGAGCAGCATCCGGACCACGTCGCCAAGGCGCATTTCTCGACGCTGACGCCGTTCACCGACTTCCGGGCGAAGGAGCTGATCGCCTCGCTCGGCATCAAGGGCCGCGAGCTGACACAACTGACGAGCATCGTTGCGCGGCTGGTGCGCGTCTTCCAGCAGTACGACCTGACGCTGGCTGAGATCAACCCGCTGGCCCAGCTCGAAGATGGATCGTTCGTGGCGCTGGACTGCCACCTCGACATGGAGGATGAGGCGCGCGACCGTCATCAGGGTGTCCTCGACGAGCTCGGCATCGCGCCGGACGAGACGCGGCAAGGCCGGCCGCCGACGGAGTTCGAGATACGCGGCGCTCGTGTCGACCAGGTCGACCCCCGCGGCGTCGCGGGGCGAGTCGTTGAGTTCGAGGGGAACCTCGGCTGCGTGATTGGCGCGGGCGGCGGCAGTCTGACGATCTTCGACGCAATCCAGAAGCACGGCGGCAAGCCGGCGAACTACTGCGAGATCGGCGGCAACCCGAGCGTGCGCAAGGCAGCGGAACTGACGAAGCTGATCCTGAGCAAGCCTGGCGTCAAGAAGATCTGCGTGATCATGAACGTCGTCAGCAACACGCGGGTCGATATCGTCGCGCGCGGCGTGATCAAGGGCGTCGTCGAGGCCGGCTTCGACCCAGCGGACAAGATCGCGATCTTCCGCATCCCGGGGGCCTGGGAAAAGGACGGGTTCGCGATCCTGGACAAGTACGGTGTTGAGTACTGCGACCGCTCGGTTTCGATGTCGGAGGCCGCACGGCGGGCGGTAGAGAAGGTAAAGTCGGGAGCGTAGCATGCCCCTAACGAAGACGAAGACCACGAAGGCCGTCAGAGAGACCTCTGCGGCCAGAGCCCCCAGGCGAACACCACAGGAGAAGGCGGCCGATCTTGCTCACGCAATGGAGGAGATCCGGTCGTTGTTGGAAAAGTACACGCCACCGCTGGAAGTACGCACGGACGCCAAAGGCGGCTATCACCTATGGTCAGTCAAGAACATCGTTGTGGAGGGCAGGAAGAGGAAGGAAGTGTATTTCGCCGGCGTGACCCCTCAGAAAGGCTACATTAGCTTCCACTACATGCCCGTATACACGAATCCGGAACAGAAATCGATGCTCATCAAACCGGAGCTGCGCTCCCTCCTCAAAGGCAAGTCCTGCTTTTACGTCCGGCGTCTTGAGCCTGCGCTCAAGACGCAGATCAAGGATGCACTGGCATCCGGCTTTCGGCTGTATCAGCAGCAAGGGTGGATATAACATGACCCGTGAGTTCCTCGACTACGGCTCGAAGGTCGTCGGTGGTGTGACGTCGGGCCGCGGCGGGCGCCCGGGCTGATGGCAGCCTACGTGATCGCACAGATGGAGGTCCATGACGCGGTGAAGTACCGCGAGTACGCATCGAGAGTGGGGCCGACCGCCGCGGCGTTCGGGGGGAAGATGCTCGCTGCGACGGACGCCGATGTGAAAGAGGGCGAGCCGGCGTTTCGCCGCACGATCGTCGGCGAGTTCCCGTCCATGGAGGATGCCAACGCCTGGTACGACTCTGAGGCGTACCGCGAGATCTTGCCGCTCCGGCTGGAAGCGACTACGGGCACGCTCTTGTTCGTGGAGGGGTTCTCGTTGCCTGCGGTGGACGAGGGGTCGCAGGGATAACTTACTGATGGCCATTCTGATAGACGAGAACACTACGTTCATCATTCAGGGGATCACCGGGCGTGAGGCGGTCAATATGACCCGCGAGTGCCTAGACTACGGCTCGAAGGTCGTCGGCGGCGTGACGCCGGGCCGCGGCGGGCGCGATATCTACGGTGTGCCCGTCTACGACACCGTGCGCGAGATCACCGAGAAGGAGCGCGTCGACGGCTCCGTGATCAGCGTTCCGCCCGCTTTCGTACGGGATGCGGCGTTCGAGGCGCTGGAGAACGGCATCAAGCTGATCGTCATCGTCACCGAGCGCGTACCGCGGGCCGAAGTCGCGCAACTCGTGGAACTAGCGACGCAGAAGGGCGCCCGCATCATTGGTCCGAACTGCCTCGGCATGATCGCGCCGGGAAAGTCGAAGATGGGTGGCATCGGTGGACCGGCAGCCAACACGAAGCAGGCGTATCGCCCCGGCAACGTCGGTATTATGTCGCGTAGCGGCGGCATGACGACGGAGATAGCGAACTCCCTTACGGCAGCCGAACTCGGCCAGAGCACGGCCGTCAGCATCGGTGGCGATGCGATTATCGGTACGACGTACGCGGAGTTGATGCCGCTATTCGAGGACGATCCTGAGACCGAGGCGATCGCGATCTACTCCGAACCGGGCGGGCCGATGGACGCGCAGCTGGCCGAATACGTGAAGACCAAAGGCACGCGCCTGCCGATCATCGCCTTCATGGCGGGGCGGTTCATGGACAAGATGCCGGGGATGCGCTTCGGGCACGCGGGTACGATCGTCGAGGGGAAGCAGGACACGGCAGCGGAGAAGATCCGACGCCTGGAGGACGCGGGAATATCGGTGGCGGAGGAGATCAGCGAGATTCCCGAGCTGGTCAAACAGCGGCTGGGGATGAACTAGTGAGCGCGATGTTCGTGCGCGTCGACCTTACGCCGGAAGCGGCGTCCGACAAAGAGTTGGCGAAGAAGCTCGCTCAGATCTGTCCGGTCGACATCTTTGAGGTCGATGGCGGCGGCTCCGTCAAGATCGTTGAGGAGAACGTCGACGAGTGCGTTCTCTGCGAGTTGTGCATCGAGGCCGCACCGCCCGGCGGCGTGAAGATCGTCAAGCTCTACTCCGACGAAGTCCTGCAGCGCTAACCCCTTCTCCCGGCTCTAGCGTCTGCCCCACCCCAGATCCTTCGCGTACTATGTCACTCAGTCGAAGACCGTCCTGGCGCTCCCACCAGAGGCGGGCAGGCAGATGACAGAAATGGGATGAAGAAGACTCAGGCTGGTCGGCTACTCGAAGCCAGAGGGATCGACCACCGCGTCACCAACTACGACGCCGGCGGCGAGTTTCATACCGGCGAAGAGGCCGCGGCACTCGTCGGTGCAGCCGCGGACTTGGTTTACAAGACGCTCGTGCTCGTCCGAGACGGCTCACCGGCGGGCAGGGCGATGCTCGTGATGATCCCCGTCGCGGACCAGCTCGATCTGAAGGCGGTCGCCGCTGCGGGCGGCGAGAAGAGAGTGCGGATGGCGACGCAGCGCGAGGCGGAACGCCTGACCGACCTGCGGGTCGGAAGCATTTCAGCGCTGGCGTTAACCGGACGCAGCTTCGAAGTCCTGATCGACGATCGTGCGCAGTCTCTCGGCCGCATTCACGTTAGTGCCGGGGCGCGGGGGATGGACGTTGAGTTGGCGGTCGATGATCTCGTGGCGTTGACGGGGGCTCGGTACGTTAAGCTGAAGGACGCTTATGAGTGACACGCAGGATATGCTCGAGGCGATCGACGGTGCGGCAGTCGCGGTGTTCGCGTTCTACGGGTCGCGTGGGCAGCTTCTCGCGGTGCCGGTCACTCCGTACTCGCACGAAGGCAAGGTCCTGGTGACAGCGACGCTGGCCTACACGCGGAAGGCGCAGCTCGTTCGGCGGAACCCCGCGGTGGCGCTGCTCGCCGACGGCGCGCACTGCGGCGGCCGGGCGAACGTCTTCTCCGACGTCTCGGGCGATTTCTTCGTGGAGCACATCCTGGAGCACGAAATGCGTAAGTACCCGCCCGCGCAATTCCTGACGAAGGTGCCGAACTATCGTGAGGTCCTGGCGTGGTACTTCGGCCGTGCGATCATCTCGTTCGACGCGGAGCGGGTCGAACGAAGGCCGGGAGAGGACTCCTTGACGCTGGCAACGAGCGTCGACGGCCGGCCCAGCATCATGCCGCTGGCTGTGGACTACGCCGTCCTGGACTCGCAGGTTGAGTTGGCGGCAGACGTGCCGGATGGGCAGGCCCTGATGCTCGCACACCGAGAGTCGGCCGACATGAACGACCTCAGGCAAGCGTCGGTGCGTGGCGAGGTTGTTGGCGGCGTTTTCCGTGAATTGTCACGCTCGGGGAGCCTCGAGTCCGCCGGTACAGATTCCGAGGCAGATCGCCAGGCGAATGCCGAGAGGGCTCGTCAGACCATGCGGGACTGGCCGAAGATGCCGGTCTAGGCTGGGCTCAGGTCGTCGCGCGTGACGGCGTACAACTCCATATCGTAGAAGCGGCCAAGGTTCCACCAAGCGCCTCGCTGCGTACCCTCGTGCTTGTAGCCGCTCTTCTCGGCGACGCGGCGAGATGGTCGGTTCTCGGTGGCGATGCAGAGCCGAATGCGGTTGATCTGCATTGTGTCGAACAGGTAGCGGGTGAACAGCTTCACCGCTTCCGTCGTTCCGCCACGCGACCGCGATGTAGAGTCGTACATGATGTATCCGAGCTCCAGCTCCGTCAGGTAGCTCTTGATCTTGAACCAGAATATCGTGCCAATGATCTTCTGGCTGTCGTTGTCCACCAGGACGAAAAGTCCGAAGTCGTCCTTCCAGAAGCCGTGCTCGTGAAATTCTTTGCGTAATTCGGTTAGCGTCTGAATGTGCCGCGGGTAGAACTCGCCGCGGTTCTCGATATCGAGGATGTACTCGTAGAGGACCGGCAGGTCTTCTTCCTCGACCGGCCTGAGCGTGACTACTTTTCCTTTTAGCATTGGTCTTCCCGCCTCTTCGGCATAAGAACGGTGTAGTCGAGGTCGAGCACCACGTTCGGGTGGTACTGTTCGCGGCCCTTCTCGGGATCTGTCACGCGTAGCGGTACGTCTTCCTCGCTGGGGTCGATGTTCTTGACGCCGACCAGACGCAGGCGAAGCGCTCCGGCGTCGTCGCGGCCGAGATCGGCCTTCTCCAGCACGTCGGTCCAGGCGAAGATCGTATCGCCGGCTACGGTCGGATTGGCGTGCGCTCCAGCGTTGAAGCCGAGGATGCGGATGGCGTTCTCCAGGCCGTCGAACGAGATCGCGTGCGCCAGCGAGATGATGTGCCCGCCGTAGATGATGCGTGTCCCGAGACGGGACTTCTTCTGGAGGACTTCGTTGAAGTGAACGCGCGCGTTGTTCTGGTAGAGGCGAGTGGCGGACTGGTGCTCGGCGTCCTCGACCGTCAGACCCTGCGGGTGTTGGATCCGCTCACCGACTTCGTAGTCGTCCCAGAAGTAATCGCCGCCCGTAACGACAGGATCGAACTTTGCGAGGTCCAGCTCCGGCGGGACCATCATGTCCTCGACGGCGACCTGCTTCGGCAGTTCGGGCGAATCATCGTCGCCCGTGGCGGTTTTCGGGTCGCTCTTGTTCACCATCGCCCAGCGATAAAACTGGAGCACCGGCTCGTCTCTCTGGTTGAAGCCGCGGGTGTGGACCCAGACGATGCCGACGTCCGGGCGCGACGTCTCACGCTTGGCGATGACTTCGGTTTCGGCGCGGAGGGTGTCGCCAGTGTAGACGGGGCGCTGGAAGCGCACGTCGGCGTATCCGAGATTGGCGGGCGAGTTGAGCGAGACGTCAGGGACGGCGCGGCCGAACACCATGTGGAACACGAGCATGTCGTGGACCGTCTCGCGTTCGAAGCCGAGCGATCGCGCGAACTCCCGCGAGCAGTGCAGCGCGCGGCGGTCGCCGGTGAGCGCGATGTAGAGGGCGACGTCGCCCTCGGTGATCGTCCGGGGGACGGCGTGCTGGAAGACGTGGCCGACGCGGAAGTCCTCGAAGAAGTTTCCGGCGCGCGTCTTTCCCGTCATCTGCCAGCCGCTAGATCCGGCTGTAGCCGGTGCCCTGAATCTGCGTGCCGATGCCCTTGGCCTCGTCGATAACCCCGTACTCCTTGAGCAGCACCTGACTGTAGGTCACTCGTCCGCTCACCTTGTCCAGCGGCTCGGTCGCCAGGATCAACGCCGCCTTCGCCATGTACTCCGCTGGCTCACCGTCTGGATCGTCGATGCCGCGCACGAGCTTGTGGTGAACGGTACCGGGCGTCGGAACGACGAGTGAGGGTGAGAAGCAGGTGACGGAGACGCCGTTCTGATAGACCTCGGCCGCGAGGCCCTGTGTGAAGCGCTCGAGCGCCGCTTTCTCTGCGCCGTAGCAGGTGCCGCCGCCGACGGTCATCAAGCTGCCGTCGTAAGGCGCGCTGCCGGGGCCGATGGCGGCGCCAGACGAGATGTTGACGATGCTACCCGAGCCGCGTTCGATCATGTCCGGCAAGACGAGCTGGCTGAGGAGGAAAGGCGCGTGGAAGTTCACCGCCCACGAGCGCATCCAGCGGTTCAGCGGATAGTCCTTCACGGGCAAGAAGTACGTCAGCGCCGCGTTATTGACGAGGACGTCGATCGGGCCGTACGCCGCACGAGCCTTGGCGACGAGATCTTCGCACTCTGTCGGCTCTGAGATGTTTGCGGCGACCGCGGTCGCCTCGCCGCCGGCGTCCTTAATCCCCTTGAGGGTCGTCTCCAGAGAGCCTTGGAACTGATGGTCGCCCTCTTTGAGGGTCCGCGCCACGCAGACGACCTTGCCGCCCTCGGAAGCGAAGACGCGCGCGATCTCCGCGCCGATTCCACGGCTGGAGCCGGTTACGATTACCACTTTTCCGTCGAGCTTGCCCATGTTTTCTTCTCCCTAGTCCTGCGGGACGGCGTCCAGAAGGATCACCGCCTCGCCTTTCAGTACTGGATCGCCTGCCTGGTTATAGCAGATCGTCTCCAGAGTGACCATGCGTTTTTCCGGTTCGATCGCCTTGACGTCCGCGACGGCTTTGATCGTGTCGCCGATCTTTACGGGGCGAAGGAATCGCAGCGACTGGCTGAGGTAGACCGCGCAGCAATCGGGCGCGAGCTTGGTGCCGATAGCCGCCGAGATGTACCCGGCGCTGAGCATGCCGTGAGCGATGGTCTCGCCGAAGCGTGTCTTGGCCGCGTACGCCTGATCGCGATGCAACGGGTTCGTGTCCCCGGTGACCTCCGCGAACGCGTCGACATCGTGTGCCGTCACGGTGCGCACGTATTCAGCGCGGTCACCGACTTTGACCGGTAGTGAGTTACTCATGGTTCGCCTCCTAGCGTGTCCGCCGCGCTGACTTTACTATCCGCTTCAGCGGCGGAGCAAGCCGGGCGCGTCCGGAGCGTATGCTACGATTGGCGGACGACTAGAAGAAGGATGCCGTGGAGTTCGGACTCTCCGTATACAACAGCCTCTCAAAAAAGATCGATCGCGTCGATGGCGACCCCGTTGGCCTCTACGTCTGCGGCGTGACCCCGTACGACACGACCCACATCGGCCACGCGTTCACGTACGTCGTTTTCGACGTACTGGTCCGGTATCTGCGGTTCATCGGACGCGAAGTCACGTACGTTCGCAACGTGACGGACATCGATGACGACATCCTGATACGCTCCGCTTCGCGGGGAATGAATTGGAAGGAGCTAGGCGACTCCGAGTTCGCCCTGTTCCAGAGCGACATGGCAGCCCTGAACAACGTCCCGCCCGAAGTCGAACCGCGCGCCACCGAGCATACGCCCGAGATGGTCGCGATCATCGAAGCGCTGATCGAGAACGGCTGCGCCTACGTCAGCGACGGCAACGTCTACTTCGAAGTGAAGCGCGACGGCGAATTCGGCCGACTGTGCGACGTTCCCTACGCGGCGCAGCTGGAGATCGCAAACGAGCGCGGGAACTTCCCGGCGGACCCACGCAAGCGAGACCCGCTGGACTTCGTGCTCTGGCAGGCGCAGAAGGAAGGCGAGCCGGCGTGGCCGTCTCCCTGGGGCGACGGCCGCCCCGGATGGCACATCGAGTGTTCGGCGATGAGTACGAAGTACCTCGGCGAGACGTTCGCGATCCACGGCGGCGGCGAAGACTTGCTGTTCCCGCACCACGATGCTGAGATCGCACAGGCCGTGAAGGCGACCGGGAAGCCGTTCGTTCACTACTGGATGCACACCGGCATGGTCTATCACGGCGAGAAGAAGATGAGCAAATCGCTCGGCAACATGGTCTTCGCGCGCGATCTCTTGCAGGAGCACTCGGTGGACGCGATCCGCCTCAGCCTGCTCAACCACCACTTCCGTGCGGAGTGGGACTACGAAGAAGAGCGCCTGACGACAGCCTACCCGCTCGTACACATGCTGACGGAGCGGCTAGCGGATGCCGGCGAGGCGTCGGACGACGATATCGAGCGCTGGGGCACGCCTTTCTTGACGGCGATGTCCGAGAACCTCGACACGCCACGCGCGATCGCCGAACTGGAGCAGCTTGCGCTGCACGGCGAGGTCGCCGCGCAGCGCGCCGGGCGGGCGCTGGGTTCGAAGGTGCTCGGGCTGACGTTCGCGAGCTAAAGCCGCTCGACGATACTCGCCACGTAGGCGTCGATTCGCGCTCGCAGCGTCTCGCGATCGATAGTCGGCACGCCCAGGTCAGTCCAACCACGGAACATCTGCGGCTCGGGCAGAACCTCCACAGCGGTCATCAGGTCCCAGTACGGGTCCTGCACAAGGCCTGAGAGACGTTCGTAGGCCGCCCGGAAGTCCTCTGCGCTGGCGACGCCGTGAAGAAGCGCAAGGTTCCGCCGGCAGTGGCCGACGTCGACGCCGGCGGGCCCGCGGCAGGCGTTCACCCAGTCGACGATCCCGGTGATGCGCTCGTCCTGCCACAGGATGTTGGCGGGATGGAAGTCGCGATGGATGAACCGCTCTTCGTACTCGGGTGGCGGCTGACGGATGGTGTCGAACGCCACGCGCCAGGCGTCCGGTTCACGAGACCAGGTGGGAACTGTTAGCGCCGCATCATTGATGTACCGGTAGTAGGTCTGTGGGAGTTCATCCGACGCCACCCCGACTTCATGAACTATGAGCAGCGCCGAGGCAATGGTCTCAAGCCGCGGGCCAGCATCGTCTGGTTCGAGGACCACTTTGCCGGGAAGGTGGCTCATCAGCACGGATGGATGACCCGATTCCGAGCCATCAGCGTCCACCGCTACGAGGCGTGGCGCCGGGACGGACGAGCGTTCGAGAAGCCGGAGGACCGCCGCTTCGTGGCTGGCGAGGTCGGGTTCGCGCTCGAGCCATTCGCGATCGACGAACTGGCGGATGACAAGGGTCTGGTCGCCGATTGTCAGTGCGTGGACAGAGGATGACTTGCCGCCGGGGAGGCGGCGAACGGCCTCTACGCTGGCGCGCGGTCCGACGGCCCTGGCTGCCCAGGCTAACGCGCGCTCTGGAGGACCACCTTGCTCGCTCATGTCTTCACGATCGGCAGGAATCGGCCGTCGTCAGAACGTGCGATGCCGCGCACGTCGACGATGGCGTCGCGGTTCAGGGATCCGTAGAGGTGCGGGAAGACGTTGTCCGGGTCGTCGTAGAGGATCGGTGCTGAGACTCGGTCTTTATCGATGGAGAGCACGATCCACTCGCCGGGTTGGTCCTTGTAGTAGGTCGTAAGCACGCTCGGCAGGGACTCGACCGAGTCCGTGCAGTGGATGAAGCCACCGGCGGCGAAGTCCGGAGGCAGGTACGGTTGATCGTGGTCGCAGGCGTCCCAGTGTTCCTTTGGCGTGGCGTGGTACGTCAGGTCCACGGACGACTAGCCGCGCTTGGTGACGCGATCGGTGGCGGCGCGGAAGCGCTCGCGGTGCTCATCGGACTGACGTAGCTCGAGGTTGTGAGCGAGTTCGGAGCGCGCGGCGTCCTTCACCGACGTGGCGATGTCGATCACCTCTTTCGACGCCAGTATGGCGCTCGGCGAGTGGGTCGCTATCTCGTTCGCCATCTGTAGCGCCGCCGACTCCAGTTCATCGATCGAGACGACGTGGTTCGCGAGCCCGATTCTCAGCGCCTCGTCGGCGTCGACCGTGCGGGCGGTGAAGATCAGCTCCTTCGCCAGCGGCGCGCCGACGATGCGCGGGAGCTGGCTGCCGCCGCCGACGAGCCCGTAGCTGGCGCCGACGAAGCGGAAGCGGGCGTTATCGGCGCAGAGACGAATGTCGCAGTTGATCGCCATCAGAGCGCCACCGCCGTAGGCGTAGCCATTGACGGCGGCGATAATCGGCTTCTTCACACGCAGCACACGCACGTTCGCGACGGCCGCGTGGTCACGCTTGTTGCTGCCGCTGGCCATCATCTCTACCGCCTCGGTCATGTCCGCGCCGGCGCAGAACGCCCTCTCGCCCACGCCGGTCAGGACGATGACGCGCACGTCGTTGTCGGGCTCGATGGCATCGAGGCAGTCGATCAGGTCCTGCGACATCTGGGAGCTGATTGCGTTGTGCTTCTCCGGCCGGTTGAGCCGGATCGTGGCGACGTGGCCATCACGTTCGAGAATGATCGCTTCGTAGGTGCTCATGGAGCGGTTGCCGCGCCTACAGCGAGAAGATGTGCACGGAGAGCGCGGCCGGGTCGCCCTTAACCATGCCGCCGCCGTTCTCCGTCAGGCCGACCTTGGGGTTCTTGACCTGACGGTCGCCGGCCTCGCCGCGGAGCTGCGTGAAGATCTCGTAGATCTGAGCGACGCCGGTGGCGCCGATCGGGTGGCCCTTGGAGATCAGGCCGCCGCTGGGGTTCACGGGGATCGGCCCGTCGACGTACGGAGCCCGGGAGTCGATGAACTGGCCGCCCTCACCTTCGGCGCAGAGCCCAAGCTCCTCGTAGATCACCAGCTCGGCCGGGGCGGAGGCGTCGTGGCACTCGACCACGTTCAAGTCCTCAGGACCGACGCCCGCCATCTCGTACGCTTTCTGCGATACACGCTCCGTTGGCCCGGGCTCGCCTGGCTTGCGGTCGAAGCCGGAGCCGAGGACGGAGGCGCGAACGAAGACCGGCTTCGTCGTGAACTGCTTGGCCTTGTCGGCGGAGACGAGGATCGTCGCGGCCGCTCCATCGCCGATCGGGGAGCACATGAGGCGCGTCAGCGGCTCGGCGACTGGCGGCGAGGTGAGGATGTCCTCCAGCGAGTACTCCTCGCGGTACTGCGCGTTCGGGTTGAGCGAGCCGTGGTAGTGGTTCTTGACGGCGACGCGCGCGAACTGCTCCTTCGTTGTGCCGTACTTCTGCATGTGGGAACGGGCGAACGCGGCGTAGAAGTCCATGAACATCGACCGTTTCTCGCCCGCACCGGCATCCGGCGCCGGAGTCTCGCCGGTCTTGGCGGCGGCCTTCTCCTGCGCGGCCTTGGCTTGAGCCTGCATGTTCTGTACCCATTCGACGTCGACGGCGGAGCCGATCGCCTTGAACGATCGTGTCTTGTCCTCGTGGTACAGCTTCTCCATGCCGACGACGAGCGCCGCGTCGTACATGCCGGAGGCGACGTACATCCAGGCGACGTGGAACGCGGTGGAGGAGCTGGCGCAGGCGTTTTCGGTGTTGATGATGGGAATGCCGCCGATGCCCATGTCGCGAAGGACGACCTGGCCACGGATCATCTCCTGGCCGGTAATCAGTCCGGCGGTGGCGTTACCGACGACGGCGACATCGAGCTTCTGCTTGTCGATACCGGCGGAGGAGAGGGCGTTGTTGACGGCCTCGGCCGTGAGTTCCTTCATACCTTTGTCCAGGAACTTCCCGAACTTGGTCATCCCGGCGCCTACGATGGCTACGTCCCTCATGTCATGCCTCCTCTGAAGAAGAATCCTTAGCTCAGGAGCCGCCAAGGTCCCAATTCGTCACGCGAAGCAAGTATAAGCGAAAGAGGGGCGCCCAACCATCCGGGAGGCGCAAAGGTGCCTAGTTGGACGACGCGACGAGAGGGGTGACGGCGCCGGCCTCGGCGACCGCCTCCTCCATCATCTCGAGGTTGATCAGGCCGTTGAACACTTTAGTTACGACGCCGTTACGATCGATGAAGTAGCTCGCGGGCATGCCCAGGGCCCGATACTCGCTATAGAGGGTGTCGTCGGGGTCGATACCGTTTACGGCGAAGTCGAGCCCCTGCCCGCCGCCTTCGAGCGGAATGTTCTCGAAGTACGATTTCGCACGGTCAAGCGACTCTCTGCGATTGACTGCGATCACGACGAGGTCATCTTCGTGTCGCTCCTGGAGAATCTGGAGATCGGGAAGTTCGATCTGGCAGGGGATGCACCAGGTGGCCCAGAAGTTCAGGTAGACGGGCGTTCCACGGAAGTCGCTGAGCAGGTGCCGACTGCCGTCGAAGTCGGAGATTTCGAAGTCCGGGGCTAGCTTGCCAACACTTGGGCCCACGTCGAGGTCCGCCTGCTCCACGGCGCGCGGTGGCTCGAACACGAGGACGTCTTCGATTCCCTCGCCGCCACCCTGGTTGCCGATCAGGTTCACAGCCGT
The DNA here is from genome assembly GCA_022574655.1 of Chloroflexota bacterium. Taxonomy (GTDB): domain Bacteria; phylum Chloroflexota; class Dehalococcoidia; order SM23-28-2; family RBG-16-64-32; genus JACZRQ01. The sequence continues at coordinate 26,381 of JACZRQ010000006.1, forward strand.
GAGGCCGACGACGGCGACGCCGACGATCGCCACGAGGCCGCCGAGGGCAAGGAACCGCTGCTTGACCGTGGGCCCGCCGGTAGGCGGCTGGCTGGGTTGACTACCCACGCTTATAAGTCCGACTGTGGCAGGAGGCCGATGTTAAAGAGGCTGTTGAAATTGATCAGGCTATCGGTGAAGATCAGGATCCCGATGACGATGAGAAGCGCTCCGCTGACGTAGTTGACGACGCCCATGTACCGCTTCACGCGCATGTAAATTGGCTTGACGCTGCTGTAGGCGACGCCCATCGCCAGGAACGGTATCGACAGCCCTATCGAGTACACGAGCAGCAGAATCCCGGCCTGCAGCACCGTGCCGCTCGAGACCGCCAGCACGAGGATCGCGCCAAGCGTCGGGCCGATGCAGGGGCTCCAGCCCGCCGAGAACGCCGAACCGACGGCAAACGACCTAGCGTATCCGACCTTCTGCCCGCCGCCGACGTCGAGGCGCCGCTCCTGGTCCAGGAAGGGAATCGTAATCACGTTTGCGAGGTGCAGCCCCATGATGATGAGGAGGCTGCCGGACACCTTGAGAATGATGTCGATGTTGTCGCGGAGGATGAATCCCAGGAGCCCGAGAGAGACCCCGAAAGCGATGAACACCAACGAAAAGCCCGACACGAACGCCAGCGAATGCAGGAACGGTGAAGGCGTACGATCGTTGGTTGAAGCTGGCAAAGCGACCGATCCGACGGAGCTGCCACCGCCGCCAACACCGGCCGCGACCGTCTGCGACACGTTCACCGTCTGGGTCTGAGTCGTGCCCTCGAGCGAGGCGCCCGTGAGGTAGCCGAGGTACGCCGGGATCATCGGCAGGACGCACGGTGAGGCGACGGAAAGCATCCCCGCCACAAAGGCGACGAGGAGGCTGACCCCACCTACTTCAAGAAAATCCATACTTTCGTGCTACTCCGTAATCGCTACTTGCAACACTGTCTCTAGCTTCTGATAGCTAATACGATCTCATAACAATGATAGATTCGATGTCCATCCTCGGCAAACGCGCCGAAGGTTCCGCCGGTGGACGGTGGGTAGCATTCGTTGACGCGCCCGAAGGGCTGCGCTACATTGAAGCACGCCCAAATCCCAATCAAACAGAAGTCCACAGGAGACCGACATGGAATATGTCCCCATCAAGAAGCCCTCGTTGGACCAGATATCCGTACGCCCGAACCTCGGCGATTATGCGAAGGACCGCGAGGCGATTACGTGGGAGGGGATCAAGGGCGAGCTCGACTGGCTACCGGGTCAGCGGATCAACATGGCGTACGAATGCCTCGACCGTCACCTGAAGACTGACCGCCGCGATAAGATCGCGATGCTCTGGGAGGGCAAGGACGGCGAAGAGGAGACGTACACGTTCGCCGAGATGGTCGCGCAGGCCAACAAGGTGGCGAACGGGCTTCGCAGCCTGGGCGTACAGAAGGGCGACCGCGTCTTCATGTTCCTCGAGCGGATACCGGAGTGCTACTTCACAACGTTCGGCACGTTGAAGCTGGGTGCAGTGATCGGTCCGCTGTTCTCAGCGTTCGGCCCCGACGCGGTCAAGGACCGCCTTGAGGACAGCGGCGCGAAGGTGCTGGTCACCAGCCCTGAGCTGTGGGCGAAGATCGAAGGGATCCGATCCGATCTTCCGAACCTGGAACATGTCCTGCTGATCACTCGCCGTCACCAGGCCGAGGCTGGAGAGGGCGTTGCCCTCTGGGACGAGGTCGTTAAGCCTCAGTCGGAGGAGTTCGAGACCGAGCATACGGACCCGGAGGACTATTCGGTGATGCACTACACCTCCGGCACCACCGGCAAGCCGAAGGGCGCGGCGCACGTCCACAACGCGATCATCGGACAGTACGCGACCGGCAAGTACGTGCTCGACCTCCACGAAGACGACATCTACTGGTGTACCGCGGACCCCGGCTGGGTGACGGGCACGTCCTACGGGATGTTCGCGCCGTGGAGCAACGGCGTCACGAGCCTGGTACACGAGGGCGGCTTCGGCGCGAACATGTGGTACTCGCTCATCGCGAAGTACAAGGTGACGGTATGGTACACGGCGCCGACGGCGATCCGGATGTTGATGAAGGCGGGCGATGACGTCGTCAAGAAGCACGACCTTTCGAGCCTGCGCTACACGATGTCCGTCGGCGAGCCGCTGAACCCGGAGGCCGTCGTCTGGAGCGAGAAGGCGATCGGCCTGCCATTCCACGACAACTGGTGGCAGACGGAGACGGGCGCGATCATGATCGCCAACTATCCGTCGATGGAGATCCGCCCCGGCAGCATGGGGCGACCGTTCCCCGGCATCGAGCCGGCGATTATCGACGATCAAGGCAACGTCTTGCCGCCGGGCCAGGAGGGCAGTTTGGCGCTCCGTCCCGGCTGGCCTTCGATGTTTCGCGTCTACTGGAACCAGCAGGAGATGTACGATTCGCGCTTCCAGAACGGCTGGTACATCACCGGCGACCAAGCCAAGATGGACGAAGACGGCTACTTCTGGTTCGTCGGCCGCGCGGACGATGTCATCAACACCGCCGGCCACCTCGTCGGACCGTTCGAGGTGGAAAGCATGCTGCTCGAGCACCCAGCAGTTGCGGAGGCCGGCGTCATCGGCAAGCCGGATCCAGTGGCGATGGAGATCGTGAAGGCGTTCGTCGCCCTGAAGGAGGGCTACGAAGAGAGCGAGAAGCTGCGCCGCGAACTGATCCGGTTCGGGCGCGAGAAGCTCGGCTCGGGAGTGGCGCCGCGGGAGATCGAGTTCTTGGCGGGCCTGCCGAAAACGCGCAGCGGAAAGATCATGCGCCGCCTGCTGAAGGCCCGTGAGCTGGGGCTGCCCGAAGGCGACACGAGCACGCTGGAGGATTAGTCCGGAGGCATGACCGGGTGGCCACCTATCCAACTGAAGTCTCATCGCTCCTCGACGACCTCCTCGCCGGTGTTCGCGCCGCGCTGGGCGATAACTTCCTCGGCTTTTATCTCCGCGGCTCGCTAGCCCTCGGGGGCTTCGATCCTGAGGCCAGCGACGTCGACATACTCATCGTGACAGAGCGTGGCGTGTCGGACCCGGAGTTCGAGGCTCTGGCACGTCTTCACCGACGGATTTCACCCGACGATAACGAGTATGGCCTGCGCTATGACGTGTCGTACATCGATCGTGACTCGATCAGACGGTTCGAGCCGGGACAACGACGGCACCCGAGCGGCGGAGGTGGCCTGCCGTTCGATCGCTGGGACCACCGCTCGAACTGGGTGCTGGAGCGCTGAACGGTGCGCGAGCGAGGCGTCGTGATCGACGGGCCGGACCCGAAGACGCTGATCGGCCCTATCTCGCCAGCGGAGATCCGCGAGGCGGTTCGCGGAGAGCTGAAGGAGCGGCTCCGGGGCTGGAGCGACGGGAGCTGGCCCGCCGAGGAGATGACCCATCGTGGCGCGCAGGCGTTCGAGATCGAGACTGTCTGCAGGGCGCTTCAGACGATCGAGACGGCGGAGTTGATGACGAAGGCGCAAGCGGTGGCCTGGGCGTTGGACACGCTGCCAGGCCGGTGGCGTTCGCTCATCGAGTGGTCGCAGGCACTGCGCGGAGACCGTACGAGGGATGAGACGAAGGTGGCGGAGGTCATGAGCTTTCTTCGCTGGGCGGTGTCGGAGGTGCGCGGGTGAGCCGCTTATCGGAATTCGCTAGTCCGAGGATTCGTCGGCAGCCCGTGCAACGATCGTCAACCAGGCCACGAGCGCTGCCCTCTTGTAATCCTGATTCCACGGAGCTCCCATCGGGCGGCCGAGGTCAGTGAGACGGTCGCGGACGGAATCAGGAGTAGCTCTCAACACCCCAGCGGCCAGGTCGTATAGATCGCGCTCGTACACGCTGGTGACGGGAAGGCCGCTGGGTTCAGCGGCCTGAATGAGCGCATCGCAATAGAGTGCCCCTTCCGCACCGTGCTTCGCGGCGTGTGAAGAGAGCGCTCGGGCGAGGCCCGCAACAGGCCAGCCGCCACCAACCACGACGCCTATACCGACGACGGCGTGATCCGCAGCTTTCAGTTCGTCAATCAAAGACTGAACGGCCCGCTTTGCGAAGGCATTGGCGCATTCTCGTACGCGGCCAACCAGCTTTTCTGCGCTGCTGGAATCGAGGCGGCTTACCGCGTGGTAGACCTGTCGCGGTAAGGCGTGATCGATCAGGTCTAGCCGGCGGCGGTCGATCACGGAGGGCGCCTCGGGCCGTCCGCCCAGGGCGACAGCCACTGCCCAGCCCGTATGAGCGCGGAAGCCGAGCGCGACGTTAGGCATGCCACCATGGTAGCGGCTGCAGTGACAGCGACATGTCAGTAGCGAGCGGGGCAATCCGCATGGGCGTCCGTTCCGTATACAATCGATACAAGGAGACGACATGGTTTTTAAGGATGGCGGGTACAGCGACGAGGAATTCTGGGACATGATCAAGTCCGATAGCACGACGTTCCTCGGCTTCTGGACTCACCGCTGAGGATCTTGCCAAGTAATGGCGCCCGTGTTTGCGCGCCTAGGCAAGCAGTATCGCAAGCGGATGCCGTTCATCGCGATTAACGCGAGCGACCGGCCCGACATGGCGAAGCGGTTCGGCGTGAGCGCCACGCCGACGTTCATCCTCGTGCGCAACGGCAAGGCTCTGCGGCGTTTCCACGGGAACATCCCAGAGCCCGTTCTCAAGCAGTACCTGGAGCCGTTCGCTCCCCCGCCGTCTGAGGACGACGAGGAGGAGGAGCAACGTGGCGGTCTGCTCTCCCGCATCTTCGGGCGCAGAAACTAGCTCCAGCGCGGGTATTCGGCTTCGAAATCAGTGACTCCACCGCTAGCGAGGCCGCTGCATTAGGGATAAAATGAGGTTGCATTGGCGCGCGTGGTAGTGAGAGGAATGTATGGTAACTGAGAACGTAGTCAACGCTGATCGGGTGTATTACAACTTCCAGGGACGGATGCCCCCTGTGACGCTGGAGTCCGAACCAGCGCAGCCGCCAGTCGGCGATACTGAACCGAAGCTAATTACCGACACCACCCTTCGTGACGGGGCGCAAGACTCTCGCTTCCCGCTCTTCCCGAACGAGGCCCGCCTGCGATACGTGGATCTGCTGCACGAGCTGGACAACGGCACGGGCGTTATCGACGCGATCGAGACGTTCATCTACCAGAAGCGGGATCTCTGGGTGCTGGACAAGCTCCTGGAGCGCGGCTACGAGTTCCCGAAGATCACCACCTGGATCCGCGCCAGCCCCCGAGACGTCAAGGAGTTGTACGAGGCGAGCCAAGGCCGGGTGAAAGAGACGGGGATGCTTGCCTCGTCGTCCGACCACCACATCTTCGATAAGCTCGGCTTCCGTAGCAAAGAAGAAGCGATCGGCAAGTACCTCAAACCTATCTTGACGGCGCTGGAATACGACATCACGCCGCGCGTCCATCTGGAAGACACGACGCGCGCTGACATTTATGGCTGGGTCATCCCGTTCATGCAGACCGTCCTTCAGCAGACGGAGGGCCGCGCCAAGTTCCGCATCTGTGACACCATCGGCTGGGGAGTGCCCGATCCCTACGTGGCGCTGCCGCAGGGGATCCCTCACCTGGTATCGACGTTGTACCGCGAAACCGGCGCCGAGCTGGAGTTCCACGGGCACAACGACTTCGGCGTGGCGACCGCGAACTCCCTGGCAGCGTGGCGCTACGGCTGCCGCAAGGTGAACACAGCGTTCGCCAGCCTCGGCGAACGCACGGGAAACACCTCGCTAGAGCAGATGGTGGTGACCTACGAGCGCTTCTACGGCGACCCGGGATTCAACCTGTCTGTCCTTCCTGAGATGGCAGACCTGGTGTCCGATAACCTGACGCCGATCTCCCGGAGCGCGCCGATAATTGGCGATGTCTTCACCACCTCGGCGGGAATCCACCAGGCTGGTGTCGCACGTCAAAAAGAGGCGCCGGGCGGTCTGATCTACCTCGCCTACGACCCGTCGATAGTCGGCCGCGATTCCGCCGAACGCAGCGTCGTCGGCGCCCTGTCCGGGGCTGAGGGGATCGTGTCGGTGCTCAACGCGGAGGCGGAAGCGCGGGGTGTCGAGCAACGCTTCGCCACGACCAACCGAGTCGTCAAGCATATCTACAACAAGCTTCAGGACGCCTACAACGGTGAGTACGACGAGGAGAAAGACATCTGGACCGAGTACCGGACAACGTTCTTTACACCGGAGGAGATTTGGGAGATCGCCGCCGAATCACTTGACCTCGACGGAGGCAGCAGCAGAGCCTAAGCTAGGCGCGGAGAGAATTGATATATACCGATCGCCCCCGAAATAATCGCCTGAACCGAAGGCCACACGCACCCGCCCCGCACTGGCAACTGGAGGTACCCTAAATGGCATTCGCCCAGATCGTTGGCTGGGGTATGCACGTCCCGGACAAGGTCGTTGGGAACGACGCCTTCGTCAAGATGGGACTCGATACCTCAGACGAATGGATCTCGTCCCGCACCGGTATCCATGAGCGACGTTTCGTGGAGAACGGTCAACCTGTCTCGGACCTCGCGGTCGAAGCCGCCAAACAAGCACTCCAGGTCGCTGACGCACATCCGCGTGACCTCGACCTCGTAATCCTGGCGACCTGCACTCCCGATCAGATCATGCCATCGACGGCTTCGTTCGTGCAGCACCGGCTGGGCGCAGACCGAGCGGGCGCGTTCGACCTGAACGCCGCCTGCGCCGGCTTCGTTTACGCGCTTGCGACTGGGGCCGCTCAGATCGAATCGGGGCGCGCCAAGAACGTCATGGTCGTCGGCGCCGACGAACTTTCGAACCATCTCAATTGGCAAGACCGCACTACCTGCGTCCTGTTCGGTGACGGTGCTGGTGCGGTGCTGCTGAGAGCGAGCGAAGAGCCCGGCATCATGGCATCGACAACGGGATCTGACGGATCGGGCGCCGGCCTCCTGGAGATTCGTGGTGGCGGAACCAAAGCCAGCTCTAACGGCAATGCTTCCGCCAACGGTAAGGCAGTCCTGACGATGAACGGCCCTCAGATCTTCCGCTGGGCGACGAAAAAGCTGAGCGAGGCGGCCACGCAAGTCATCGAGGAGTCTGACCTCACCGTCGATCAGGTGGATCTATTCCTTCCGCATCAGGCTAACCTCAGGATCATCGACTCCGCTGCCAAGCGGTTGGGGTTGCCGCGCGAGAAGGTGTTCTCAAACGTCGACACTTACGGCAACACGAGCGCGGCCTCGATTCCGATCGCGCTCTGCGAGGCGATCTCGCAGGACCGCGTTCACGTCGGCGACAACATGATCCTTACCAGCTTCGGCTCCGGCCTCTCCTGGGCGGCGCTGGCCTTGCGTTGGGGAACGCCGATCCCGTCGAGCGTCGCACGCTGGACGCCGATCCGGCTACAGCTCGAGACGAGGATGGCCGGCCTTCGTTCTGCCATCAAGAAGCGGGAACGCGCGGTCCGTGCCACGATCGGCGAGCGGCTGAACAGAGACGGCGGCTAGACGCTAGTAGCGACTACTGTCGCGAAGCGATCAGGTCTTTGCGCTCTCCCCACTTGTGGAGGAAGCGATAGAAGTTTCGTTTGCTGAGACGCTCACGCTCCTCTTCAGGAGTCGAGACCCAATCGACGTGATCGTGACGTTGCACCGGCAGATCAACATCGATCACGGAGCGATAACCGCGGTTGCGAATGGCGAAACTAAAGTCGAGGTCCAGATGCCGGTAGAACCGGTACTTCTCGTCCAACAGGCCGACTTCCCGCAGCATCTCGCGGCGAAACGCCATCAAGTAACCTTCGACGGCATCGACGTCTCCGGACGCGTCAGCCTCATCGAACGACCTGAGGTCGTTTGTGACCACACCCCAGCGCCCAACGATGCCCACCGTTTTGTCGGCGAGAGCCGCATCCAGCGTACTGAAGATGTCGCCCTTTACTTCGACGCTGGTATCGATCACGAGGATGTTCCGGCCGCGCGCCTGCCGAAGGCTGACGTTACGGGCGGCGGCCGATCCGAGAAAGTGGTCCGCGTGGAAGACCGTCACACGCGTGTCGTTCGCCGCTACTTCGTCCACGAAGGAAACGCAATCGTCATCGAAGCCATTGTCGACGACGATGATCTCGGACTTCGTATCACCTAGCCAGCGTCGTACGGACGAGATGCATCTCTCCAGTTCAGCACAGCCTTGCTGAGCGACCACGCTTACCGTCAGGTCAACACGCTCTGGCTCTTCCAGGAACGATTCGACGTCGCCGCTGGACGATATCGAATCGTCCGATACCCATGCCGGCAGCGGCAGCGCCCGCGACCCTTTACTGCCGTCACGAACTTCATAGCCCTTGTCGCAGATCGTGCTGCGAGCAGCATCGGCGTCCACGTAGCTGCGTTTCCGGCGCAGCGTGTCGCGATCGCTGAGAATCGTTCGGATCTCCGAGGACACGTCCGGCACCGCGTCGGTCTTGAGCAGGTCAAGTCCCAACAGGCGATCGAAATCGAGCAGGAGGTCCCGCTTGACCTCGAGGGGCCATCGCGACCGTGCCGTTCGCCAGGCGATGGCCAGCGCCGACGGGATGTCGAGGTCGTCGGCGGCGGCGTTCCAGAATTCGGTCCTCAGGGCCTCGCCCTCGCGCTGGGCCTTCTTTGTGAGACGGCCATTGCCACTGCGAAGGGCCAGGCGCAGGCGGGAGAGGCCCTTCTGAGCGGCCTTGATCGATCTCAGCGTGAAGTTGAGGCGCGTCCGGTAATGCGCCGTAGCGCAGAGGTAGCGGAAGGCGAGTGGGTCGAAGCCGCGGCGCTCCAGATCGCTCACGAGGTAGGTGTTGCGGGTAGACTTCGCCATCTTGAGGCCATCGACGAGCAGGTGTTGTCCGTGCAGCCACGTCCGCACGTGCCGTTTGCCAAGGACGCCTTCGCTCTGGGCGATCTCGTCTTCGTGGTGGGGGAAGATGTTGTCGACGCCGCCCGTGTGGAAGTCGATCTCGTCTCCCAGGTATCGCAGCACCATCGCCGAACACTCGATGTGCCAACCGGGGAAGCCGTCTCCCCAGGGGCTCTTCCATTTCAGCTCGCGGCCGGGTTCCGCGGCCTTCCAGAGCGTGAAGTCTCGCTGGTCTCGCTTCAGCGGGTCCGCCTCGACTCGAGCGCCCTCTTCGAGACCTTTCGCCAGTTGCCCGGATAGCTTCCCGTAGCCCTCGAACTTGTTCACATCGAAGTAGACGTTTCCTTCCACCTCGTACGCGTAGCCTTTCGATTCGAGGGATCGCACGAACTCCACCATCTGCTCGACGTTCTCCGTCGCTTTTGGAAACTCGTGCGCCGGCTCGATGTTGAGCTTACGCTCGTCGTCGTGGAACGCCTTGGTGTAGAATTCGGCGATCTCCTGAGGGGTCTTGCCCTCTGCCAGGGCCGCCGCCAAAACCTTGTCTTGACCGCGCTCCAGCATCTCCTGACGCATGTGACCGACATCCGTGATGTTCTTGACGTGCGAGACGGTGTAGCCGAAGGCCGTGAGCGTGCGGCGAAGCCAGTCCGCTGCCAGATAGGAACGTAGGTTTCCGATGTGGGCGTTCCGGTAGACGGTCGGGCCGCAGGTGTAGATGGACGCACGACCCGGCTGGACAGGAGCAAACTCCTCTTTCTGTCCGGAGAGAGTGTTGTGAATCCTCAGCAGCGGTTGGGATTCCATTTGAACGCCAGTCTGAACTCAGTCACGCTTGAACGGGCAACTGCCCGCCGATCAACTTATCTCTCAACCGTGTTCACCCTCCCAACCTACTTCTACGTCGCCGCCGTCCCAGAGGATTACCGGGACCGTGAACGCATAGTTGAGGGCTTCTTCCCAGAAGGCTTCGCTTTCGTCGACTTTCCGCTCTTCGAACTCGATCCCGCGCTCGTTCAGCGCCTCCCGTGCCTTATCGCACGTGGGACAGTTCCGAAGCGTGTACATTACTACGCTCAAGTGGGCTTCCTCCAAGGCTCAATTCTAGCATGGTAACGTCTCTCGCCCCGTGCCTGGATCAGACCTTCATCTGCTTCCATTTCCCCTGCCTGAACCGCACGATGAGTAGCAGTGTGCGGAAGTTGATGTCGAGAACTGCCGCCATCCATGCACCCTGTACACCGAGGCCGAAGGTGATGGCCAGGAGATACGCCGGGACCAAGCGAACGATCCAGGTGCTCCCGGCCGTAATCAGGAGCACAGATCGAGTGTCCCCGGCACCTCGCAGGGCGCCGCTTATGGACAAGCTCGCGCCCAAAGCGGGCATTGCGAACGCGAAGATGAACAACAGATCCCTCCCGAGATCGATGACGCCGGCCGCATCCTCCCCGCCGATGAAGATGCCCGTGATCGGACCTCCAAAGGCGATGAATACGAGGCCCATCACCGCCAGGAACGCTATCGAGTACTTCATCGCCATGTAGGTCGCCTTCTCGGCGAGGTCTGGACGGCCAGCACCCAAGCATTGACCGACGATCGCGCTCGTGGCGACGCTGATCGCGAACCCCACACCGAAGGTGAGACCCTGGAGAGCCAGCGTCACGCCATGTGCGGCAACGGCGGTCGTTCCCAGCGTCGCGATCACGCGTGTATAGATCATGAAGGCGAACATGAACTGGCCTTGCTCCATCCCGGCTGGAACGCCAACGTTTAGTATCCGGCGCGCTTCACCGGGATCGAACTCAGCTGCTCGTGCCGGGGACCAGTACAGCACCCCGGAGCGCAGTGCCAGCGCCCCGAACGTTATGAATGCGCCGAGTACCGCAGAGATCGCGTAGCCCACGGCTGCGCCCATCACGTCCCACTGCGGGGCAGGGCCGATTCCGTTGATCAGGATGTAGGAGAGGATGCCGTTGACGACGTTCACGACTATGCTGATCGCCATCGGCAACCTGGTGTCACCTGCGCCCTGTAGCGCGGCGCTTCCGGCAAACATTAGCGACCAGAACGGCATTCCAATCGCGGCGGCTCGTAGGTATGTCGTGCCTTCGTGCTTTGCGCCTTCTTCGGCGCCCATCAACCCCAACGACCAGCCGCCGAGGAACCACATGCCCACACCGACCCCGATGCCCCAGATCAACGCCAGGATCGCGGCTGTCCTCAATGTCTTGTCCGCATCCCCGCTGCGCCGGGCACCGACCGCGCGAGCGATGACCGCAGTCGCTCCAACACCGACGGCGGTCATCCCAGAGAGCGACAACCAGAAGACCTGCCCGGCTAGTCTGACACCGGCGAGCGCGTCCTCGCCGAGATCGCCCACCAGCGCCGTATCGACAAGTTGAACGGTGGCGAAACTGAGCTGCTGGACGACAACGGGCCAGGCGAGACGTATAACGGAACGAAGCAGGTTCGATTCGTCGATTACGTCAGGAGTTGAGACGGGAGTTTCGGGGGCGTCTGAGGACATTCGCGTATCGATTGGGGTCGGGCTTCTTGGGACAATTATCGCAAATGCGAACCCTACCAGCGACCACCACGACGTACACGCACATCGACGCTATCGCGGACTCCATCGGCATTTGGGCCCAGGCGGGCCGGAAAAGCCGTGACGGACGGGGCCGCTGGCGCCAACCGTCGAACTCAGCGGTCCGGTCTCTCCCCTTCGCGCCTCCTCAGTGGTCTAATGTAGTCGCGCGCCCGAGAGGAGGCTCCATGAAGGGACACCGCTGGTTCGCCGCGTTCTACGAGCGGTTGAGCAACATCGAAGAGAAATCAGCCGCAGTCCGCAAGATAAGGGAAGAGATCGTCGGCGGAGCCCGAGGCCGTGTGCTAGAGATCGGTGCTGGAACCGGCGCCTCGTTTCCGTACTACGGCGACGATGTGACCGAGGTCTCTGCGGTCGAACCGGACCCGTTCATGCTGCCGCGCGCCAGGAAGCGCGCCGAAGAGGTCGACAAGCCGATCGAGGTGCAGCATGCGCCCGCGGAGGAGCTTCCGTTCGACGACGACACGTTCGACACGGCGATAAGTACGCTGGTGCTGTGCTCCGTCTCGGACCCGCAGAAGGCGTTGTCCGAGATCAAACGCACGCTCAAGCCCGGCGGGCAGTTGCGGGTATACGAGCATGTCAGGTACCAAAGCAGCTTTGGTGCGTTCTGGCAGGACCTCATTACGCCAGCCTGGAAATGGTTCGGCGGGGGCTGCCATCCTAACCGCGACACTGGTAGCACCATCACGGAGGCCGGGTTCAAGTTCGATTCGGTCCGCCTCGTGAAAACAGCGCCGCCCGTACCGCCAATGGTGTTCGTGCGGCCCCACATCGTCGGTATAGCGACTAGCGTTTAGGCGGCGACGAAGCCTATGGGGGAAGACGCAACCCGCCACGTAACGCTTTCCTCGGACCGAGTACCCGTGGTCGCCGAGGTCGACGTCGCGGTCATCGGTGGCGGATCAGCGGGACTGGCGGCCGCGGTCGCGGCGGCACGAAACGGCGCTGAGACGCTGCTGATCGAGCGTTTCAGTTACGTTGGCGGCCTGGCGACGGGCGGGCTGATCGTCCTGCTACTGACGATGGACGACGGTAACGGCAATCAGACGGTCGGCGGGCTCTGTCAGGAGATCGTCGATCGTATGGAGCAACGCGACGCCGTTCACTATCCGCCGAAGAATGAATGGAACGACCCGGAACCGAAACTCGTCGAGCACTACCGGCGATGGGGGCTTGTCTGGGGCGGCGGCCCGCATCGCGTGCGCTACTCCGTGGCGTACCAGCCGCAGCACTTTATCTTCGCGGCGGACGACATGCTGCGTGACGCAGGTGTGAACGTCCTCTACCAGACGTGGGCCTGCGAACCGATCGTCAACGACGGCACTATCGAAGAGCTCGTCATCCAGAACAAGGCCGGCAGACAAGCGATCGCTGCGAAGACGTTCATCGACGCGACGGGCGACGGCGACATCTTCGCCGCAGGTGGCGAGGAATACGAGCTCGAACGAGTGCATCCGTGGCTATGGTTCCTGATGAGCGGCGCAACCGGCCTTGAGAAGGCGCTGGGGTCCGGGAAGGGTTTCTTCTTTCGGGCGCCCGGCGAAGGCCACGCCCTCGTCCCCTGGGGTGGCGAGGCCAGAGCACCCCGCAAGATCGACGCGACGGACCCCGTCGAGACGTCGGAGGCGCTGGCTGAATGCCGGCTGATGGTCCGAGAGGAAGCGGCGCGGCTCAAGGAGGCCGTGCCCGGATTCGAGAGCAGTTACATCTCGCTCATGGCCGATCAGCTTGGGATCACGGAATCGCGGAGGCTCCTGGGCGAGTACGTTCTGGGCCGAGACGACCTCAACTCATCGTTTGACGATGTAGTGGCGAGGACGGGGCACTGGACCAAGTATGACTGTGTCTACAACATCCCCTACCGCAGCCTGCTGCCGCGGAAACTCGACAACCTGCTGGTGGCGGGCCGATGTATCTCCGTCGATCATCGGGCGCACCACGCGACGAAGGAGATCCCGCCCTGCATGGCGACCGGCGAGGCCGCTGGAACGGCCGCGGCACTCGCGGCGAGCGACGGCGTAAGCGTGAAGGACATCAACGTTGTCGCGCTACAGAAGCGGCTTCGGGACCGGGGCGCGATTCTGGAGTAGGGGGTCTACTGCAGGTGCGATTCGAGTTCGCGCAGGCGCTTCACTAGCACCGGGAGCATCGAAACGGCGATCTCGGGGTGGGTCTTCATCTCGGCCGTGAAGTCCCACCGCGTCATCACCAGCAGTTGGGTGTCTTTGGTAGCTTTCACCGTTGCCGAACGCGGAAACCCCTCGAATAGCGCCATCTCGCCGAAAAAGTCGCCCGGGCCGAGTGTCGCTAACTTCTGCGGGTTCGACCCATCTACGCCGCGCGTCACATCCACTTCACCGGACTCGATGATGAAGAAACCGGCGGCCTGATCGTTCTCTTTGATGATCACCTCGTCAGCCGCTGCTGGCCTCGCGACCATAATCTTGGCTACGCGACCGAGGTCACGCTTACTCAACTCCGAAAAGATCGGGACGTCACTGAGCATATCTTCACGGCCCATCGCATGTTCCTCCTGGTCTTGCGGCGTTCGTCTCCCTCTGGTGCGCCATTTGTACCAAACGCTGCACAGGCCGTCAACAAGCGCCAGACACTCAAGGTATGCATCGGCCCCTTATCCTGGATTGTTGACAGGTTCGGGAACGGCCACATAACCTTGGTGGCGATCTGCCGCTGAGGTTGAAGGGAGCGCGAACTTGAAGATGATACTGGCACACCCGGATAAGTGCGTCGCCTGCCATCTCTGCGAAGGTGCGTGTTCGTTTCACCACGATGGCGTGTTCCAGCCGACGAAGAGCCGCATCTTCGTGCACGACTTAGTCGACGAGCAGACCTACGTGCCGGTGACGTGCTTCCACTGTGCGGACGCGCCGTGCCTGAGCAACTGCCCGACCAACGCGATAACACGCGATGCGGACACGGGCCAGATCGCGATCAACGACGACAAGTGCATCGGCTGCAAGATGTGCATGGTCGCCTGCCCGTTCAGCGTGATCGGCTTCAACGAGGATAAGAACGTATCGCACAACTGCGACTTCTGCGGCGGCGACCCGCAGTGCGTCAAGATCTGCACGTACGACGCGTTGGAGTTCACCGACGTCGAATCCAACGAGTGGATGATCCGGCTCGACGAAGCAGAACGCCCGCGAGCGGAAGCCTAGCGAGACGGGAGACCAGCGAAATGCCTCACGGTTGGACAGGCAAGATCCTTCGAGTGGATCTGACGGAGGGGCGCGCCACGCCCGAGGACCTCAACATGCCTTGGGCACGGCAGTACATCGGCGGGCGCGGCCTCGGGACCCGATACCTGTACGAAGAGATGGACCCGTCCGCGGACGCGCTCAGTCCGGAGAACAAGGTCATCTTCGCGACCGGTCCGATGACCGGCACCTACGCACCGACCGGCGGGCGATACATGGTCATCTGCAAGAGCCCATTGACCGGCGCCGTCGCCTGTTCGAACTCGGGCGGCTACTGGGGTCCGGAGCTGAAGTTCGCTGGGTACGACATGATCATCCTTGAGGGCCGTTCGCCGAACCCGGTCTATCTTTGGATAAATAACGATGGCGTCGAGTTCCGGGACGCGTCGCACCTCTGGGGAAAGAACACCGAGGAGTCAGAGGACACCATCCGCCGCGAGACCGATCCGCAGGCCCGCATCTCAGGAATCGGTGTCGCCGGCGAGAAGCTCAACAGGTTCGCCTGCATCATCAACGACAAGTCTCGCGCAGCCGGTCGTTCAGGCGTTGGCGCGGCGATGGGATCTAAGAACATCAAGGCGATCGCAGTTCGTGGCACCGGGGCGGTGGAGGTGGCCGATCAGTTGAAGTTCGGTGAGCTGGTGTTCGACAGCATGCGACTGATCAACGAATCTCCCACCACGTCGAAGGCCCTGCGAGGTATGGGCACGGCCTCCACCGTCGCCTTCGCGAACTCGATCGGCATGCTACCGACGAACAACTTCCAGCAGGGACAGTTCGAGCTCGCGGACAACGTCAGCGGCCAGACGATCGCGAACACGGTCCTGCGCCGGAACAAGGGCTGCTATGCGTGCCCCATCGGTTGTGCGCGGGTCACGGAGACAAGCGGCGAGACGAAGTGGAAGGGCCACGGTGAAGGTCCCGAGTACGAGACGATCTTCGGACTCGGCACCGATTGCGGTGTCGGCGAGCTGGACGCCGTCCTCTACGCGAACTACGCCTGCAACCTGTACGGAATCGACACCATCTCAGCGGGAGGCACCGTCGCAGTCGCGATGGAGCTGAGGGAGCGAGGCTACATCCCGGACGAGGATCTAGCTGACCTTGGCACCGACCTGAAGTTCGGTAACGCCGACGCGGTGATTCGTTGCCTCGAGATGATGACAACACGCGAAGGCAAGTTCGGAGATCTGCTGGCGGAGGGCGGCTATCGGCTGGCGGAGCACTACGGGCACGCCGAGCTGTTCATGGGATCGAAGAAGCAGGACTTCGCCGCCTACGACCCCCGAGCCGCGAAGGGGATGGGGCTCGGCTACGCGACCTCCAACCGCGGCGGCTGCCACATGCGAGGCTACTCGATGAAGGTCGAGTGGTTCGCACCGATGGAGGAACGGCTTGACCCGTTCGCGGAAGAGGGCAAGGCCGCGGCCCTCATCAAGCTACAGCACGACGCCGCCGGCATAGACTCGGTTGGCATGTGCGACTTCAGCGCTTACGCCGTGCCGCCGGAGCGACAGGTGGAACTCTACGAGACGTGCACGGGTGAGGAGACCAGTCGCGAGGAGTGGGACGAGATCGGGGAGCGGATCTGGAACCTGGAGCGGCTGTTCAACAACCGTGCCGGGCTGACCCGGCAGGACGACTCTCTACCGCCACGCATGACTGAAGAGCCGTTGTCCGGTGGCGCCGTTCAGAACCAGGTGGTGGCGCTGGAAGGGATGCTGGCTGAATACTACCGGCTTCGTGGCTGGGACGACGACGGCAACCCGAGCGCCGAAACGCTTGAGCGACTGAACATCCAGTAGCGATGACCGACTACGTCATCCTCGGCAGCAGCGCCGCCGGCTTGACGGCGATCGACGCGATCCGCGAGCGGGATAAGGACGGCTACATCACACTGGTGTCGAAGGAGCCGGGCCCCGCCTATTCGCGAGTCGCTCTTCCCTACATCCTGTCGAGCGAGAAGAAGCTCTCGCAGATCACTCTGCAGACGGACGACTACTTCAGCGCAAACGACGTTGAGACGCTCATAGGCGTCGGTGCGACCGCTCTGGACTCAGACGCCAAGACTCTCACTCTCGAAGACGGCAGGACCCTCGACTACGACAAGCTCCTCATCGGAACCGGATCCGCCTCTCGGGTCCCCCCGATCGACGGAATCGACGGCGCCGACGTCTGCTACCACTGGACGCTGGCGGACACTCGCAAGCTCGAACGGCAGATGACCAACGCGAAGAGCTGTTTCGTCATCGGCGCCGGGTTCATTAGCCTGCTCACCGTCAGCGCGCTGATCAAAGTCGTCGGCCTCAAGTACACCGTTGTCGAGATGGCGGACCAGGTGATGCCGCAGCTCCTCGACCGTGCCGCCGGCGACACGCTGGAGCGAGTGATGCGCGACAAGGGGATCGACGTGATGCTCGGCGAGTCCGTCACGTCCATCGAACGCCAAAACGGCGGCTACGGGGTGACGCTGAACAACGGAAAGACCTACGACGCCGACATGATCGTCTGCGGCGCCGGGGTCCGGCCGAACGTAGACTTCCTCCAGCACTCTGATGTTGAGATCGCCTCCGGCATCCTCACCAACGATCGCCAGGAAACAAACGTCTCCGGGGTTTACGCCGCCGGGGACTGCGCGGAGGGCGTCGATTTCCTCTCCGGCGAACGCGTCGTACACGCGATCTGGCCCACCGCGATCGATCAGGGGCGGGTCGCGGGCGCGAACATGGCGGGCGATTCGGCGACGTATCCCGGCAGCCTTAGCTGGAACGTGACCGAGCTGTTCGGACTAGCAAGCGCGTCAATAGGCGAGTTCCGGGACCGTGACGGTCTCGAATCGATCGTATTCCACAACCCGAGCGCTAACGTGTACCGCAAGCTGCTCCTTGATGATGGCCGGATTGTTGGCGCGGTCGTGATCGGGCGCTCGGAGCACATCCAGGACCTCGGCGTGGTGCAGGCGATGATCCGGCGTAAGACGGACGTGACACGCTGGAATCATATGCTGCACGGAGAGCGTATCAACTACGGTATGATCGCCTATGAAAGCTTGAAGAAGTAGATGAAACTGAACGTAGAACTCCAGATTTATCTCAAGGAGTACTCTCCGAACGGCGCCGCTAAGTTCGACTACGAGCTGGCGGACGGCTCATCCGTCATGACGCTGGTGGACGCCCTCGGCGTGCCCGACGAGCTTGCGAACATAGTGATCGTCGAAGGAGAGAGCACGGACCACGCGCACAAGCTCAAAGACGGCGATCACGTGATCCTCATCCCGCCGCTGGCCGGCGGCTAAACCTTCCGCTAGGCCGAACGACCCGCCTAGACCACTACCACCTCTTGCACATGCAACCAGTTGCAGCTACTATTCGTCTCAGACGCAGAGAGGTGCATTGATATGAGTTGTGAAAACGAAACCGCTGTCGCCCTGCGCGACGCAGGCCAGAAGGTGACCCCCCAACGCATGGCGATACTGTCCGCGGTCCGCCACGCCGGCGAGCACGTCACTGCGACCCGCGTGATCGAGCAGATACAGGCTGCGCAACCGTACGTTGATCCTTCGACGATCTACCGCACGTTATCGTCGGCCAGAGAGCTCGGTCTCGTTAGCGAGACCGACATGGGGACGCGCGACGCCGAGTTCGAGTGGATCGGTAAGGACCGCCACCACCACCTCATCTGCAAATCGTGTGGAACCGCGATGTCGCTCGATAACCGCTATCTGGACGGCCTGGCGACCCAGCTCATCGAGGAGCTTGACTTCGAAGCGGACCTCGGCCACTTCGCCATCTTCGGCACCTGCGCCAAGTGCCGCACTCAGAACCGGGAAGAGAACTGACATGCGACGACCGATGACAATCATCGCGATCGCCGTCGGCCTGGTTATCGCTCTTGCTGCTTGCGGCGGCGACGACGATGACGACAGCGAAGGCCGGCTCCTCCGAGTCGTCTCGACTGTGTCCCCTATTACGAGCATCGTCGAGAACATCGGCGGCACTCGAATCGATCTCACCGGCATCATTCCGGAGGGCGCCAACTCGCACACGTTCGAACCAGCTCCTTCAGTCGTATCCAAAATTGAAGACGCTGACCTGATCGTGCTCAACGGACTGCAGCTTGAGGAGCCGACGTTAGAGCTGGCCGAGGCGAACAAGAACGACGACGCCGTGATCCTGCTGCTGGGCGATGAGACCCTCAGCGAAGACGAGTACAAGTTCGACTTCAGCTTCCCCATTTCCCAGGGACGGCCGAACCCGCACCTCTGGCCGGACCCGACGTTGGTGATGGAGTACGCCCAACTGATCCGCGACGCGCTGGTCGATTTGGACTCCGCAAACGAGGACTACTACTCGACGAACCTCGCGACTTTCAACGATCGTCTCGAGGTCCTTGACCGCCAGATGCTCGCCTCAGTCCAGACAGTGCCGCCTGAAAACCGAAAGCTCTTGACCTATCACGACTCCTGGGCTTACTGGGCCGACCGCTACGACTTCACGGTCATTGGTGCGATCCAGCCGTCCGACTTCGCGGAGCCATCGGCCAGCGAAGTCGCTTCGCTGATCGACCAGATCGATGACGAAGGCATCCCGGCGATCTTCGGGTCGGAGGTGTTCGCCAGCGACGTCCTGGAGACGATCGCCAACGAGACCGGCGCGGAGTACATCGACGACCTGCGCGACGACGACCTGCCGGGCGAGCCAGGCGACGACGCGCATTCGTACCTGGGCCTGATGGTCGAGAACATGCGCACTATGATCCCCGCTCTCGGGGGCGACGCAGCGCCGATGAACCTTGTAGTCACCGGTCTCGTCTTCGAAGACGGTCCGAGTACCGCCGTCTACCCGCAGTAGGTGTCTGGTGCTGCATCCCAGACCCCACGACACCAGTGAAAGCGACTTCATTGTCGAGTTCCGCAACGTTACCTGCGGCTACACCGGAGCGGCCGCGCTTAGCAGCGTCTCGCTCGCTGTCTACCGCGGCGACTTCGTTGGGCTCGTGGGTCCCAGCGGCGCTGGAAAGACAACGCTGCTGCGGACGATCCTCGGAAGCGTCGACATCTACGCTGGCGAAGTGCTTGTCGATGGCAAGCCGGTCCGATCATCACGGCCGCTAGCCGGCTACGTACCGCAGCTCGAAACGATCGACTGGAACTTCCCGGTGACGGTCGAGCAGATAGTGCTCATGGGTCAGGCGAACGAGGGCTGGTTTCCCTGGCACAAGAAGGAGGTGCGGGAGTCCGCGTACTCGATCATGGAGCGGCTGGGGATTGCGCACCTCGGGAAGCGCCAGATACGCGCCCTCTCCGGTGGCCAGCAGCAGCGCGCCTTCCTCGGACGTGCGCTCCTGAGCAGCCCCAGGCTCCTCCTCCTGGACGAGCCAACCTCAGGCGTTGACATCAAGACGCGGGACGATATCCTCCACCTCCTTGACGAGCTCAACCACGAGGGCGTCACCGTCCTCATGACGACGCACGAGATCAACGCCGTCGCCGCCCACCTGCCGTGGGTCATCTGCATCAACAAGGAGATCATCGCCGAAGGTCCACCCTCGGAGGTTTACACACCGGAGATCCTCGGGCGTACGTACGGAGCCGAGATGACCGTCGTCCACCACGAAGGGATGACTCTCGTTGCGGAGACGCCCCACCAGATCGGCCGCAGCCTGCGGCACCATCAGAAAGTTGGCACGCAGACCTGATGTTCGAGCCACTGCAGTACGAGTTCTTCGTGCGTGGCCTGATGGCGGCGACGATAGTCGGGGCCCTTTGCGGTCTCGTTGGCGTGTATATCGTCTTGCGGAAGATGAGCTACATCGGCCACGGGCTGTCGCACGCCATATTCGGCGGCGCGGTGGTGAGTTATGTCATGTCGTTCAACTTCTACATCGGCGCTGGAATCTGGGGCTTCCTGTCGGCGCTCCTGATCAGCGCGACGACCCGCCACAAGCGCTTCATCGCTTCCGATGCGGCCATCGGAATCATCACGACGGCCAGCTTCGCGCTCGGTGTCGCGCTCATCAGCCGTTATCGCACGTTCACCCGCAGCTTCGACGCCGCTCTCTTCGGCAACATCCTCGGCGTCAGCGACAACGATCTCTACGCGATCATCGGGGTGACGGTACTGACGTTTGCGGCCGTGGCCTTCCTCTACCGGCGGTTGCTGTTCACAACGTTTGACCCGGAGGTGGCGCCGTACTTCGGTGTGAACACCGCCTGGATCGACTCGCTGTTCTCGCTGATCCTGGCGGGCGCGATCGTGGTCTCGCTTCAGGTGCTGGGCGCGACGTTGATCGCCGCGTCGCTCGTGATCCCGCCGATCACGGCACGGCTACTGACGGACAACTTCAACCGCATGGTGACGCTATCGGTGTTGATCGGCGCGTCATGCGGATTCGTCGGCATCTACGCCAGCTATTTCCTGGACATCGCATCAGGCGCATCTATCGTGCTGGTCGCGACGGGCGCGTTCATGCTGGCGATGGTGTACTCATCGGTGCGCGAAAAGATCGCCACGATGCGGGGGCTCGCCGCGCACTCGCACGCTGGCTCTCCGGCGTCTTCTCAGGCGCTCGTAGACTGACGAGCTTACGCTAGAGCGACTTTGACGTCGTCGCCATCGACTTCGACGCTGTAGGTCTTGATCGCCTCCTCGGGTGGAGCTGCGACAACCTCACCGGTTCGAATGTTGAACTGGCCGGCGTGGAAAGGACATTCTACAACTTCACCGGTGAGAATGCCCTCGCCGAGCGGCCCACCACGGTGCGGGCAGTCGTTCTGGAAGGCTACGAAGCTCCCGTCTAAGTTGGCGACGGCAATCTCTTCGTCTCCAAGCTCAACGACAAGCATCTCACCGGGGGGAATTTCACTTGCGCTCGCAACCCTAACGAACTCCGCCATGAACGCGCCTCCTTATGCCGATCCAGTAGATTCGAATACCAATGATAGCACCACGGATATCAACAAATCGATTGTTGTAGCGTCTCCCCTAGCGTGATAACATCCCTGTAACAAAACACATCCGAGTCACCTTTAATGTGGTCCTGCGAGACCACCAAGGAGCGACCGAATTGGCCCGCAGCACACGGCCTAACGAAATAGCAGCGCGCGCGTCCTCTTGCTCGAGTGGCGAGAGGCTTTTTTCTGCCCACGGCTTGTCACGCTAATGGACACGTCCGAACGGGCCCACGTTGTACTTACGGCCGATGACATCCATCGCGCCGTACGGCGGATCGCCCACGAGATCGTCGAACGCAACCACGGGCTCGACGGCCTCGTTCTCGTCGGCATGCGCACTCGCGGCGTCCCCATAGCGCAACGCATCGCAAACGCCATTCAGGAGTTCGAGGGACAGCCGGTGCCCGTCGGCGCGCTCGACATCAACCTCTACCGCGACGACATCGGATCGCCCGACCGCGCGCCGCACATCCAGCCGACCGAGATGCCAACGGACATCGACGGCAAGACCGTCGTTCTCGTCGACGACGTGCTCTACACCGGCCGCAGCATCAGGGCCGCGCTCGACGCGCTGACGGATTTTGGACGGCCCGCCGCTATTCAGTTGGCGGTTGTGGTCGACCGCGGCCACCGCGAGCTGCCGATCCGGCCCGATTACGTGGGCAAGAACATCCCGACGGCCCGTGACGAAGACGTCCAGGTGCTTCTGCGGGAAACGGACGGGGAAGACGAGGTGCGAATCATGAAACTGGTACCGGAGCCGGAGCGATGACCCAGGAACCAGCCCTCCAGATCGCCACACCGCTCGACGCGCGCACACCATGGACCCGCCGTCACCTGCTGGACCTCGACGAGCTGTCCAGAGACGAGATCGAGACGATCCTCGAGACGACCGATGCGATGAAGGAGATCATGGGCCGCGAAGTGCCGCGGGTGCCAGCACTGCGCGGTCGCACGATCGTCACATTGTTCTACGAAGCCAGCACACGCACACGCGCCTCGTTCGAGCTTGCCGGCAAGGCGTTGGGAGCGGACGTCATCAACGTCGCCGCCGGTGGGTCGAGCGTCGAGAAGGGTGAGTCGCTGATCGACACCGTCCGCACGCTTGAGGCGATCGGCGCGGAGGTGCTCGTGATGCGGCATCCGGCCGCCGGCGCGCCATACCTGGTCGCGCGGCACCTTTCCGCTAGCGTCGTCAACGGCGGCGACGGACAACACGCCCACCCGACGCAGGCGCTGCTCGACCTGTACACCATGCGCGCGCACATCGGGGACATGCGGGACAAGCGCGTCGTCATCGTCGGCGATATCGCGCACAGCCGCGTCGTCCGTTCCAACATTTGGGGGCTGGCGGCGATGGGCGCGAAGGTCGTCGTCTGCGGGCCGCCCACGTTGCTTCCGGCGGGCATGCGACACGGACAACAACAGACCGAAGAACCGCTCGCCCTCCCGCATGTCGAGGTCGAAACGAACATCGACACCGCCCTCGAGGGCGCCGACGTCGTGATGGCGCTGCGGTTGCAGAAGGAGCGCATGCACGGCGGGCTGATTCCGTCGATCCGCGAATACGCAACGCTCTACCAGATAACGCCGGAGCGGCTGGCGCGTGCCAAGACGGGCGCACTGGTGATGCATCCCGGCCCGATCAACGAAGGCGTGGAGATATCCCCGGAGGTCGCGACGAGCCTGCAGTCGGTGATCGAAGAGCAGGTCACGAACGGCGTCGCCGTGCGTATGGCGGTGCTGTACCTGCTTGCCAGGGGGAAGGCATGACCACCCTCGCCATCCGCGGCGGGCGCGTCATCGACCCCGCCAACGGGATCGACGCCACCGCCGACGTGCTCATCGTCGACGGGCAGATCGCCGCCGTCGGCCCGGACGCCGGCAAGGACGCCTCCGAGACGGTCGACGCCAGCGGACTCGTCGTCTGCCCGGGATTCGTCGACATCCACTGCCACCTGCGCGAGCCCGGCTTCGAACACAAAGAGACGATCGAAACCGGCACGCTCGCTGCCGCACGCGGCGGATTCACAACCGTCTGCGCGATGCCCAACACCGAGCCGCCGACCGACTCAGCCGCCGCCGTAGAGTTCGTACTGCACACGGCCCAGACGCAGGGTCACGTCCGTGTGCTGCCGATCGGCTGCGTCACGCGGGGACGAGCCGGTAAGGAGCTGGCGGACCTCGCGGAGCTGGCGCAAGCGGGCGCGGTCGCCTTCAGCGACGACGGTTCGCCTGTCGTGGACCCGCACCTGATGCGCCGCGCGCTCGAATACGCGGCGATGCTGGGTACGCCCGTCATCGAGCACTCGGAAGACCCGGCATTATCCGCCGGCGGCGTGATGCACGAGGGCTGGGTCTCGACCCGCCTTGGACTCTCTGGTATCCCCGCCGCGGCCGAAGAAGCCGCCGTCGCCCGCAACGTCGCGCTGGCGCGGGAAACCGGGTCGCCGATCCACTGCGCTCACGTCAGCACCGCGGGCTCGGTCGAGATCGTTCGCAGCGCGAAGGCACGGGGCGTTGCCGTGACGGCGGAAGTGACGCCGCACCACCTGGCGTTGACGCACGAGGCGGTGATGCAGAGCGGCCGCGAAGCGCCGGGTGGACTCGCCTACGATACGAATGCGAAGGTGAACCCGCCGCTGCGCACGCCGGAAGACGTCGAAGCCTGCGTCGCCGGTCTGCTGGACGGCACGATCGACTGCATCGCCACCGACCACGCGCCGCACGCGAGCCAGGACAAGGTCTGCGAGTTCGACGCGGCGGCGATGGGGATCAGTGGACTGGAGACGGCGTTCGCGCAGTCGTTGAGCGCCGTTCCGCTGGAGAAGGTGATCGCAGCTCTCACGGTGGCCCCAGCCGCTGTTCTCGGCCTAGAGCGCCACGTCGTGAAGATCGGCACGCTCTCCGAAGGAGCGCCCGGCGACGTGACGATCATCGACCCGAAGGCGGAATGGACGGTTGAACCGGAGACGTTCGCGAGCAGGGGCAAGAACACGCCGCTGGCGGGCCGGACGCTGAAGGGGAAGGTCGTGGGGACGGTGTTTGGCGGGAAGATGGCGTGGCAAGCGTGAGCGAGGGAGCGATAATCGCACTTGCAGCCGTGGTCTCGTCGGGACTACTCGGCTTGACTGGATTCGCATTCAATTTCTGGAACGCCAGCCGAGACCTACAATTCCGGCGAGAGCTGGCGATTATTGAACTAGAAGACAGAAAATCTAGAAGCGACCTGCGCCTTGAACGATTGGAGGTCCACCAAGAGGCCATGACATGGACGATACAGCTGACCAAGAGCTTAGGGCGTGCATCATCACCGCCATTGCCCGTACAGGGCCTCCAAAACCAAATGGACCAATTCACCACCTGGCTTGAGGGGAAGACCCTGTACCTGGATCCCGAGTCAGTGCTTGCGCTTGCGGAGCTTATCAATCTCTGGCCCAGGTGGGTGAGGAGTGGCGGCACGAACATGAAAAATGCGGTCAAGACGCGAATTGAGGAAGCGCAGACGGCACTCGCCACAGGCATCGGCCTCGAGCATATCGACTTAAAGTCAATCGACCCGGATTCATTCGGCCACAGTGAGTTAAGCCGCGAGTTAGACGATGTTGCCGAGCTGCTCGATGAATCCAACCGATAGCGCCCTCCTCGTGCTCGAAGACGGGACTGTCTTCGAAGGCAAGGCGTTCGGCGCGGCGGCGCGGTCGCACGGCGAGGTCGTGTTCTCGACGGCGATGACGGGGTACCAGGAGATGCTGACGGACCCCTCGTTCGCCGGGCAGGTGCTGGTGCTGACGTACCCGCTCGCCGGCAACTACGGCATCAACTGCGACGACTACGAGTCGAAGCGCATCCAGGTGCGCGGCCTCGTCGTCCACGAGACGTCCGATCACCCGTCGCACTGGCACGCCGACCGGACGCTGCACGACTACCTCGAAGCCGAGAACATACCCGGCATCCACGGCATCGACACGCGCGCGCTGACCCGCAAGCTTCGTTCCGGCGGCGTGCTGATG
>JACZRQ010000079.1 GCA_022574655.1 Chloroflexota bacterium
GGATGGACTCGCGGAAGTGGCTGGGGTCCTCAATGTGGTAGCGGTAGAGGGACTGCTTTCCCTTGTAGATCCAGTCGTCGCCGCCGGTTGAGGCGAGCGGCTGACCGTGGTAGGGGGTGGAGAATTCCGTGAGAGGGCTCCAAGCGGTGTTGAAGTAGTCTTCGGTGCCGGTGCCGTGGAGAGTGGGCTTGGTGTCGCCATCGATGAAGATCATGTCGTCGCCTTCGCCGTACCAGTCGTTCTTCAGACGTTCGGCGCAATCGATGTTGAGGTTGCAGCCAACGTAGTGGCCGCGACCGGTTGCTTCGAGGATGACGTAGTTACCTTCCCCATCGGTGTTCGGGGTCGACCAGACTTCGGCACGGTACTCACCATCGGTCTCGAACCGCAGGTGGTCGTCGCCCCAGCCATCCGTAGGGTTCTGGCGCCGCCACTGGGCGTGGAATTGGGCGGCGTCCGGTAGTGGTTCGTCGTAGGTCTCGTAGTCGACGTAGAAGAAAAGGACGAGGCGGCGCTCGCCCTCGTTGGTGACGTCGATACGGCCTTCGGACGAGAAGGGCATGGGGAAGTAGGAGTTGAAGCCCCGCCCGTCGCGCGGGCTCATCGTGAGGGGAAGCGACCAGTATTCCTTGATGATGCCGTGGCCGACGCCGAAGAAGTCTCCAATGGGCACTTCGACACAGGGGGTGTCGGCGCCGTCCCAGAACATGCGGACGACGCTGCGGCGCGGATAAGCTTCCTCACGGGAGGCGAGGGTCATCCAGATGTGACGGACGGAGCCGGGGCCCTCGATCTGGGCCAGCGTGCGGGTCTCGCCGGGGTCGAGCATCCAGAAATCGGAGTTGCCGCCGCTGGTGTCGTACGAGGACGAACGGCCTCGACGAGCGTCACGAAGAGTGGCGAGGTCGCCGAGCGACGAGCGGCCGATCAATTGTTCGAGGGAGTGACGACGACAACCGGGATCTCGCGGTCAGCGGTTTTCTGGTAGTCGGCGTAGCCAGCGTACTGATCGACGGCTTTCTGCCAGAGACGGTCGCGCTCTTCGCCCTCTGCGGTTGCGGCGGTCGCAGATCGCTTGTCGGCCTTGATCTGGATTTCGACCTGGGGGTTCGCCCCGATGTTGTACCACCACTGAGCATGGAACTTATGACCGGCGTTGGAGGCGATGAGGACGACGTTATCACCGTCTTTGATGAATTGCAGGGGGGTCGTGATCTTCCTGCCGCTCTTGCGGCCGGTGGTGGTCAGGAGCAGGATCGGGGCCTTCCCAATACTGCCACCGAGGACACCTCCGGAGACGCGGTACCAGAAGGTGTGCGTGCGTGCGAAGAGTTTCATCATGGTTGGGTTCATGGGCATGCGGGATTCCTCCTTATGGGGAAACAGTATAGTCGGTGCGCCTTGGTGTCGGATCGCGGTCGCAGTTACCGGCGAGGGCGGAGGAGGACTACGGGAAGTTCTCGGGTGGTGCGGCTCTGGTCGCGGGCGTAGTGCGGGTAGATGTCGCAGAGGGCGGGCCAGAGGCGGGCGCGTTCGTCCGCAGTAGCGGTTTCGGCGGTGACTGCGATGTGATCGGCGCTGACTTCGATTTCGGTTTCCGGATTCGCGACGAGGTTCAGGTACCAGGCCGGATGCGCCTCGGCGCCGTCGTTAGTAGCGACGACGGCGTAGGCATCGCCATCCGCCAGGTAGAGAACGGGCGTAGTTCGTGGGCGGCCGGTACGC
Source organism: Chloroflexota bacterium (assembly GCA_022574655.1). Lineage (GTDB taxonomy): Bacteria > Chloroflexota > Dehalococcoidia > SM23-28-2 > RBG-16-64-32 > JACZRQ01. The sequence continues at coordinate 1,726 of JACZRQ010000079.1, forward strand.
CGCCCGCGAGTGGTGAGCAGAAGGACGGGGGCCTTGCCCCAGCGACCGACGAGACGGCCCCGGAGGAGCCGATAGACGACGGTGTGGAGCCGGGCGAAGAGAGTGCGGAGCATGAGGTGAGTTTACGGTAACGTGCGTCTGGGTCAAAACCGCGTCTTGGCGTGCTGGTCTTTACGTGGCGGTTGGTCTAGTGGCCCAAAGGTTGAGCCGGACGTAGTCGACGGTGAAGGGTGGGCCGTTGCGTTCGATGTACTCATCCAGGACGGCGCTGGTATATGCGTCGTGATGACTCTCCGGGAGGTGCCGAATGTGGCCTCGGAGGATGATGGTGCGCAAGTAGGCGTCGGCTTCGTCCAGATCCGGGAGCTCCACCTGGACATCGTAGGTGTCAGCGCGAGCGTCCGCCCAGCCGACGCGCTCCATCGCGGCGACCGCCGACTCCGGGGTGCGGTAATTCCTCGCCTCATCGATGCCGGTCAGGTGCTCAGCGAAAGGATCCCGGGCGCTCACCGAATCGACTGCGAGCATCAGTTTCGCAATGTTGTCGCCACCGCCGCACTGAGCGCGCAGGCGTCCGCCGGGTTTGGCGGCACGGAGCAGGCTGCCGAAGAGGCCGTCGTCGTCGTGGATCCAGTGGAAGACAGCGTTGGAAAAGATGACGTCGACCGGTTCGCGAAGCGTGAAGTTCGTGAGGTCGGCTTGGATGGGCTCGATGTTCGTCAGTTCGCGCTCGGCGATCGAGGCGGTGATCTGTTCGATCATTTCGGGAGAGCCGTCGACGGCGTAGAGCTTGCCGTTCGGCAAGCGATCGAGAAGCATGAACGTGACCGAACCGGAGCCGCAGCCGGCATCGAGGACGGTTTCGTCGCCGTTGAGCGCGAGTTCGTCGAGGATCGCCTGCGCCCAGACGCGGTGGGGCTTGTTGAGGCGGTCGTAGAGCTCGGCGTTCCAGTAGGTGTCGGGCTGGGTCATGGGTCGAGGGTAAGGGGTGGAGGGCCGAAGAGCACGCTAGCCGGTGTATATGATCCGATACAGAGTGCCGTCCCGATCGTCTGCGCCGCCCGTGCCGTAGTCCAGGACGAGTAGCGTGCCGTCGTGGTCGACGAGGGCGTCAATCGGATGCTGAAAGCCTTCGGCGAACGTTTCTACCGTGGCGCGCGGGCCGCTTGCCGTCTCCTCGATTACGACGCGCAGGAGCTGGGGCAGCAGCTCAGGCTCGGCGAAGAAACTGCCCCACAGCGTTACGAACAGATCGCCACGATAGTCCGGCGGAAACTGGTCCGCTCCGTAGCTGTCGATGCCCGTCGCCGCGGTATGAAGCCCCAGACTGGCGACCGGGGGAATGCCGTCCGAGAGTGGGGCGCAGCCGTCCTCTCCGTATGGCCATCCATAGTCTCCACCATCGACGATCAGGTCCAGTTCGTCGACCGTCTCGCAGGGCTCGTCGGAGCCGTTGTCGGTAGCCCACAGGCGCCCCTGTGCGTCGAACACGAGGTCGTACGGGTTCCGCAGACCAGAAGCATAGACTTCCAGGTTGTCTCCGTTTGGGTCCACCCGGAGGATCGTCGCCGAGCGCTCGTCTTTCTCGTCACAGTCGTCGCAGGTCGACCCGTTCGTCAGGTAGAGGCGCCCGTCAGGACCGAGAACGAGACCGTTGTTCTGGTGGCGTCCGTTGGGCAGGTTCGAAACGATCTCCTCGGAGCTATCGACGATCCCGTCGCGATCTTCGTCCTTGACGAGGAGTAGGGCGCCTGTCCTGGAGACGTAGAGACCGCCCTCAGGAGCGGCGAGGAGACCGGTGATCTCACCCCCGGTGACGGCGAACGTCGTGATCGACTCGAAGACGCCGTCTCCGTCCTCGTCGGCGAGGCGCCTTACGGCGCCGTGGCGCTCCGAGACGTAGATCGTACCGTCGTCCGCGACGGCGATCGAGGTGGCACGGAAGAAGCCGGTGGCGACAGCATATGCAGAGAAACCGGCGGGGAGCGTGATGTTTGCGGCGGGCTCGGTATCGGGGATCGGGAGGGGCGGCGGCGTAGCGTCTAACGTAGGAACACCGGGGGCGATGGGTGGTGTCGACGTTGGCGGGGTCGCCGATGGCGGATCTCGATCGGACCCGCCGCCGCAGGCGAGCAGGCTGAAGACGAGGAGCACGGAGATGAAGGCTCCCAGGCGACGGCGCGCTCCCCAGGTTCGTTCGGAGTACGAGGGCTCTTCCATATGGTGAGCCAGATTTAGGGCCTACTTGCCCTGGAAGACGGCGGGACGCTTCTGGAGGAAGGCCTGAACGCCCTCTTTGAAGTCTTCACTGCCAAATAGCGGCAGGAGCTGGAGAAAGACGTGGTGGACATTGGACTCGAAGGTCTCGTCGAGGCCCAGACGCATCATGCGCTTCGTCGCTTGGACGGCGAGCGGCGCGTTGGCGGCGATCTCAGCGGCGAGATCGCGCGTGGTGCTCATCAGTTGATCGTGCTCGACGACCTGGTTGACGAGACCGAGTTCGAGCGCCTCATCCGCGCTGAGCGTGCGGCCGGTGAAGGCGACTTCGGCGGCCTTCGCCCAGCCCAGCATGCGAGGAAGGAGCCAGGAGCCGCCGCTTTCGGGCAGGATGCCGCGCTTGGTGAAAACGGCGGCGAGCTTCGCCTCCTTGGAGGCGATACGGATGTCTGCGCCAAGAGCGAGGTCCAGACCATAGCCAGCGGCGGGGCCGTTAAGGGCGCAGATGACAGGTGTATCGGTGTTGTGGAGGACGATGGGCGGGGCGTTGTTTAGGTCGAAGCGCTGGGTAGCGAAGCCACCGCCCCCGTTGGCGCCGATGCCAGTGCCGCTGATGAGGTCCTTGAGATCGAGTCCGGCGCAGAAGCCGCGGCCAGCGCCAGTGATGATGATGACGCGAACGCCGGTGTCGAGGTCAGCGGCCCGCAGGGCGCGGCTGATCGATTCGAGCATGGGACCGCTGATCGCGTTGAGGCGGTCGGGGCGGTTGAGGGTGATGGTGGCGACTGAGTCTTTTACGTCGTAGAGGAGATCTGTGTAGTCGGTCATTTGGGTACCTCCGTGGTGTAGTTTTGGGGACGAGTGGAGTTTAGCACGTGGCGCGTGACGGTCGCAGCCTGTTACGGTTGCTCGCTAATTCCCAGATATTCCAGGGCAGCGCGGCTCTTGTCTGAGAGCTTGAGTCCACGAGACAGGGCGCGATTGTACATCGACTGTATCTCCCGCACTAAGTGCGCGGCCGGGTGCATGCCTTCGTGATGGCGTTCCGCTAGCTCGATGACCGTCGTGTAGGTCATGGCTACGTGCCAGTAAAACGATAGGAGAGAAGCGAGTTCGCGCTCGTCGGTGGGAAGCGGAACTTCGGCGATGTCGATAACTGCATGAGTAACTTTCGTGTAGCGGAGGATGCCAGCCTTGTCGCCGGCGTCGCGACCGTAGAAACGCTTGCGGCGGAGTTGAAGGACGCGTTCGGCGTACTCTTCGTCGCCGTAGATGGAGCGCGGGTGCCATTCCTCGCGCAGGTCGACGATCTCGTTGCCGTCTTTGTCGACGATAGCGGCGGCAGCGTCCGAGCCGATGGCAGGATCGTACTCGAACTTGACGGCCCCGCGCAGAACGGCCTCCTGGAGCATGAGAGTGAGTTCGCGGGGGATCTTTTTGTACCGAGGTCCGCTGGATTCTTCGCTGCTTTCGGAGCCGACGCCACCGGTATTGAAGACGTAGAACTCCATAGGGAGACCGCCTGTCTCCATCTTGCGGAGGATGTGGTAGAGGAGATTGGCATTCTCGTCCTCCAGACCCATGATAAAAGGATCGGAGAAGTACTCGACGTACGGCTTGCCGATCGCACCGACGGCCGCGCCCATCTGGACCGCCTCGCCGTACATCAACACGCGAACGTACTGGGCCAGCGTGATGCGCCGCAGTGGGGGAATCACCGTGCTCTCCCGCATGACGCTCTGCCAGAGAATACGGTCCATGTGCTCCATGGGAACGTGGACGGATTCCTTCAACTCTCCGTTCGTGATCAGGTCGAGGAGACCGTCAACGCCCTTGTTGGAGATAAGACCACCCCTCGAGAAGATCGCGCGCATGTTGCGTGTGGGGTTGATGAGGAGATTGGGGGAGCCGCTTTCAGGGTCGACTACGACGTTCTCCAGCGTTTCACGGGCGTTTGGGGCGTCTTCGCTGCCCCGCAACACCTGATACGTGATGGGATCGCTTTCCTCTGTGAGACCGTAAGGCACGGCGTAGAAGTTGTTCTCCGTACCGTCGATGCCGTAGAAGACGCGATAACGGCGACCGTGGCGATCCGCCTGCACCGGCTCACTGAGCGGCTGGAGTAGCACGATGTCATCGTTCATGGGATAGACACCCTCGGTTTCGGGTTCGATCCCCAGCTTCTGGGCGAGGCCGCTACCCTCAGGATCGAGCATGATGGTGAGGGTGCTCTTGCCGTGGAGAGAAGGCCCCGTGGTCACGAGAACGGCGTTGTTTACGCTGCCGTTCAGAGTCGTGATGCGCGCCACACTGAGAGCCGCCTGAAGCGCGAGACCGTTCTTCTGCCTCACGAGGAACATGGCGATCGAAAGGGGGCCCATCTTGTGCTCGCCGACATAGTCCATGCCGAGGTGGAGCGAGAGCCCGCACGTTGGCGCTTTGAACACGAGCTGGGTCAAGCCCGTCTCACGGACGCGGGCCTTAAGGTCCTCCGGCAGGCCGAGGTCTTCCAGCCAGCGAGGGACCGATAGCTCGATGATATCGGGAGGATCGCTGCGTTCGGCGTCGGGAAGATCGAAGGTGAGCTGCCGCCACATGTACGGGAGTTGCAGGTAGTCGGTGCCACAGAGGAGCTGCCGGGCATGAAACGCCCGCTCGGGGACGTCGCAGATCCGGCGATCGCTCTGAACTACGGGAGTACCTCCGGCGAAGCCCTTCGTCAGGTGCTCCGTTATGTAGGGGAATACCTCCGCAAAGAGCTTCTGGTTGTCCTCACTAAAGGAGAGCGCATCCCGGTTCGCGAGGAAGCCATCGACGAAGTATTGGGTGAGATCGGGACGTCTGGCCACGCCCAACTGGCTGGAGAAGGCAAGACCGCCAGTGTCCAACCGAAAAGCTATCGGGGGGCCAACCTTCTTTGCCGCTTTGCCTTCAGCGTTGGCGCGTTCGGCCTGTTCTTCGATCATCGCGCACTGTAGCAGGACCTCGGCCTGCTCCTTGGGAGGCAGGTCCTGGAAGATACGCATGTGCGCGACGAGCCAATCGTCAGAGGGGTTAAAGAGTTCGCTGCTGGGAGGCTGGCCCCGCGCTGCGACAGCGACCAAATCCTCCAACGCCCGAGCAAAGGGCTCGTGTATGGTCGGGCCTTCGAGAAGTGACTTGCTTCCGCTTACCGTCGTCATGTTCTGAGCGTCCATCGACATCGCGCAGGCGGCAACAAGCCCTCCATACGCTAGACCCTGAAGTATAGAAGCCGTGTGGCTAACGTGCATCCCGGGCGAGGGGTGCGTGGCTGATGTCGCCGCGCAGCGGACACCCGACGCATGCGCAATGATCTTCCGGCACGAGTCGAGATAAGGTGACTATTTACAGCTTCCATGAGCAACGGTACGCTTGATCCGAAACCAGAGCGGAACCAAACGGCAAAGAGGTTCGTTAATCACTCGGACACCTCGTGATGAGCTAAGGAGAGTCGCCGCAACTTGGACGCCCGTTCGATAGCGCAACGCCTCGTAGACAACATCGAGCGAGTCATTATCGGCAAGCGCTCGCAAGTGGAGCTTGCTGTGATGACGCTGATGTGCGGCGGGCACCTGCTGATCGAAGACGTGCCGGGCGTTGGTAAGACAATGCTCGCTCGCGCGTTGGCGCTTTCGAGCGGCTGTACGTTCAAGCGCATCCAGTTCACGCCCGACCTGCTCCCGTCCGACGTGACGGGCGTGTCTGTCTACAACCAGAAGACGGGCGATTTCGAGTTTCGGGCGGGGCCGCTGCATTCGCAGATCGTGCTGGCGGACGAGATCAACCGCGCGACGCCGAAGGCTCAATCTTCGATGCTGGAGGCGATGGAAGAGCGCCAGATAACGGTGGACGGCGTGACACACCCGACGCCGAAACCGTTCATGGTGATGGCGACGCAGAACCCTATCGAGTACGAGGGGACGTTTCCCCTGCCCGAGGCTCAGTTGGACCGTTTTTTGGTGCGCCTGGAGTTAGGCTACCCGTCCGCCGAAGACGAGAAGACGATCATGGAGCGACAACTGCGCGGGCATCCCGTAGCCGAGCTGGAGCAGGTCTGCGGACCTAACGAGGTGCTGTTGCTGCAGGAGGCGGTGCGCGAGATATACGTCGATCCGCTGGTACAGCAATATATAGTCGCGCTGTGCGATGCGACTCGAAAGCACGAGACGGTGTATCTGGGGGCGTCGCCTCGCGGTTCACTGGCGCTGCAGCGTCTTGGTCAGGCACGAGCGCTCATCGATGACCGAGACTACGTACTGCCTGACGATGTGAAGGGGCTGGCGTACTCAGCGTTAGGGCATCGCATAATCCTGACAGCGCAAGCGCGCGTGAAGGGACAGACCGAGGCGGAGACGGTCGAGGACTGCATAAGATCGCTCGCTGTGCCGGGTGTGCGGGCCAGGAGCGCGTAGGCCCAACTGTGGGACGATCGATGTTCCGGCGGGGCGAATCCGCCTTCCGGCGCATGGGAAACAACCGTGTCATACAGTTTTCGATCGCAGTGCTCGGCGCCATCCTGAGGTCCGCGGCTGCGCTCCTGCGCTGGATCGTCTACCGCGCCTTTGACGTCGCCCGCGCCTTGTTCGGTCTCGGCCGACTCATGCTTCGGCCCGGAGAGGCCGGTTTTCGAGTCATCCGCAGGCACCACAACCTGTTCTTTGTCGGCGTTGCGTTCGGGGTGACGGTGGGCCTGGCGATCGCGACTGGCCACTGGATGTTCTACCGCGCCTCTTATATTCTCGGCGCTCTCGTCCCGCTGTGTTTTCTGTGGGCGCGACTGCAGATACGGGGCCTTGAGGTAACGGTGGAGCGGACGACCGAGCGTCTGCAGGTAGGTCAAGAGATGGAGGCACGAGTCCGGATGAATAGCCGCAGCATGTTTACAAAACTGCTGCTAGAGCTGGAAGACCGTACAGACATGCCTGGAGAACCAGCACGGACGGCTGTGACGGTCTCGGCGAAGGGTAAGAAGAACTGGAAGGTGCGGGTCCGCTGCGAGAGGCGGGGAGCGTTCACGGTGGGGCCGGTGAGAGTGACGGCCGGCGATCCGTTCGGGCTGTTCAGGTTTAGCCGCGACTTCGGCAAGCCGCTGCCGCTGCTGATCCTGCCCAAGCCGGAAGAGCTTCCGTACTTCTGGTCACCGTCCGCACAACTGCCGGGTGAAGGCACGGTGCGGAAGCGTACGCATTATGTAACGCCAAACGCGGCGACGATCCGCGAGTACTATCCGGGCGACAGCTACAACCGGATTCACTGGCGCAGCACCGCCCGACTGGGGCGCCTGATGGTGAAGACGTTCGAGATGGACCCGACGAGCAACATCTGGATAGCGCTGGATATGCACGGGGCCAGCCAGGCAGGAACGGGCGACGAAGGTACCGAGGAGTACGGGGTTCGAATCGCTACGTCTCTTGCACACCACTTCCTGCAGGCGGAGCGGATGCTGGGCCTGATGGTGCACGGGACCGAGAAGCTGACGCTGGATCCGGCGCGGGGATCGAAGCAGTACGGCCGCATCCTGGAGGTGCTGGCGACGGCGAGAGCGGGCGGAGATGTGCCGCTTTCGGGTGTGTTGGAAGAAGAGGCGAGAGCGTTTGGCCGCAATACGACGTTGATCGTCGTGACGCCATCCGTAGACGAGAGATGGCTGGCGGCGCTGCAAGAGATCATGCACCACGGGACGAGGATCGTCGTCGTCTATCTGGATCCCGAGGGCTTCGGTGGAGGGACGGCGCAGGAGATGATCGCGATGCTGACCGCCACAGGCATCGCAACATACGTTGTGCGAGCAGGTTCCGATATCGGCCTGATGCTCGGGCCGTCGGGGCTGGTGGACGATGGTTCGCGAGAGCTGCAGAGAGCGGGAGCACGCTAGATGGCCGAGATCGACTGGGGCAGGGTTCCTTCGGCAAGGACCCGATCATCGACAGAGAATGGTCTGCGCAGTTGGCTGGCACGGTATTTCGACTGGGAGGACTGGCTAACGCTAGTGCTGGCGCTGGCAGCAACCGTCACTGTGGCAGCGGGACTGGAGTCGACGGGTTGGTCGAAGGAGATGCCGGCGCTGACTCTCGTCGCGATGATCGCGCTGGTGTCGGCGATGATCGTAGCGCGGTCACGAATGTCGGTATTCGCCGCATGGCCACTGGCGGTGTTCCTTGGACTGTTAGTAACGTCCTGGCAAACGTTGGACGCGGTCGGACCAGGGACATTCGAACAGCGAATCGACACAATCTACGAGAGGTTCAACGACTGGTTCGGGATCGCCTTCAACGGGGGCGTGAGCAACGATCCTCTGCCGTTCAACACGCTGGTTGTGGGGCTGACATGGCTCGGGACATTCCTGTTCGGCTGGAGCGTATTCCGCTGGCACCACGCGTGGCTGGGGCTGATCCCGGGTGGCGTAGCATTGTTCGTGGGCGTCGTCCTGGTGAGCGACTCGCTATCCTCCGCGGTGGCGTTGTACGTGCTGTTCGGGTTCTTGCTGGTGATGCGTACGAACCTGACGAAGCGGATGGTCGAATGGCGGGCGGCCAACATCAGCTATCCGCCGTTCATTAGCCTGTCGTTCCTGCATTACTCCGCGTGGGCGTTGCTGGCGCTGCTGGCGGCGGCGTGGATCGCGCCCTCGGGGCCGTTTTCGACGCCGTCAGCGATCGAAGCTGTAATCATACGAATCGAGGGTGCGGGTGTAGACTTCGTGCGGTTGGCGGGGCCTCTGCACGTGAATAAGGTAATCCCCGTTCACAGTTATACGGGCGTGCTGCCGTTCCAGGGATCGGTGAACCTGGGCGACCGCGAGCTGCTGTTAGTGCAGGTACAAGATCCGACCCTGAAGGGCCCGTTCACGCTACGGGGCGCCGTTTACGACGAATACGGCTCCGGCGGCTGGGTCGTAGGAGATCGGGAAGAGTTAAAGCTTTCAGCGATCACAACTGGACAGATCAGCCAAGCGCTGGCCGAAAGCGACATCAAGGGGCGGCTGGTGCCTCTGGAAGTGACGCTCGAGGCGAAGAGCGTGGTGGGCACGGTGATCTTCACGCCGGGGCAGCCGGTGGGGTCCGACTCGACCGCCAGCGTTCAATTTCCCGCAGGGAGTTTAACGACGGTCAGCGGCGGCCTATTCGGCACCGGAACCACTCTGTCTGACGACGAGGTGCTGAGACGTTGGCTGCCCGACTGGCTGATAGGTACCTCCGTCAAACGAGACCCGGAGGGAAGGGTGCAATACATCGAGGGTTTCGACACAAGAGAGCAGGTGCTTCCGGACGCTACAAAGCTGGACCCGGGCGGCCGCGTGAAGAAAGGCGAGTCGTACAAGGTGACGGGGTTCGTTCCCACGATGTCCGATGACGATTTGCGGGATGCTGGCGGTTCGTATCCCGCGTGGGTGAGTGACCAGTACCTGGAGTTGCCGGGTTCGGTGACGTTCAGGGTGCGCAATCTCGCACGAGAGATAGCAGCGCTCGAACCAACGGCGTTCGACAAAGCGGAGGCGATCGAACAGCATCTGCGCGACTTCTACCCGATCGACTACAACGTTGCAGACACACCGCCCGGCGAGGACACCGTGGACTACTTCCTTTTCGAGGGAAAGCGCGGCTTCTTCGACTATCACGCCTCTGCGATGGTTGTGATGCTTCGCGTGGTCCGGGTGCCGGCGCGGCTGGCGGTTGGGTTCGTGATCGAGGAGTCGGACGTTCAGGGTGATGGCACCTACCTGGTGCGGGACCGGAACGCCTATACGTGGACGGAGGTCTACTTCCCCACGTATGGCTGGATCCCGTTCAACCCCAGCCCGGACCGGCCGGCGGACCTGACGCCGAAGGAGCGCGACGAGCCGAACTTGATCGGGGGATTTGACCTGAGCGACTTCCCGAACCTGCCGGTTGGCGCCGACCCGATCTTCCCCGGCGCCGACGGGCTGCCGAGTGCGGGCGACTTCGGCGGTATATTCTCGACCGGAACTTCGAGCGCGCCCAACTACATGCCGTGGCTCGCGGCGGGCGCCGGCCTGATCATCATCATGGTCGCCGGGAGCGCCGCAGTCGGCTGGCGGCGGTCAGTGCAGGGGCTGCCCTATCCACAACAGTTATGGGAGAAGACGGTGAGGCTGTCCAGGCTGGCCGGGCATGGTCCAGGGTCGAGTCAGACGCCGAGCGAGTTCGCGGTAGACCTTCAACGAGCGTTCCGCGGTCATCGGGTGATCGGCGAGATAACCAGCGCATACAACCGCTCGCGGTTCGGGAGATCCAACGTAGATGCGAATGAGCGCGCTCGGCTCGAGCGTCAGTGGAGGCCGCTGCGAAACGCAATGATCGGCCGGATGGTGTCGCGGTTGTTGAAGCGCGGCAAGAAGACGATCGACCTAGCCGACTGAGCCGATAGGAGGACAACCCAGCGGGAGCGTAACCGGGATGTTCGCTACGTGCTGGATGATCTTCAGAGCGTCAACAGCATCGACATCCGTGTCGCAGTCGACATCACCGGCGACGATACAATCCGGCTCGCCCATTGAAGCCAAGAACTTGAGAACGAAGAGCGCGTCAACGGAGTCGACATCGTCGTCGCAGTCGACGTCTCCGGATGGAATTAGCGGCGGCTCTTCGATCGGGATGTCGGCGATCGCGATCTCGCCGTCCGTAACGACGGTAGTCAGTACGAGATCTTCGAGGTCGTCGTCTGTGAAGTCGATGAGCTGAACGTCAAGCGTAGAGGCACTTCCCGGTTCGCCAACAGCGCGGAAGGTCAGATCCGCGAGAACAGCGGGGCCCTCGAGGCTGGGAATCGCTATGCCGGTGACTCGCGCTACTCCGGGCGCGACTTCTGTGTTGCAGAGGGCGAACCCAAATTCGTCGCAAGACAGCAGCTCAACGACATCAGGATCGAAGCCGATGCCTATGCTGAAGGCGCTCAGACCGGGTGGGCCGACCTCGACGCTCAATGAGACCGTCACTTCCGCGCCCTCATTTATCGTCACGCTCTCGATTCCCACGAGCGGAGGTAGCGGATCGAGGGTGTCGTCCAGGCAATCGACAGTGCCGTCCAGATCGGTATCGCTGAGAGCGTCAGCCGCCTGAACGAGGCCGGCGCCGAACTGCTCGTCGTAGCCAGGGAGCCCGAGATCGAGCGCGCTGCAACGGAGCACCTCACGGATCTCGGACAGAGTCAAGTCCGGGTGTTCGGATAGCAGGAGCGCGGCAGTGGCGGCGACGTGAGGAGTCGCCATTGAGGTG
>JACZRQ010000080.1:0-3743 GCA_022574655.1 Chloroflexota bacterium
GACAGCAACGAGACCGGCGAGGGCGATGGCGGCGAGCCAGAGGGCCGACAGTGAGCTGCTGTCGCTGGGGATAGCGGTTGCGGTTGGGAGCGCCAGACCGGCGTCGACGACGGATGGGTTGTTATCGCCGCTGACGTCGATCGCGAGGTCGAAGGTGAGGTCGGCGGCGGCGCTGTTGATTTCGAGCTTGGTCAGCCAGGCGGAGTCCGGCATCCAGTCCATGCCGGTGTCAGATCGCAGGTCGTCGAGAAGGAGGTCCGTGGCCGGTTTACTGTGCGTGAGGACAAGCGAGTCGCTGGGCGCGGGAAGGAGGGCGGGCTCGCCGTCGGTGAGCAGGAAGACATCGGCCTGGACGAGGTCGCCCGGCTGCTTGCCGAGGGCGAGGATGCGGAGCGGGACCCAGGGGTCGTCCGTGGGGATCGTGATGTGTACGGGTGTGCCGTCGCCGACCACCTGTCCACGTTCGGCGGCGGCGGCGCCATCAAATACGGCGGCGAGGAAGATGGGGCTGCGCTGGGCGTAGAAGTCGAGGACCTCCGGGGCGTCAGGCGAGAGGCGGAAGCCGTTCTCCGTCGCCCAGGCGGCGACGTCCGGTCCGCCGCCGCGCAGGACGGTGATGTCGAGAGCGTCGATGCGCACCTCGAGTATCACTTCCGCAGCGTCGAAGTTCCGGAGGGCGGTGGCTCCGAATGCAAGGACGGGTGGGGCGGTCTCGAGCTGGAGGCGCTGGAGGGTCCAGTCGCCGCCGCGCTCGACGTTTGTGGGTACGTCGGGGAGGGGGATGAGGGTGCCGAACTCGCCGCCGCCGCCCTGGAACTCGAAGGAGGTGACGTAGTGTTCGACGCCGTCGGTGTAGGCGGCGAGGGTGGTGGTGCGGCCGAGGTTGACGTTGCCGTTGGAGCCGATGAGGCCGGCGCAGGCGTCGGCGAGGCCCGGATGCTGGATCAGCAGTCCCACCGTGGCGGCGGTGATGACGGCGAGGGTGGCGATGAGTGCTCGCATTTTCTCCTCCTTGATACGGTCCGAATAATGTCAAGACGGAACGGGAGGGGAGAAAGTTCCCGAACGAGTGAACAGTGGTTAGTGGTTGGTGGTTAGTGAGGGCTAGGGCAGGCAATCCAGACGTGGTGCGGTTGATTCACTGCGATGTCGCGCCTCTCATCGCTACTGTCGAACCATTGATCTAAACTCGTTCCCACGCGCCGCTCGCTCGCCTGGACCCGATCGACTGGCCGGCCGCATGACGACCCGCGCTTCCCATTGCCGCAGCGGGGGCGGAACCGTTAGCATTTGCGCTACATGCGGGCCTAGTGAGGTACGAGTAAAGATGGCCGATCAGTATAACGTGGCGATTGTTGGTGCGACGGGACTCGTGGGGCAGGAGTTTCTGAAGATCGCGATGCAGCGGGGTTTCCCGGCCGGGGAGCTGCGTCTGCTCGCGTCCCACCGTTCGGCGGGCAAGAAGATCACCGTCGGCGAGCGGGAGCTGGAGGTGCAGGAGGCGACTTCGAAGTCGTTCGAGGGCATCGATATCGCTTTCTTTTCGGCGACGACCGAGGTGTCCACGGCGCTCGTGCCAGCGGCGGTGAAGGCGGGAGCGATCGTGATCGACGACAGCTCGGCGTGGCGGATGGAGGAGAACGTGCCGCTGGTGGTGCCGGAGGTGAACGCGGCGGACCTGGAAGGGCACGAGGGGATCATCTCGATCCCGAACTGCCCGACGACGCCGCTGTGCCAGGTGCTGTGGCCGGTGCACGTGGTGAACCCGATCAAGAGGATCATCGTCGACACGTATCAGTCGGTGTCGGGCGCGGGGGCATCGGCGGTGAATGAGCTGAACGAGCAGACGCGACAGGTGCTGGACGGTCACGCGGTGAGCCCGCACGTGTTCCCGCATCAGATTGCGTTCAATGTGCTGCCGCAGGTGGATGTGTTCCTGGGGAGCGGCTACACGAAAGAGGAATGGAAGATCATCAACGAGACTCGGAAGATCATGCACGAGCCGGAGCTGGCGATCTCGGCGACGGCGGTGCGGGTGCCGGTGTATACGGGCCACTCCGAGTCCGTACACGTTGAGTTCACGAGGCCGATCAACGTGGAGGACTTTACGAAGCTGGTACACGCCGGGCCGGGGATCACGATCCAGGACGAGGCGGCGGTCAACGTGTACCCGACGCCGCGGTCGGTGGCGGGCAAGGACGACACTTACGTGGGGCGGATCCGGCAAGACCAGTCGGTGGATAGCGGGATCGCGTTCTGGCTGGTGAGCGACAACCTGCGCAAGGGCGCGGCGCTGAACGCGATACAGATCGCGGAAGAGCTGATCGCGCGTAAGCTGGTATAGGTTAGACGAGGGCCGGGGCGACTGGATCGCGGGTCGAAGGCCCGGGGCAGGCCCCGAATGGTCGGGGCAGGCGCCCAAGCCACTGGAGGGCGAAGACGGCTGTTCGTGGACGCACGGCCTTCCGCCGCTCATGGTATTTCTCGATAAAGTAACGAGCCGAGGCACCATTTTAGTGCTTGGTGTGGTGTTGGTATTCGCAGTAGCGGTGATTGCGTGTGGGGGAGGTGATTCAGGAAGCGACGACCCCCGGGGCGGTGATGTGGCTCGCTCTGAGCGCACGTCAGCGCTTTCCTTCTGCGTAGATGCGTACGGGGATATTTCGTCCGCGCCTGGGTTGACCTCGGTGCTATCTGACACGAGAGATGCAATCGCAAGCGCACTGGTGAGCGCAGAGGCAAATCCAAGATGGGAAAGGGTAGGATTTGCTGATCTTCCCGGTCCGTTCATCGATACGGGATGCCCTCTGGCACCCGCTCTCGCGGGGGCCTCGCCTGATGACTGGATCGACGGCTTCTACAACGGAGCGTACCCGAAGATCGAAGGAGGACAACCTCCAAGTCCCTATGTCCACCATGTTTACGTGATGGACTCTAGCACGCTTGACCGCTTGCTGGTGGGCACCGACGCGAGAGTCCACCCGCAGGAGTTCGAATGTGGAGGCGACGCGTGCAGGGAAGTAACTTCAGCGATCTATCTAACGGAGCCAGAAGCGAGAGGGGACGTCGAGTTTGTTGCGGAGATCGTCGAACAAGCTCTCGGACTCCGGGTTCGACCAGAGTGAGTCTGCCTGAGATGAGCAGGTAACGCCGTCGGTTTCCTTCGACGGCGCGCGTTCGCTACGACGTGATTCGCGGCGCGTGCGGGCTGTGCTAAAATTCGCGTACGCCTTGAGTAGCCCCCGACAAGGATCGGGGCAGGCCCCGAATGGTCGGGGCAGGCCCGCCGCGGAGGATCACCGATGGAGATAGGCCGACTTCTCACCGCCATGGTCACCCCGTTCGACGAGAACGGGCAGGTGGACTATGCCCAGGCGAAGCGGCTGGCGCTGGCGCTCCTCGATTCGGGGAGCGACGGGCTCGTAGTCGCCGGGACGACGGGCGAGTCGCCGACGCTGAGCACCGACGAGAAGCTGACGCTGTTCTCCGAGATCAAGGAGGCGGTCGGCGACCGCGGTTCGGTCGTGGCCGGTACGGGCACGTACAACACGGCGGAGAGCGTGGAGCTGACGCGCGAGGCGTCGGCGCGGGGCGTCGACGGGGTGCTGCTGACGACGCCGTACTACAGTAAGCCGCCGCAGGAGGGTCTCTACCGTCACTTCGAGACGATCGAGCAGGCGGCGACGCTGCCGGTGCTGCGGCCGCTGGTGGGCCGCGACAAGGAGGAGATCATCAGCGAGGCG
>JACZRQ010000080.1:3753-9478 GCA_022574655.1 Chloroflexota bacterium
GCCAGAGCCGGACGAGCATTAACCTGAGCGCGGAGACGACGGTCCGTCTGTCGCAGGTGCCGAATATCATTGGTACGAAGGAGGCTTCGGGCGACCTGCTGCAGATCGCAACGATCGCAGCGGAGACGGGCGACGACTTCCGCGTCTGGAGCGGCGACGACCAGTTGACGTTACCGATCATGGCGGTGGGAGGCTACGGCGCGATCTCGGTGGTCTCTCATCTGGCAGGCGCTCAGATTCACGCGCTGATCGATGCCCACGTCGACGGCCGGGCGGCGGAAGCCGCTCGAACGCATCAACAGCTCTTGCCGTTGATCAAGGCGATCATGACGACGATGAGCAACCCGATCCCGGTGCGCCACGCACTGAACACGATCGGATTCAAGGTGGGCAGGCCACGCCTGCCGCTGGTCGAACCGGACGCTTCGACAGGCGATCAGATCGCGGAGGAAGTCCGGCGCAGCCAGATAGACCTCGCAGTAACCGTATAGAACGCCGCACGTCGCCTAACTTGACGTTCGCACCCCAAGACAGCGAAAGGAGCCCCGTTGGAATTCCGCAAACTAGGTAACTCAGGCCTGCACGTGTCAGTTGTCGGCCTCGGTTGTAACAACTTCGGCATGCGCATCGACAAGGACCAGACGGCCATAGTGGTCAACAAGGCGATCGATCTCGGCATCAACTTCTTCGACACGGCAGACATGTACGGCGGCACGCAGTCGGAGACGTTCCTGGGCGCGGCGCTAGGCGAGCGCCGGAAAGACGTGATCGTCGGGACGAAGTTCGTGGCGCCTACCGGCCAGGGGCCGCTCAACCGCGGTGCTTCGCGACGGCACATGTTTGACGCCGTGGAGGCGAGCCTTAGCCGGTTGAAGACCGACTACATCGACCTCTACCAGATCCACTTCCCGGACGAGACGACGCCGATCGAGGAGACGCTGAGGGCGCTGGACGACCTAGTGCGACAGGGGAAGGTGCGCTACATCGGCTGCTCCAACTTCTCGGGCTGGCAGGTCGTGGAGGCGCAGTGGATAACGCGCACGCAGCAGCTTTCGCCGCTGATCTCCGCGCAGAACGAGTACAACCTGCTGGACCGTCGTGTCGAACGCGAGCTGGCGCCGGCCTGCAACGCGTATGGCCTGGGGATTCTGCCCTACTTCCCACTGGCGAGCGGCTTCCTCACGGGGAAGTACAAGCAGGGTGAGGCTCCGCCGGAGGGTACGCGCATCGCCGCCTGGGGCGCGCGCGGGGAGCAGATACTCACGGACCGAAACTTCGAGATCCTGAAGGGGCTAGAGAAGTTCGCGAAGGACAGGGACAAGACGGTCCTGGAGCTGGCGATCGGCTGGCTGGCGAGCCAACCGCACGTGCCGAGCGTGATCGCCGGCGCGACGAAGCCGGAACAGGTCGAGCAGAACGTGGCGGCGGCCGGTTGGAAGCTGTCGGGAGAAGAGCTAACGGCGATCGACACGATCACGAAGGGCAAGTAGCGATGCGATTTCAGATCAGGACCGACCCGTTCTGGCGACCGTTCGTCCTCATCGGCGGGGCGACGCGGGACAACTCGTACGTCGAGGTGACGGATGAGGGGATCACGTTATGCTTCGGACTGCTGTTCAAACGAACGATCCCGCGCGGCGACGTAAAGGACGTGTTCGTGCGGAGCTGGCCGTTGTGGTACGGAATTGGCTGGCGCTCGAACCTGCGCGGCGTCATCGGACTCGTTGGTTCCTATACGGGCGTGGTCGAGATCCGGCTTAACAAGCGCAGTCGCGCCTGGGGTGTGTTCCCGTGCGACCGGATATGCGTGTCACTCGAACACCCGGACGCTTTCATTGCGGCGGTCAAGGGCAAGCCGGAAGAACCGGCAACCAAGAAGAAGGCCGCGGCGAAGCGCAAGCGCAAGACGCGACCGCGGCGCGCCAAGCAGTCTTAGCATCTTCGGGACTGGATCGCGGTTGTATGGCAGCAGGGCCGAGCCAGCTCGGTCTGTTCTGGCTCCGCTCGATCTTTCGACCAGACGGGCGGGCAAGCCTCTGGAGGAGCGGGAAGGACCGCCGGGCTCCGTGGGATGAGAGGTTCCGCTACCGTAGTCATTCGAGGCTCAGTATTGCGCGGCTTTGACCACCCGCAACACGGTGGATATGATCGTGTCTGCCGCATACACTGGATAGCTGCGCTGAGAAGGAGACATCCGTGGAGATCAAGGTAGAGTCCGGAGATATCGCCAAGCATTCGGCCAAGGCCGTCATCGTCAACCTTTTCGATGGCGTAAAGAGCCCGGGCGGCGCGACCGGCGCCGTGGACAAGGCTCTGGACGGCGCGATCAGCAACCTGATCGAAGACGGCGAGCTCAAGGGGAAGCGGGGCGGGGCGCTGCTGATCCACACGCTGGGCCGCATGCCGTCGCCGCGCGTCATCGTGGCGGGGCTCGGCAAAGAGGACAAGTTCGACGTCAACGTCGTCCGCAGCCTGATGGGTACAACTCTGCGCCGCGCGCGGGCCGCCGGTGCATCGAGCGTGGCGACGATCCTGCACGGCGCAGGCATCGCGGGGCTGGACGCGACAGCGTGCGCGCAGGCGATCGCCGAGGGCGCGATCCTGGGGACGTACCGCTTCCGCCGGTATAAGTACAACGACAACGACGATGAGAACGCCACGAAGGCGATCGACACGCTCCACATCGTGGAGTCGGACGAGTCGAAGCTGGCGGCGATACGCGAAGGGGTGGAGCGCGGAACGATACTGGCGACGGCGGCGAACCACACGCGCGATATGGCGAACGAGCCGGCGAACGCGCTGCCGCCAGCGGCGCTGGCCGAGCGGGCGCAGGAGCTATCGAAGGACGCCGGGATCGAGTGCGAGGTGTTCGACGAGAAGAAGGTGCAGGACCTCGGTATGGGCGCGCTGATGAGCGTGGGCATCGGCTCGGAGAAACCGCCGCGGTTCGTGATCATGAAATACCGTGGCGACCCGGACAGCGACGAGACGATGGGTCTTCTCGGGAAGGGGATCACATTCGACTCCGGTGGCATCTCGATCAAGCCAGCGGCCGGCATGGAGGCGATGAAGGGCGATATGTCCGGCGCCGCCGCCGTCATCGGAGCGATGTGGGCGATCGGAAAGCTGAAGCCGAAGATCAACGTGACGGGGCTCGTTCCTTCGGCGGAAAACATGCCGTCCGGCTCAGCGACGAAGCCCGGCGACGTGGTCAAGGCGATGAACGGGAAGACGATCGAGGTGATCAACACGGACGCCGAAGGCCGGCTGATCCTGGCCGACGCGATCTGCTACGCGAAAGAGCAGAAGCTCTCGCCGATCGTGGACGTGGCGACGCTGACCGGGGCGATGGCGGTCGCGCTGGGACCGGGCGCTACGGGCTACATGTCGTCGGACGATTCGCTCGCCGAGGCGATCAAGGCGGCGGGAGAGACGTCGGGCGAATTGTTGTGGCGGTTCCCGCTGATCGATGACTACGCCGAGGGGTTGAAGAGCAACATCGCGGATATCAAGAACACGGGCAACCGCTGGGGCGGGGCGATCATCGCCGCGAAGTTCCTGCACTTCTTCGTGGAGGACACGGTCTGGGCGCACATCGACATGGCGGGGACCGACGACTCGGACAAGGACAAGGGCGTGTACGTGAAGGGGTCGACGGGCATTCCGACGCGGACGCTGGTGAACCTCGTGCTGGGGATGGCGAAGGGGTAGACCGGCAGCAAGCTAAGGGGGCGACGATCTATGACCCGTGCACGACTTCAAGGCCAGAGGGAGGCTACTCAGTGAACCAGGCGTCTAGCATCCAGGAGCGAATGAAGGGACAGTTCCCCGACCTGCTCGGTGTACGCCTCATCGAGGCGACGCCTGAACGGGTTACGGCCGAGATTGAGCTGCGCGACGAGCTCTTGAGGGGGCCGGGCATCGTGCACGGAGGGGCGCTCATGGCGTTCGCGGATACGCTGGGCGCGGTCGGCACCATCCTCAACCTTCCGTCAGGAGCACACACGACGACGATCGAATCGAAGACGAACTTTCTGGGTACGGCGAAGGCGGCCGCTAAGATCACGGGCGAGTGTCTGCCGCTTCACATTGGTAAGCAGACGATAGTGTGGCAGACACGAATAAGCGCCGGCGACAAGGTGGTAGCGATCGTGACGCAGACGCAGATGGTGGTGGCGGGTGAGCCGCCACCGGAGCAGCTGATAGCGTCGCTGTTCGGGGGGAAGTCACGCGAAGACCAAAAGGAGTTGCTGGCGAAGCTCGAGCGCGGCGGGGCGGCGGTGTATCGGGCGCTGGCGGCGGGCGAGAGCGACGACGGGGTCAAGAAGGAGCTGCTGGAGTGCGCCGATCGCGAGGACGACAACGCGAAGATGCTTGAGAATCACTCCGCGGCTTCCTAACGATAGGATAGACGATACGATGAGCGAATCTGGACGCATGATCGACTTCACACCGTCGCCGGAGCTGTACCCGTTCGAGTCGAAGTGGTTTGAGAGCTCCGTCGGCAAGGTCCACTACATCGACGAGGGGAGCGGACGACCGATCCTCTTCCTGCACGGCAACCCAACGTGGAGCTTTCTCTACCGAGGCATCGTGTCACGGCTGAAGGGGCAGTTCCGCTGCGTAGCGATCGACTATCCGGGATTCGGGCTTTCAGTGCACCCCGACGGGTACGGATACACGGCGAAGGAACATGCGGGGATCGTCGGCGAACTCGTCGACCACCTCGAACTCCAGGACATGATCGTGATGGGGCAGGACTGGGGAGGGCCGATCGGAACTTCGGTGGCGATCGAGCGGAAGGACCGCGTGTCAGGGATGGTGATCGGGAACAGCTGGGCGTGGAAGATGAACCGGATGATGACGCGGGTGTTTTCGCCATTGATGACAAGTCCACCGATCCAGTGGGCGATCTTGAACCGCAACTTCTTCGTCGAGCGTCTGATCCCGGCTGGCCTCACGCGCAAGCTTTCGAAAGAGGAGATGGACCACTACCGGGGCGTCCAGCCAGACCGTGCGGCAAGAAAGGGTGTCGCGGAGTTCCCGCGGGAGCTGATAGCCGCCGGCCCGTGGCTACAGGAGATCGAGGCGGGGTTACCGGCACTCGGCGACAAGCCGCTGCTCCTCGTTTGGGGGATGAAAGACTTCGCATTCAGCCCCAAGGCGTTCATCCCGAAATGGAAGTCGTATTTCAAGGACTCGGTCCTGGTGAAACTGCCGAAGGCACGGCACTTCATCCAAGAAGACGCGCCGGAGGAGATAGCGAAGGCCATCGCTGAGCGCTTCGGATAGGCGGAGACACGAGCGGCTAGAAGACCTCCGGGCACCAGGGGGTGACGTTCCAGGCGAACAGGCGATCCGCTCGTTGGATGGCGTCGGCATCGCCTTCGACTCGTCCGGCCTGAGCGAGTGTGCGGATGCGCGGCCCGCCCAAGTAGACAGTGGCGAGATCAGCGGCGGTCAGGGTCAGGTCCGGGTCGGATGTCGTGGGTTTGCAGCGGGCTCCGTCTGGGCCAGCGTCCAGCTCGTAGCGTCCGTCGTTCCAGGGGCAGAATGTGTCGGTGACGCGGAGAACGATCTTCTCTTGCGTCGGATAGCGGCGCGCCTCAAGTGCGGACGGGACGTCGACCAAGCGCAGCCAGAGCGCGTCGTAGGTGCGGCCGATCAGACGGCGGGGTTCGGCGAGCATCCAGAAGAGGGGCTCATCTACGCGGCAGCCGCCCGA
>JACZRQ010000080.1:9488-13189 GCA_022574655.1 Chloroflexota bacterium
TCGACACGGCAAAATCCGGCTTCGTACGTGGACATGAGATCGACGCCGAAGAGGTAGTTCCAGAGCGCAGCGTAGGCGCTATCTGTCGCGGAGACGAGTTCTTCCACGTTGAGCTTTCCGTCCGGCAGGCTGTCCTGCCAGTCCGGCTTGGTGGTGTAGCGGGCGTAGCCAAGCGGCCGGCCTCCCTCTTCGTACTGCACGTAGAACGTCGCTTCCTTGGCTTTCTCAGGATCCTCGTAGCGCAGGCTGTGGTGCTTCCACCATTTCTCCGATCGCGAGTACATTCCGGGTTGGCCCGTAGCGACGCCGGCATAGATTCCAGGCCAAGTGGACAGGGCTTCTTCCCGCGAGACCATTCGGCAGCGACCAGGTGCGTCGACGCCGTGTGCCAGTTTGGCGAAGGCGCGGTCGATGCGAAGGTCGACGCCGAGAGCACCGACGCCGTAGCCGAAGCGGCCGTAGATGATGCTTTCGGAGGCCCAGAGTGCGGCGATCGATTCGCCCCGCTCACGAACATCGCTCAACTGCCGTTCCATCATTCGGGTCAGCAGGCCCTGCCGCCGGTGGGTCGGCATAACGGACACCCAGCTAACTCCAGCCGCCGGAAGCTGGTTTCCCGGCACCGACAGTTCGAAATCGAGGATTGCTGCCGTCGCCACGATCTCTTCACCCTCAAACGCCGCGAGCGTCCTATCGAAATCCAGCAGGGCGCGTTCATCTTCGATGTGCTCGACGCGGGCTTCGCCGAAGGAGCTGGAGCCGGCGCGTGCGAACGCTTCGAACTCTTCTGATGTAATGGGCCGTATTTCGATAGTCACGGTTCCTCCGTTGGGTCGTCGTCATCGCGACGTGGCAGACGACGCGCAAGGCTACACTCTCTGCGCAGGCGTATGCGGCGCGGATAACGATTCTACCTAGGGCGGAGCGACGGTATCAGCGTTTGAAGATCGCTCGGACGACCATCCAGACACCGAAGAAGGTGAGGCCGGTGGTGATGATTCGGGTCCAGTCCATGATCGGGACCAATCGTGTCTCGTCGTCGGTGACTTCGAGCACGCCGACGGGCTGGACGCGCACGGCGCCGCCACCGCCACCACCGCCGCCGGTGCCGGTGCCACCGCCGCCGTTCAGGCTGTGATCAACGCCGGAGCCACTGCCAGCGCCGGCACCGAAGCCGTACGCCACGGCGGCGATAGGTATGATGGTCTTTCCGTGCATTTCGCGGCTCTCGCCGTAGATGATCTCGACTCGGCCCGATGTCTTGATCCGGTCCAAGACGACGTTGAGAACTTTTTCACCGGTATCGACGGAGTCTTCCATTGCGACCTCCTATGGGGCAGTTAAGGGCATGTCCAGAGAATTAGACTCGATTTGCGACTACAAGCAACCAGTTGCGGGGAGACGACTCCAAACCTAGCTCTTCGAAGGCTTCACGAGCGCCGTGCTTGAGAGCCTCGGCGCCCAACTCCAGCGGAACGCCGGGCAGCACTCCCTCTATCCAGAGGCTGTACTCGCTGATGTCCTCGAAGCTCTTGAGTGGCATTTGGACTGTGACTACCTCTCGATCGCGAATCTGGAATCCGTTCTGGCTCAAGAGGGTCACGTACTCTTCTTCGGTCAGCCGTATCCTGGCCTCAACTTTGGTCCGGTCAGGCGAAATTCCGTGTTCGTCGCGCAGGAAGCGCATGGCACGGAGCATCCACCGCTTGTAGAAGCGCTGGGACTCCGGGGGCTCGGCACCCTGGTAGAACGAGGTGTTGAAGGAGAAGGTACCTTCCTTCCGGAGCGTCTCTCTGATCTCCCTGAGGACTTGTTCCTTTTCGTGAACGAGGTGAAAGGCGTTGCAGAAGAAGACGGCATCGACCGGCAGCTTCACGAGCTGGGAGAGCCGCTCGGCGCTGCCCTGGACGAAACGGATGACCACGTCGCCGAGGTTCTCGAGGTTGCGACGGGCGACTTCAATGGCGGAGTCCGAGGGATCTACGGCGATGACCTGACCACTTTCGTTACGGACCTGCTCGGCGAGCAGCCGGGTGACTGCGCCAGTGCCGGAGCCGAGGTCAACGACCTGCTCGCCGGGTCTGAGGTGCGTCAATGTGACGAGACGCCGGTTCACCTCTTCGTAGAACGGGTGGCTTGCAAATTTCTCTAAGCTGAATCCGTTAGGCATGTAAATCTCCTGCAGGACGGGTGCAAGGTCGTCGGTTGCTAGCGCTGCCGAGTTTCTATCAGGGAGACTACTCTGTCAAGTATACGGGACGCTACCTCGTACTTGCCGATCAGTGGAAGCTCCTCTTCGGCACCACTCTTGTCCAGCAGAGTCACCTGGTTCGTGTCCGCGCCAAAACCTGAGCCCTCGGCGGTTATGTCGTTGGCTACGATCAGATCCACGCCTTTGCTCTTCAACTTCTTGCGCGCATTCTCAAGAAGGTCGTTGCTCTCGGCGGCGAACCCGACTTTGATCAGCCCTTCGTCTGCTGACAGGTCTTTGAGGATGTCCGGAGTCCTCACCAGCGAGATCGTCAGCGAGTCACGGCCCTCTCGCTTGATCTTTTCACCGATGGCTTCGGCGGGCTGATAATCGGCGACGGCAGCGGTCATCACCAGGGCGTCGGCTCGGGCGCACTGCTCCGCGACGGCGTCGCGCATCTCCATCGCACTCTTGACCCGTATGACATCGACGGCGTAGGGATCGGCCAGCTCGGTCGGCGCGGTGATGAGGACGGAGTCGGCGCCACGATCCCGGGCGGCGGCGGCGACGGCGAAGCCCATCTTGCCAGAGGAGTAGTTGCCGACGTAGCGAACAGGGTCGATTTGTTCGCGAGTTCCGCCTGCGGTGACGACGATCTTTTTTGCTGCTAAGTCACCGCCCCGACCAAGGACAAATCTAATTGCCCCCATAACGGTCTCAACTTCACTGAGTCGCCCCACCCCCATCTGACCGGAGGCGAGCCGACCTTCATCCGGTCCGACGAAGTACACGCCTCTCGCCTTTAGTGTTTCAACGTTGGCTTGCACGGCGGGGTGCTCGAACATGTTGGGGTCCATGGCGGGACAGATCAGAATCGGGGCGCGGGTGGCAAGAGCGGTCAGGCTGACCAGGTCCTCAGCGGAACCGGCGGCAAACCTCGCCAAAGTGGTCGCGGTCGCGGGAGCTATGACCAAGAGGTCTGCCCGGCGGGACAGAGCAACGTGAGCCTCGGTGACAGCCGAAGCGGCGTCCCACATGCTGGCGTAGGCGGGCCTGCCCGTGACACTGCTAAACGTCAGCGGCGCGATGAACTTGGCCGCTTCGGGCGTCATTATGACGTCGACCGAGCATTCGGCCTGTGTAAGCTTGCTGGCAAGGTCAGCCGCCTTGTAAGCGGCGATGCTGCCGGTAACGCCGAGAACAATGTTACGCCCAGTAAGGTTGTACATGGCTCCCTCAAGTATAGGCTAATCGCGATTGCGTTCGTGGATCAGACGTAGTCCGTCTAGGGTGAGGTCGGCGTCCACGGTGTCGATGGCGTCGGTCTCGTTGGCGATGATCTGGGCGAATCCGCCGGTGGCTTCGAGAGCCTTGCGTCTGTACAGCGCGCAGGTGCCAACACAGATGGCGGCGTTGAACCGGTCGCGCGAGGGCAGGATCCAGCGGTAGAACAACTCTTGGGTCGAGCCCGCCGTGCGCTGAATCCAGTTCAGATTCTCGCCGCTGTCGA
>JACZRQ010000081.1 GCA_022574655.1 Chloroflexota bacterium
TGACAGCTTCCGAGGGGCCGCTCTAATATTGAAACTGCCTGCCGAGGTAGCTCAGGGGTAGAGCACGGCACTGAAAATGCCGGTGTCGACAGTTCGATTCTGTCCCTCGGCACCAGTGTAGGCTCACCCCCTCAATTCGTCGTTAAATTGCCCCTCTGTCCTTCCGCTAGACCCCCTTTGCCGGCATTGAGATCAACTAGCCCTCCTTCATGGCTTTGGCGAGGAGGAAGCGGCGTCCGAGGCATTGCGGCGGTGCCTGGTGTCTTTACGCCCCTTGCACGCTACTCAGAAGCGGCCTCGACACATCTTCTCAAGGGTGCACTCCGCCGTAAAAGACTGGGTATCTCCTTCGATTCCCGCGTTGTTAAACAAGACATCGATACTCCCGTACGTCTCATCTGCCTCGCGCGCTAGTCCTTGCATGTCCTCCGCGCTCGCGACATCGACACGCACGAACGTTGCCTCTCCGCCGGCAGAACGTACGTCTGCTGCTGATGCCTCGCCCGCGGCTTCGTCTTGATCCGCCAGGACGACCCTAGCCCCTTCAGAGGCGAACAGTAGCGCAGTAGTACGGCCGATGCCGTGCGCGGCTCCAGTGATAATAGCTACCTTGTTGTCCAAGCGTCCCATGTTCTCCTCCTTTGCCCACAACGGGAAGGCATCTTGTCCCCCGCTATCGGTGTCGCTCCCGTTGACATTCCCAGGGGCCTCGCGTTTAATCTAACCGACGGGTCGGTCGAGACCGCATTATACTAACAGACTCGCGACTGAGGACGAGGAGACCAGTATGAAGTTGGGATTGTTTCTCATGCCTTGCCACCCGCCCGAGCAGGATGTCTACACGGGCGCGCAGTGGGATCTCGACATGATCCAGTGGGGAGACGAACTCGGTTACAGCGAGGCTTGGATCGGCGAGCACTTCACTAGTCCCTGGGAGCCCTGCCCGGCTCCTGATCTACTGATAGCGCAGGCGCTGACCAGGACGAAGCAGATCACGCTGGCGCCCGGCTCGCACTTGCTCCCATACCACCACCCAGCCGAACTGGCTCATCGCGTTGCGTTCCTCGATCACCTCGCTCAAGGGCGCTTCATGCTCGGTATCGGCGCCGGCGGCATACCAACCGACCTCAAGCTGTTCGATGTCGAAGAGACGAATAGGGAGATGATGTGGGAAGCGCTCGACATCATGATCAGGCTCTGGACTGAGGACGAGCCGTTCGAGTTCAGGGGCAAGTACTGGCGAGTAAACCAGCCAGAGACGTTGCACGGTGTGCTGGGCCCGCACCTAAAGCCGTTTCAGCAACCACATCCGCCCATTGGTGTAGCCGCGTTCAGCGCAAAGTCCGATACTTTGAGGCAAGCTGGCCGGCGCGGGCTAATGCCGATGAGCCTGAATCTAAACCCCACTTACCTGGACGGGCATTGGGAAGCCGTTGAGGCCGGCGCGCGGAGCGCCGGTCGAATCGCCGATCGTAGAGACTGGCGCATATTAAGGGACGTGTTCGTTGCGGAGACCGACGAAGAAGCGATGCGCTGGGCCGTCGAAGGTGCTATGGGAGATAGCTATCGCCGAGCCTGGCTCCCGCTTTACCAGGAGTTCCACTGGACAGACCTCTTCAAGCACAGCCCTGACATCGCCGACTCCGACGTTACTCCTGAGTACTTAGCCGAGCACACTTGGATCGTCGGATCCCCATCCACCGTGACGGAGAAGCTGGAGGAGTTCGTCGAGCGGACGGGCGATTTTGGCACGTTGCTATTGCTAACCTATGACTATAGCGACTCCCCGGAACCATGGAAGGAGTCGCTTGGATTGTTGGCGAACGAGGTGATGCCAAAGCTAAGCGATTCGGCGGCCGTTAGCACGTAGGACACACGATGGTCAACTTCCATCTCTCTCTCGTTGTCGTATCTCACATCCAGCATAGCCTATGATTTACGCTGGGCTTACAGCGCAGATCTTACTGTCAGTCTGGGCTCCCCTGCAGCTGTGGAGGGTCCTACGGGCCCCCAGCGTCGAGGGCGTCAGCATTACCGCGATAGGATTCTTGGGATTCGGCAACGTGCTCCTCTTTGCTTACGCCGTATCCATCAACGACCCCGTCTTCTCCTTTGGGTCGGGCTGGTTTGCGGCCCTGACCCTGGCCCAAGTCGCAGTCGTGCTGATTCGCCGTCGCCTGGCCCCGATAGCGACCGAAAGTGATGTCTGAGTATCCGTGGTCTGGGTAGGGCTCGCTGCGCAGCTATCCGTCATGGTGTGGCCACCGTTGCAGTTGTGGCGAGCCGTACGGGCGCCCAGCGTCGAGGGCATCAGCATCGCCGCTCTAGCATTCCTAGGCGTCGGCGAGCTGATTCTGTTTGCTTATGCTATAGATATCGGCGACCCGGTATTCTCTCTGGGCACCAGCTGGTTTGCGATCTTGTCCCTGACTCAGGCTGCAGTGGTCTTCGTTCGCCGCCGGAGGGCGCGGTCTGCTTAGTGACGCTGAGCCCTTCTCTCAGCGCCATCCTCCATAGGACGTCCGCAAGAGGACCTCCGTAAGCCTGAACCGCTCCCCGGAGTTCCTTCAGACAGGGTCGTGATCCAGCTTCATGTGCTCCCGCAAGGCGTCGCCGCCAAAGTCGAGGTCCGGATCGCGCCAAACCGCGTGAACGTGGTTCGCGTCGTTCTGTGTGTTGTCGTACTCGACGAGAAACGAAGATCCCTGCAGCCGGTAGTAGTGCGGCCGCCTTCTCTCGGTCTCACCGGCCCATGCGAAGTGTACTCCCGCGATGGCTATGCTGGTTCGTACGACCTCGGCCAGGGGTGCCGCCAAGCGCGACACGTACACGTCGATCAGGTCCGAAAGCAGCGTTCGTTGGGAGGCGTTCATCCGAGACGCTGGCAGGCCCTTGGGCTTGTCTCGTTCGAAGCGCACTGCTTCGTTCGCGTCAGGCGTCGTGTTCTTGAACAGCCCGAGGACGGATGGGGAGGCGCCAGGTGCCTTACCGGCCGAGCATGTATCTGGCACGAGCGGTGCGTTGGAGAGAACGAAATCGGGCGGAGCGACCTCGCAGATCACCGCCTCCGCGTGCTGGTCTTCGTTCAACGACGACAGCAGTGCTCGGGCAGCCTCCTCCTCCTCACCGCACGGCCGGATCACCGCCGCATCGCCCCGAGTCACCTCGGCTGGGTTTGCACCGAGGAAGATCGGCGTTGAGGACACGATCTTGCCGTCGGCAACGGTGCAGTTCAAACACACGTGGTGGCCCTCAAAGCGCCAACCCCACCGCTCATCGCCGGGCGAGCCGAAAACGCTGAGGAAGTAACGTCCAGGGTCGCGAAGCGTATCGAGCTGACGCCCTTCGAGTTCGTTCAATACGCTCTCTAGCGCCATGATGGCCGTCGCCTTTGCGTACGCAGGGAGGCTCAACGTCGACGCTAGGAGCGCGTGGAGCAGCTTCTGCTGCCGTCCGTCCTGTTCGAGCAGAGGAAGTCCGCGGTGGTCCCGCGGGAAGTACGCCCAGTCACTTCGCTCCCGGGCGTCTTCGAAGGCGAACGACGCCTTCACGTGCTGCTTAGGATCGAGTGACGACAGCCAGTTTCGAGTCGCTTCGGTCATTCGCGCGGAGATTAGCAAGTTGTTCTCCTTCATCGCGCTTCATCGATGTCCTTGACACTCGGTATAATCCCGGCTAACTGAACACCCAACTTCTTTGCGCTCGCCACAATCTGGCTCCACGTCTCGTCTTCCACAAAGATCCCGTTCTCGCCCCGCTCTGCGGCGAGTCGCGCTTCGGGTTCGCCAGGGACGATAACCTCATCAAAGTCCGGCGCGAGCGACGAAGACTTTACGTAGCTGACAAGATCGCTAACCTGCCGATAGAACGCTTCAGTCGAGACAAAGCTGCTGATGTTGTACACAGTCATCAATATCGCGTTTCCGATCCGCGTCGCGTCTGGCCGACTGCAGCCGGCTCCGCTGAGCCCACCTGACAAGATGTCGATCACCAAACCCAGTCCGAAACCCTTGTGCCCAACGAGATCACCAAGCGGTAGTATTGCACCTTGCGGTGGTCCGTATAGATCGTTCGGATCGGTGCTAGGATTGCCTTCTGCATCGATAATCCAGCCTGCCGGAACCGGCTCTCCACGATTGCGCATGACACGAACCTTCCCTTCGGCGACGACGCTCGACGTGATGTCCAGGACAATCGGCGTGGACGTGACCGCGCCGCGGGGGCCGGTCGGGATTCCAACGCAGATCGGGTTGGTCGACAGCCGTCGCTCACGTCCGCCCCAGGGGGCCACGTTTCGGCCGGCGCCGTGATTGTTCGCCACCACGATCGCAATCATCTCGCGTTCAGTTGCCATCATCGCGTAGTCCCCCAAACGCCCGATGTGATTGCAGTTTTGGACGGAAACGGAGCTCACCGCGGTATCGCCTGCTTTCTCGATGGCGATCTCCATGGCTCTGGAGGCGATGACCTGTCCGAACCCCCAGTTCCCGTCGACAACGGCGGTGGATGGGTTCTCACGAACGATCTCGACCGGCGCACCGAGGACTATGTCTCCGCTTTCGATCGAATGTACGTATTGCGGAATGCGGATGACGCCATGCGAATCGTGACCGACCAGATTGGCGTTCGCTAGTAGACGGGCGACGATCTGCGCTTCTTCAACAGATGCGCCCGCCGCCTCAAAGATCCTCGCCCCAATCAGCCTGAGTTGTTCAGCTTTGAGTTTTGGCATCCAGGTCCTCCGAACCTTCGCCCAATCGGCGAATATGGCAAGCGTAGCAAGAAAAGAGCGAGGGCGTCTGCCTCTCGCGGGACGAGGCACACCGCACTGACAGCCACGAGTATCGCTGTATGGGATCGTTTCTGCCTTGGCCGCAACGTGTGGAGATTGACACGGATCCCGGATCAACCCAACAATCGGGGCTAGGAGGTACCCCATGGGAATGCTCGACAACAAAGTAGCCGTAATCACCGGCGCTGGTTCCGGAATGGGTAAGGTAGCGTCGATTCGCTTTGCCCGAGAAGGGGCGAAGATCGTAGTCGCCGACGTAAGCGGCGCGGAGGAGGAGACGGTGGGTGAGATCCGCGATCTGGGCGGCGACGCGGTCGCTGCCCACGTCGACGTCACGCAAGAAGCCGACATCAAGTCGATGATAGATGTGGCGCTGTCCAACTTCGGACGCCTGGATGTCCTCTACAACAACGCGGGCATCCTCGGCGAAGCGTCGATCGCCGAATGTAGTGCCGAACTCTTCGATCAGGTAGTGGCAGTTAATCTGAAGGGCGTTTTCCTGGGAGTCAAATACGGCATACCTGCGATGTTAGAGACCGGCGGTGGATCGATCATCAATACGTCCTCCATCGCTGGGTTTCAGGGCATCCCCGGGACTGTGGCCTACTGCGCCGCTAAGGCAGGCGTGATCCTCGTGACCAAAACGGCTGCGCTAGAGTACGCGACCCAGAACATCCGCGTAAACGCGATCTGCCCTGGAGCGGTTTGGACGGGGATGACTATACGGATATATGGAGACACTGAGATGGGCCAGAAAGAAGCCAGCGCAGCCCAGCCAACCGGCCGCGTCGCGAAGCCAGAAGAGATCGCATCCGTAGCGCTCTTCCTGGCGAGCGACGCCTCCTCGTACGTCACGGGAACAGCGATTCCGGTAGACGGTGCCTGGACTGCAGGCATAGCGCTTCCTGTCTATGACGAGTAGCCGTTTCAACCGCCAGGGAAGTGGCTCGTCCTACGGAAGCGAGGTCACTCTTCGCGACAAGCTCCCACATGGGTAAGCTGGACGGGAAGGTCGCGCTCGTTACCGGCGCAACGAGTGGAATCGGCGAAGTGACCGCAAGGCTGTTCGCAGCGGAAGGGGCGACGGTGGTTGTGTCGGGCCGGAACGTGGAGAGAGGTTCGACGATCGCGGATGACATCGCCCGACAAGGTGGCACCGCGATGTTCGTCAAGGCGGACGTATGCAAGACAGAAGACGTCCAGGCGATGGTGCGGGCAACCGTTGACACTTACGGTGGGCTTCACGTGCTGTTCAATAACGCCGGCATCAGTGGGGATACCGCGCCGACGACTGAGTGTACTGAAGAGAACTGGGACGCCGTTGTCGATACTAGCCTGAAAGGGACTTTTCTCGGGATGAAGTACGGCATCCCCGCGATGCTCAAAACCGGCGGCGGATCGATTATCAACAACTCTTCCAACTCCGGTGTGGTCGGGTTCCCCGGGCTTCCCGCCTATAGCGCCGCGAAGGGTGGCATCGTGATTCTTACAAAGACCACGGCCCTTGAGTGCGCAAAACAGGGGATTCGCGTCAACGTGATCTGCGCCGGGACGGTTGTGACGCCGATGGTTCGACAGTTCATGGCCTCGAACGAAGGCATGCAGCAGTACCTCGAATCGAGGACGCCAATGGGACGGCTTGGGACCCCGGAAGAGTTCGCCCAGCTAGCGCTCTTCCTGGCCTCCGATGACTCAGCATGGTGCACTGGCGCTTCCCACATTCTGGATGGAGGGATGCTCGCAGTTTAAAACGATCTCCCTACGATCATTCCCCGATCGACGCTCGAATATGTCGACGCGCTAGCAAATACGGGCTTCTCGGAACCATACAGCGCGCTCACTAGGCCGCCCTACCACGGCCACACCATCGTCACCGCCCGTTCGGCTGGCGTCGCCCGCGCTGATGGTGGCGTGCCAGACTTGCTTTTCGGATTCTCGGGCATTGAAACACGCCGCCCGTGTCCGACTTGGATGGTTTGGTCTCGCCAGCTCCGCGTCTCCCTTGAACATCGGCAAAGAGAGCGTCGCGTTCAACCTGAAGAAGCCGTTTGGACGAGAGGCGCTCGGTCGCCTGATCCAGTCGGTCGACGTTCTGTATCAGAACTACCGCCCCGGGATCGCTGAATCGCTGGGATTTTGGGTCGAAGACGTACTGCAGCTCAACCCTGGAATAGTCTACGTCTACGCCGCCTCGTACGGGCGCACATCTCTCCCTGCACGAAATCATCGATCTTGCGATCACCGTGGGCTACTACAACATGACCGCACGAATGCTTGTCCCTTTCGAGGTTGATCTTGACGACGGGGTCAAGCCACTTCACGTAGGCGAGGTATGAACACTGCGAATCCGCCAGGAGCGCGGCCGAACGGTCGAATGCTTCGTTGAACACTGCAGTTAGCGGCTACGGTCGTTAACAGTCCTAGGCCCCTTAGGGAGCTGGGGCGTCGGCTGCAGGGGGTGACGACGCGGGTGGCGACCACCGCTTAGGAGCCGGGTGGGGGTATGAATCCAACTGGTCTTCGCGATCGTAAGCACTGCTTTAGAGTTGAATCAGTTCGGTCCCAAGGAGGTCGATATGCGTCCAGGTGTAACCGCGCTGATCCTTGTGCCAGTATTAGCGATAGTTGTGGTCTCAGTCCTAGTCAGCAGCGACGGATCGGCTTCGGCCCAGTCCCTTGTCACAGTGACGATGGGTCCGACGATCGGTCCAGACGGCGGTGGAGAGCAGTCGGGTACGGCGACTCTTACGGCGATGGGGAGCCAGACAGAGGTCGTCATCAGCATCGATACGAGTCCTAACGGCGCGATAGTCGAGCAGCCCGCCCACGTTCACGCCGGCGCCTGCGGCGCCGGTAGCCTGGCCGACGTGGCGTATCCGCTGACCAACGTCGTGGATGGTGCGTCGACGACGGTGATCGATGCGACGCTGGAGTCGCTGCAGAGCGGCGGCTTCGCGATCAACGTGCACAGAGATGGCGAGCAGATCGGCGCCTACGTTTCGTGCGGCGAGATACCGACCAGCTCCGCCGAGG
Source organism: Chloroflexota bacterium (assembly GCA_022574655.1). Lineage (GTDB taxonomy): Bacteria > Chloroflexota > Dehalococcoidia > SM23-28-2 > RBG-16-64-32 > JACZRQ01. Next base: position 7,826 of record JACZRQ010000081.1, read on the forward strand.
TGCCGAGCACCGGCGGCAACCCGGCTACAAGCCGTGAATCGCTGTCGCTGGTCTATGTGCTGACGGCCGCGGGCGCTCTCGCCGTTATCGGCGGAGCGACGATGGGCCTGCTGGCGCGTCGCGCACGCTAGGTATCACGCTTGGGATGGCCCTGTCCGGGCCGTCCCCAAGAAGCACGCATTGCGCCGAATCTCTATAGTGGCGTTCGTTGTTCTGATGGGCGCGCTCGACGTTGGCCTCGCCGCCTCCCAAGAAGTCACGACCGTCGATGTCGGCGAAGTCTTCTTTTGTGACAGATCGTCTGAGGGCGCCTGTGAAACAGCCATATCGGAAGGAGACACGTCCTCTGGGACTACACGGAAGGGGGTTGCCGGTCACACGGTGACGTTCTGTGGCAGTCCCTGTGACGATCCCCTCGATTCGCCGATCTTCGACTCTGGGAAGCTCCTTGCCGGTGAGACGTTCGCGTTCACATTCGACGAACCGGGAGAGTATGCGTATTACTGCGAGTTTCATCCGATCGCTATGCGCGCTAGCATTCTAGTTCAGGCGCAGCAGACGCCCGCGGCGGTTGGGCCAACGCTGACCGCCGAGGCGAGCCCGACATTGCCGGCGGGAGATGCTCGCACTGCGGACGGGACCTCACCCACTGACCACGCCCGCGTGGCAACTTCGGATGGTGGCGACTCACAGATCTGGGTGATCGTTCCGATTGCCACTGTGGCGACGCTGGCGGTTCTCGGCGGGCTCGTGTTCGCATTTCGCCGGTCGCGGGAGTGAGCGAAGTCCGCGCCGTCGGTTGTGTAGCCGCTCATCCTAGCAGATCCTCAGGATGTTGTTGATCTAGTACTCGAGGTCGAACTTGTTGCTCGGAGGGTAGAGCGCTGATACACCGATCATATAGCATACGATCTGCGACTCATGCAGTCATCCAGTCTCAGAAGATTCGACTACTTTCACTCCATCGCCGAGAGAATAGCGCCGCGGAGGTCATCGCTTTCACCAGCCGAGGCTGGCCCGCGTCTAGGGCGTCGCCGATATGGAGCTACGTGGTTGTCCTCTTGCTCGCCAGCGCCGGGTCGAAATGGACGTCCAGTCGCAGGAAACCTCTGTTGATGATCGATTGAAACCGGTTGCTGTCGTCGAACTGAGCGGGATCGAGGCGAAAGCCGGGCATCCGGTCGAGCAGTGTTCCAACGGCGACTCGAGCCTCGATGCGGGCCAGCCACATTCCGGGGCAGGCATGAGGTCCTTCCCCAAAGTCAAGGTGGTCGTTGGGGCTGCGCTTGACGTCGAAGCGGTCGGGATCGGGGAACTGATCGGGATCCCGGCCGGACGAGGCGAGGGCGAGCATCAGGCGTTCGCCTTTGCGGATGAGCTGTCCGCCGATCTCCACGTCGACGGCGGCCGTCCGCATGACGTTCAACACAGACCCGTCGTAGCGTAGCGTCTCCTCAACGAGCGAGCGAACCAGGGAGCGGTCCTCCAGTACCTTGGCGTACTCCTCGGGATTCTCGACGAGCGCCACGACCGCATTGCCGATTAGCTTTTCGGTAGTCTCCAGTCCGGCCACGAACAACACCATGATATTGTCGTGGGCTTCCTGCTCGGAGATGAGGGCCTCGTGGTCCGCCGCCTTCACCAGGATGCTGATCAAATCCGGCCCAGGGTTTCGGCGGCGTTCCTCCATCAGGAGGTAAGTGTCGTCGTAGAAGTCCCGAAAGTTCGCCTTCTCCTTCTCCCCAGCATGACCGCCCTGCACGCGGTTGTAGTCCTCGGTCCAAGCTTTGTAGCGCTCGCGGAGCGACGACGGGACCCCAAGCATGTCGAACATTACCGCGGACACGATGTGGTTCGCATAGTCGGCGATCAGGTCGAAGGGATTGTTACCGCTCGCCAGGATCGAGTCGATGACGTCGTTGCAGACGTCATGTATCAACGGCTCCCTCGACTCAAGCGCGCGCGGTGTGAAGAAGGGCGCGATGACGCGGCGGACGCGTGTGTGGTCGGGTGGATCGATGCCGTTGAGGACCAAGAACGGCCGGCCATCGTCTGTCATCCCCTTGGTTCCGGGTCCCAGCGAGTTCGGGAAGTCCTTGGCGTTCCGCAACACCCTATCAATGTCCTTGTAACGAGTGAGGACCCAGAACTTCCCTTGCTTGCCCCAGTCGCCGTAGTAGACCGGCGCCTCCTCGCGCAGACGATGATACGCCGGGTACGGGTTTAGCTGGTTCTCCTTAGAATACGCGTTGAATTCGAGTGACATGACTACTTCCCATCCGGTATCTCTGGGTCAGGCCGTAATCCGGGGTCAATCATAACAACATCACCGTCGATCGTGGTCGTTTACTCACCGCCAGCACATCACCACGACAAAGCAGGGCCGGTGCCGTCTCCTGGAAGATCTGGGCTCTGTCCTGTGGCGATCGTCCAAAGAATCCGCGCACCCGGTGTCGCAATTGCGCCAGCGCCAGGGCGCGTAGTCTTGGTCAAGACGAATCAGGGCAGGGACTCTGTTGCAGTTGAGGTTCCCGGACACCGGTTCAGATGAATAACCTACATCAAACCACCATGCGGACTCCTCCGTTTGCGCGAACCACAGATAACTACTCTCACTCCATAGCCCGTGGAAAAGCGCCGTCGCCAATAGGAGGCTATGCGGTCGTCCTCTTGCTCACCAGCGCCGGGTCGAACTGGACTTCCAGGTGCAGGAAACCTCTGTTGATGGTCGATTGAAGCCGGTTGCTTTCGTCGAACTGACCGGGATCGAGGCTAAGGCTGGGCATCCGGTCGAGCAGTGTTTCCACGGCGACCCGAGTCTCGATGCGGGCCAGCCACATTCCGGGGCAGGCATGAGGCCCTTCCCCAAAGCCGATGTGGTCGTTGGGGCTGCGCTCGACGTCGAAGCGGTCGGGATCTGGGAACTGATCGGGGTCTCGTCCGGCCGAGCCGAGGACGAGCATCAGGCGTTCGCCCCTGCGGATGAGCTGTCCACCGATCTCCACGTCGAGGGCGGCCGTCCGCATGATGCTCACCGCAGACGTGTCGTAGCGTAATGTCTCCTCGATAAGCGAGCCAATGAGGGAGCGGTCTTCCAACACCTTGGCGTACTCGTCGGGATTCTGGACGAGCGCCACGACCGCATTGCCGATTAGCTTTTCGGTAGTCTCCATTCCAGCCACAAACATCACCATGACGTTGTCGTGGGCTTCCTGCTCGGAGATGAGGCCCTCGTCGTCAACCGCCTTCACCATCACGCTAATCAGATCCGGCCCAGGGTTTCGGCGGCGCTCCTCCATCAGGAGGAAAGCGTCGTCGTAGAAGTCACGAAAGTTCACTTTCTCCTTTTCCCCACCCTGACCGCCCTGCACGGTAATGTAATCCTCGGTCCAAGCTTTGTAGCGCTCGCGGAGCGAAACGGGGACGCCAAGCATATCGAAGATCACCGCGGAGGCAATGGGGTTCGCATATTCGGCGATCAGGTCGAAGGGATTGTTACCGCTCGCCAGGATCGAGTTGATGACGTCGTTGCAGACATCCCGTACCAACGGCTCCTTCGACTCAACCGCGCGCGGTGTGAAGAAGGGGGCGATGACGCGGCGGATGCGTGTGTGGTCGGGTGGATCGATGCCATTGAGGACCAGGAACGGCCGGCCATCGTCCGTCATCCCCTTTAGGCCGGGTCCCAACGAGTTCGGGAAGTCCTTGGCATTCCGCAAGACCCCGTCGATGTCCTCGTAACGAGTGAGGACCCAGAACTTTCCGTCTTTTCCCCAGTCACCGTAATAGACGGGTGACTCTCGGCGCAGACGATCGTACGCCGGGTACGGGTTCAGCTGGTTCTCTTTAGAATACGCGTTGAAGTCGAGCGACATGACGACTTCCTATCCGGTATGTCTGGGGCCGTAGTCTGGGGTCAATCATAACAACATAACCGGCCATCGTGATCGTTTGTTCACCGCCACCACGTCATCACAACGAGAGGGCCGGTGCCGTTGCCTGGAAGATCTGGGCTCTGTCGAGTGGCGATCGTCCCTACGCACGGAGACTGCGGTGCCGGGCAGGCACGAAAGAACAACTGATCCCCAGTTAGACGCTGTGGATCATCGGCAGCCTGTTGTGCACCTAATTGTCACTAGCTGCATGCCTGACAGGGCCGAAAACTGCGAACCCTAGCTGCGTGGACTAGGTGTATCTTCCAAGCACAAGGTCATCGCTGCGCCAGGAAAGACTTGACTTTCGTCGGCAACAGAGTGAGTTGATGTCCACGACGAGGAGGACACCACCAATGGCCGGAACCAAAACGAAAATGGCCCTATCGCCACTCTTAGACGTATATCTAACGTCATGCCGGATCGAGGGCAAGTCGAGTGAAACCGTTCGCTCCTACAAGGAGACTCTAGGAGTTTTTGTGAGGATAGTGGCGGACGAGGGACTGCCAGCAGATCCGGGCTCGTTCACCACTGCACACGTCTACCAGTTCTTGGGCAGCGTCGCTGACACCGGTGTCTCCGCCATGACCCAGGGGATGGGCACGGCCGAGATGGGCGACTTCGTGGCGAGCCTGGTCTAGCAGCGCGGTCACGGTCCTAAGCACCCCTCCCCGGGCGACCGCAGGGGTCGCCCCTACGCCCCGTCGTACGTTTGATTGGGTTGCGCTTTTGGCGGCGAAAGTTTGATTGGATTTCGCGTTTTTCACAAAATTCGGGTGGTTCTGTACGGGGGAGGGACCGGTTTCCCAGATTGGATTTGATTTGATTGGATTCTGGGTTGAGGACGATGTCGCCGACGCGCTCGAGGAGCTGGGAGAGGAGGGCGGAGGCGCCGGCTTCGGCCTTCTTCTTCATGCGCTGCTGGCGACGGGCGATGCTGATGAGGGCGTCGCGGGCCTCGGGAATGTCGGCGAGGGTTTCGATTAGCTCCTTGTAGTACCTGGAGGAGCGGCCGTGCTTGAGTGCGTTGAGGTTGCCTTTGGGAGCGCCGGAGCCGGGGCGGCGGCCGCCCCAGTTGCGGGGTTTCGGCTCAGGCGGCGGGTTGTCGGTGTCTTGAGCGCGGATTTCGTCGAGGATGGGGACGAAGTGGGTGTCTGAACAGGGCATGGGCGTGTACCTCCCGGAGATGGTGTGGGTTCAGGTTACAGCTTCAAGGAGCGGAACTGGAAGGGGCGAGTGGCAGTTTGCGTCTGTCGACGATGGGCCAAGTTCTCTGGCCTCGCTCATCCGCTACGATTCTATCGGTTGTGCCCGTAGCTCAGTGGTTAGAGCTCCGGACTTTTAATCCGGGAGTCGTGGGTTCGAATCCCACCGGGCCTACCATTTCCCACTGTTACCTAGT
>JACZRQ010000154.1 GCA_022574655.1 Chloroflexota bacterium
GCGAGCGCGGTCGACGACCGCCTCCACGTCGGCGGAGCCGTCGCTAAAAAACGACTCCGGCGAGACGTTGAGCACGCCCATCAGGTACGTCCGCTCGCCCCAGACGAAGGTGCGCGGGCCGATGGTGAGGGAGGACGTGGACACCGGCACCATTGACCACCGCCGTTAGGCAGCTCCGCCAGCACTGGCCGTACTTGTAGCAGACATCATCCGTAGCATAGTATCCATCGTTGCGAGTCCGGCGTAACTAATGACACAAGTCAGGTTGAAGTCACTCGCGGAAATGAGGTCCGGCTTGTTGAGAATTTCTGGGTCGGACTCGAACTTCTCCGCCACTCGTTTGACGAAGAGAGCTGTCACGATGTTATGAAATGACTTGTACAGCGCGGCGATCTCTTTCGCTATGTTAGGATCCTCCTCTATGAGATCCCGCGCCCACCTCTGATCAGCAACGATTTCTAGCCAGATATCCCGCCCACCGTGTGCAACCTGGGACGCCATGCCAGAGAGACCCATGCTCTCAAGACGATCCTCTTGTGACATACAGTAATACTCGCTGTCTTCCACAGCAGCTTCTGATCTCGCCACTAGCGGCAAGCGGACCTTGTCTACAATCGCAGCTAATCTGTCACTCAAGTCGGAGGCGGTTATGCCCATACGGTCGGCCACGATCTCAGAACACTCGTCGTATATGGTGTAAGCCAGATGCACTAGGTCTTGAGCAGTGTCTCTTGACACGGCGGTTCGGTCGAACCTCACGTTATTCCAGAGCTTGCACGCCTGGGCGAGCCTTTTCCCCATACCATTTTTTCCAGAATTTGGGAACGCACGGCTGAACTGTCCGACCTTCCTCTGATGATTCTGCGGCGGTGACTTCCCATCAGCCAACAGCGCCGCGTGCATTGCATTGTCTATCGATTGGTAGGCCCAGATGACAGCCTGAGCCGGAAGGCCCCAATGGCATAGTTGTGCCTGAGCCAACTGGCCCTCGGCCTGCACAATGCGGCGCAGACGCTCGTCTGGTTCCTCCAACTCCAACAGCGCTTGATCCTTGACCGCACCTTCGCGCTGCTTCGCGGCTTGGAAGGCCTCGTTCACCCGCCGCGTGCGTTCTTCATTAAGCTTGATCCTCATGGCCGACTCTCCTCGTCGTTATTCCTCAGCCCCGCTGCCAGCCATCACACCGCCGTCAGCTCTTCTTCCGAGACCTGGCCGTCCTGGATGCGGAAGGCGCGGAGGACGGGGTTCGCCTCGTCCTGCAAGGAGACGATGAGGTAGTAGGCCTCCGGCCAGGCGGCCAGGCTCACGTCGGTCGGCGACGGATAGGCCTCGGTGTGGGTGTGTGAGTGGTAGATGGCGAGCACGTCCCAGCCGCGGTCGTCGAGATCTCGGTAGATGCGCAGCAGGTCCTTCGGATCGACGTTGTATCGGTACGGGCTCGCCTCCGAGTTGACCGCGCGGTAGAGCTTCGCTGCGTGACCGTCAGTGCCGGCGATGATGCCGCAGCACTCGTTCGGGTTGTCCTCCCGGGCGTGGGCGATGATCTCGTCCACATACGAGCGATCGAGGTTCAGCATCGCGTCACTCCCACGGCCGCACCTCGCCGTCGTCGATACACGCACCCGGCGACAGGCGCATCTGGAGGAAGGTGCGGCTCATCGGCAGCGCCACGACGTGCTGCGCCCAGTGCTCTCGCTCCTCCTCCGGCAGGGCATACAGCACATCGCGCAGGCAGGCGTGGACGATGCCACCCTCCTCGCCGATGCCAAGGTCGCCGATACCAAGATCGATCGTCCAGCCGCCCTCTCGCTTCAGCCGCCCGACGGTATCGGTGCGGATGAGCTCGTAGCCGGCCACCCCGCGATACTTCTCGAGCACGGCGGCAGCGAAGCTCAACTGGAGCAATGCCGGGTCCTGCGCGGCGAAGGCACGCCGGTAGATCTGCATCAGGTACGGGTTCGGTTCGTCAGCCATCGCCACGATCTAGTGTAGCACCACGGACGCGGGCTGAGGGATACACCACTGCGGCTGCTTCAACGCCACTGCTTAATCGTGGAGAGGAGCGCCTTTCGCTCCTTCGCCGTGTTCACAGGCAGTCGACTCCATGCCGGGCCGGTACGTACATCGACAAAGAAGCCGGCTGGGTCTTCATGGAAGTGCAAGAAGGCGGACGATTTGCGATAGAACACCCCGCGCTTACGCTCTGTCAGCACGTCGAACTCGCGGATCTGCGCAAGCAGCCCTTCGAGTGCGTCCAGCGCGATGGATGAGGCGTGTTTCACGTTCCGCTCCGTCAGCCATCGCGGAAGCGCCAGCGGGTGGCGGTGCCTTTGAAATCGATCTCTGACGCCGGCCCGCCCCCGCGACAGAGCCAGGCCATAGCGATGTGCGGACGCAAGACGTAGAAGGCCGGCATCTGTTGCGCCCAGTCGTACTTCGGGCCGTACAGATCGTTGATCCGCCCCACCAATGAGGGCTCTGTGACCTGTTCGGCGACACCTTCCAGGATCACGGTGTCTTCGCCGCTCTCCAGATGCACGACCAGCGCCG
>JACZRQ010000007.1:0-1726 GCA_022574655.1 Chloroflexota bacterium
CGCGAACTTGAGGGACGGCTCGGCGTATGACCCATTGAAGCTGGGAGGAGTGGAGGTGGCCAAGGCCGAACACGCGGCCTGAGTACACCCGAGGGCAGCTTCTTTTTCGTCAGGTTCGAATCAGGGGTCTGGTGAGCGCGGGAAGTTCCTTGGTCGCTGTTGAGGACCGTGGGATAGATGGCGCCACCGACCATCGCATGCTGATACTGCGCCGGCGAGCGAGGCTCGCCACAGGAGAGCGCGAAGAGAAGGGTGAGGAACCTCGCGGATGAGAGCCGAGCGACCAACGGTGTCTCGACTATGACGAGTCGTCAGAGCCAGATCGCACCGATCTGAGGGAGGAGGCAACGGAACGCTCTTGACATAGGGGTCCCGCTTCAGACAAGGAAGTTTGTTCTTCGGGCTTCGCCCCGCACACCGTACAGGATGCGCTTGATCTGAGCGGGTTCGGTGATGAAGCCGATCACGTGCATTTCGCCGCCGCAGCGCGGGCAGACGAGAGGATCGACCTCGTATACGCGCCGGAGGAGGTCCGCCCAGCGCTTGCGCAGTGCAGCAGCGGCTGGAGGAGGCGCTGGGGATCGTGGGGCAGATCGCGGCGGCCACCGTTCGACTGAAAAACGCTGCCAGCCTTGCTGAGTATCAATTCGTCGTGGGGGTGATGATCGAAAATTTCGGCGGCTGCGAAAATCTGCTGTTGGAATGGGCCAAGGCACTCAGCGCGTCGGCCATCGGCAGCAAGCGGCATCTGGACTTTTACGCGGCGATTTTTAGAGCGACCGAGCTTGCACAGCCCGAGCCCTTGCCGGATGACATGACCGAGGAGGATCTCCGGCGTTTCCTCGAGCAGAACCGGCAGTTTCGCGGCTCGCCGCAACTCGAGGTCCAATATGAGCGACTTCAGCGTCAGGTGACCATCAAGCAAGAAGTGCTGATCACGTTGCGCCGGCAATATGAGGAGGCAAGAATCCAGGAGGTCAACGACACGCCGGTGATCACGGTGATTGACAGGGCGGTGCCGCCGGAGCGGTCCATCATGCCACGCAGGTAGGCGATCACCTGCTCCTTCCCCCTGTATTCGCCGGCAAGGGGGCTGTTGCCCGGGATGTTGAACATCACGTCGTCAGTGAAGTCTGTGACGGCGCCATCGATGTCGCCGCGCGCGAGGGCGTCGTAGGAGTTGTTTAGCAGGTCTGCGTTGGGGTGGGTCACTGGTCTCTCCTGTCGGCGGGCAGGCCCTCCGGGCGTCTGGGGCTGCGCAATCAATTGGCTCGCTTCCACCTTACCGCAGTGCTCGGCTAGGCGGGAGTGACGCGTGTCTCACTGCGCGGCGCATCAAGCAGCAGCGCCTCGAACGCCAGTCGCGCCTGCACGTTCGCGAGCAGGTGTTCGCGGGCGTCTCCAAGCGCCTTCACGAAGGTGAGTACTGCTTCCGGAGGGCACGACTCGGCATCTTCAGCCAGCTCCGTCTCCATATCGATGTTCCTGACAGAGCCGGGAACGCCCGATTGTACGAACATGACGTCGCGCCACCAGCCCTGCCACTCTTTCAACCGGGCGATCATCGCCTCTCGGTCCTCCCGAAACTGCGCCGCCAGCATCTCAGCGAGGTCCATCCGGTCGGCGAGCGGCATAGTCGTCAGCGACCGCGTCTGCTCGATCGTCTCGCTGCGACGCACGAGGTACTTCGGATCGTGCGCCATCGCGAACGCCAGTCCCGGGCGTC
>JACZRQ010000007.1:1736-47652 GCA_022574655.1 Chloroflexota bacterium
CAGCCTCGATTTCGGATACGGGTACGAGCCGTAACTCCATGCGTTGACAACGCGAGCGTATCGTTGGCAGCAGCGCCTCCCCGTCCGTGGCGATGAGGACGAAGACGACGTTCGGTGGCGGCTCCTCCAGCGTCTTCAGGAAGGCGTTCTGCGCCTGCGTCGTCATCCCGTCCGCCGGGTCGATCGTGACCACGCGCGTACGGCCCTCGTACGGGGCTAACGCCACGATGCGACCGACCTCCCGTATCTGGTCGACGCTGATCGCCGTTCGCAGCGGCCCGTCGGCGGTTGGCTCGACCGTTACCGTGAACACGTCCGCGTGCTTGCTCTCGGCGATTCTTGTGCACGTGGAGCACTCGTTGCATGGGGGCTCGGCGTCGTCACAGTTGAGCGCCTGCGCCAGCCACCTCGCCAGCGTGGCCTTGCCGACGTGCTCCGGGCCGACGAAGAGGTACGTGTGCTGGGTGGCGCCGTCAGCGACGGCCCGCTGGAGGGCGGTAAGAGCGCGCTCGTTACCGATGAAGGCTTGCATCGCTCAGGCCCAGTCGATCCTTGAAAAGATCCAGTACCAGAAGCCGATAAAGCCGACTGCGCCCCCAGCCAGCAAGGGCCAAAGCAGCCAGCGAAACGAATAGCGCGAACGGTGCGCCAGCCAAAACGACGCAGTGGCCAAGCCCGCGACGAATCCCGCACCGACGAGGAACCAGACGAACGGAGCGCTGGCCAGTAGCAGCGCGACGGCGATCGCCGCGCTCCATCCGGTCACACCAGCGAATAACGCTGCGGCGAAGGAAAGCCCGACGCGCTCTGTGGTCTTCTTCGTCACCGCCGCTAATCCCATCACCCAGATGCGACCGTCGCTAAGTAGAATGCCGCTAAAACGCCCCCAAACCCGGAGAGCGCTTGCAACCTGCCCGACATCTTCACGTGTGGAGTCGCGGCGACCGTTGCGGTCCAGAAGAGCGCGATCACGGCTGGAGCCACTACGACGAGTCCAAAATGGATGTTGAACAGGGACTGCGCAACGAACAGCAGTACCCCGCACAGGAACGCGGTTAGCAGACGCGCGGATACTCCAAGGCCGAGGCGTACTGCGTGGACGGCAGACATCCTACTCTATCGGCCAGACTTCGCAGCTCATCAGGTCCTCGTACGTCTCGCGGCGGCGGATCAGCTTTGCCTCACCGTCGTTCGCCAGCACGACCGCTGGGCGCAGCGAGGCGTTGTAGTTGCTGGCCATCGCCAGGTTGTAGCCGCCGGACGCCGGCAGCGCGACGACGTCGCCCGTCTCCAGCGGCGGCAGCTCCGCGTCCTTGATCAGCACGTCGCCTGATTCGCAGTACTTGCCGGCAAGAGTCACCGTCTCGCGCCGCTCGTCGTTCATCTTGTTCGCGACGACGGCTACGTACTTCGAGTCGTACATCGCCGGCCGGATGTTGTCCGCCATGCCGCCGTCGACCGATACCCAGCGCCGCAGGCCCGGCACCTCCTTCGATGCGCCGACCGTGTACAGCGCCACGCCCGCCCGCGCCACGATCGAGCGCCCGGGCTCGACCGTCAGCCGCGGCTCCGGCAGCCCGTGGCGCGCGCAGGCCTCCTTCAGAGGCGGCACGATCGTCTCAGCGTAGGCGTCGGGATCGGGTGGGTTGTCGTCCGGTGTGTAGGCGACCGCGAAGCCGCCGCCCGGGCTGAACTCCCGCATCTCGAACGAGTACTTCTTCTTCATCTCCGCCGCGAACTCGTAGACGACGTCGACCGCCTTCGCGAAGGGCGCCAGCTCGAAGATCGGCGAGCCCAGGTGAACGTGCAGCCCCATCAGCTCGAGGCCGGGCATGTCTAGCGCCGTGCGTACGGCGGCTTCGCCTTGACCGCCGGCGGCGATCGGGATGCCGAACTTGTTGTCGGTCGTACCGGTCGTCGTGTGTGCGTGGGTGTGAGGGTCGATCCCGGGCGAGAGGCGGACGAGCACTTTTTGCTTCGTACCGCGTGCCTGCGCCAGGCCGTTCAAGAGCTGCATCTCGTGGAAGTTGTCGACAACGATCCGGCCGATGCCGTAGTCGAGCGCCTCGATCAGCTCTTCTTCCGATTTGTTGTTGCCGTGGAAGAAGATGCGCTCCGCCGGGAAGTTCACCGACGCCGCGATCGTCAACTCGCCGCCGGAGACGACGTCCATTTGCATCCCCTCTTCGGCGGCGAGCGCCGCCATCGCCCGTCCCAGGTAGGCCTTCGCGGCGTAGGCGACGCCCGTGTTCGGGTAACGCGACTCGAACGCCTTGCGGAAGGCGCGGCACTGCCCGCGCAGCGTCTCCTCGTCGTAGACGTAGAGCGGCGTCCCGAACTCGCGCGCCAGCTCCACCGTATCGCAGTCCGCGATCGTAAGGTGGCCGGCGTCGTTGACCGCTGCTGTCACGGGGAGCACGTGCGCCAGCGTGGTTTCGGTTGTAGTCAAAGGGGACCTCCTGGGTCAGATTATAAGGGGCGGGTAGGGGGTGGTGGGTTGTGGGTCGTGGGTCGATGTCGAAGGTTGTTCCGGGCGTGGGTCCGCCGCTCATGGTGGCCCTCACCCCGATTGGCTGGGAGCGAATCATCCCTCTCCCGCTCCACGGGAGAGGGGGATCGTGAACGCCTCTGCGATGACCGGCGGATGGTACGAGATCCTTCCGCTATAGGCGGGCCGGCGCAGAATGACGGGAGGTGGGGCGCTGGTGGCTGGTACGATGAGCGCAGCGCGAACGTGGGTAATCACGGTGCGCGCGGAAGGAGGCGCCCAACGAATGCTAGCGAAGGTGGGAATGCTCTGTGTGCAGCGATGAATTGAGTTCGTCTGACGGTACACGCGGGTCGAGCGTCTCTCGGGCCGCGCCTGGGGCCGTCTCTTTTGCGATATGTGTCGTCGCCATCGTGTATGCGCTTGCTACGATTATCACGATACTGTCGCTTGGGTTCATATTCGTCCCGGGAGCGTTGTTACTACTGATAGCAGGGGCTCTCGTGTCCGTATTCGCTCGACCGATTCGGTTGGCTGTCATTCTGACGCTAGGGAGTGCGGTGTATACGGGCATCATAGTGATCGTGCTAGCGATTGACTCGTCTATCCTGGGTGTCGAATTCGTATGAGTTAGAAACGGACCGTAACGGTTCGACGTCGAACGTAGTTCCGCCGCTCCCTCCGGAGGCGGGCAGGCATGTACGACAGCCTTCCGCCACAGGCGGACAGGCACCATGAGCGGGAACGTAGGCTAGCGGAGCCGGGCTGCTACTCGACGGGCGCCCACTCGTCGCCGTCGCGGCGGACGCGGCCGTCCGCCTCCAGCTTGGCGAGGTGGGCTTCGATCTGGCGCAGCGCCATCGGCACGATGCGCTTGTCCAGCTCCATGTAGATCGTCTTGAGCTGGGCTTTCGGCGTCGTCTTGCCGTCTTTCAGCAGGCCGAGCACCTGCTTTTCGCGCTCCAGCCGGTGGTCGATCAGCTCCTGCAGCTTGGTCTTGACGGCGTTCACGTTCTGGCCGTGGCCGGGCAGCATCAGCGTACAGTCGTACGACTTCAGGTGCTCCAGCGACTGCAGGTATTGGCCCATGTCGCCGTGCGGCGGCGGTGAGATCGCGACGGTGCCCAGGCCGAGCGCCGTGTCCCCCGTGAACAGCGCCTTCTCCTCGCGCAGGTAGAAGCAGGACGAGCCGACTGTGTGGCCGGGAGTGTGGACGACTTCCAGCGTCAGGTCGCCGATCTTCAGCTCGTCGCCGTCTTTGATCCGGACGTCGGGCGTGCCTTCCGCCGCCTGCTCGCGGAACTTCTGTACGGCCTTCGCGATCTCCTTCTGGTCTTTCGGGATCTCGATGTCCTGCGGCGCATCGCCGCTTGTGTCCATCAGCCACTTCTCCTCGTCGCCGTGGAGAACGATCTCGGCGCCGCTGGCCTCGCGGAGCTGTTGCGCGCCGCTGGAGTGGTCGAAGTGGTGGTGCGTGAGTACGATGTAGCGGAGCTTTATCTTCGAGTGTTCGTTGAGGAAGTCGATCCGTGTCTTGATCGACTTTTCGTCGCCGAAGCCGCTGTCGATCAGCGCCGCCTCGCCGCCGTCGACGATCATGAAGACGTTGGGCGCCTGCGGGCCCGTGTAGAACGCCGGCTCGGCCGGGATCGAGAGTATGTGATCTGTTACTTCCATGGCTTGACCTCGCTGATCGGTGCGCTTAAGCCGCCGACTTCAGTCGGCGGTGTACGAAGCATACCCAAAGAACCGAGTCAGTTCTCGAGGTGGGGCTGCACCTCGAACTCCTCACTCAGAATGCTCATCACAATCATATCCAGCGGCTCGCCGTGGCGCAGGCGCCCGGTAACGCCGACTGAAGTCGGCGGCTTGAGATCGGTTGGAGCGCAGCTTCATCGAGCCTTCCATTCGTGCGCCAGAATCGCCATCTGGATCGTGTTCGAGTAGCGATCGTCGATCCGCCGGTGATCGCGCAGGAGCCCTTCGCGGACGAAGCCGCACTTCTCGTAGCAGCGGATCGCGCGCTCGTTCTCTTCGTCGACCTGGAGTTCGATGCGGTGCAAGCCCAGCTCGCTGAAAGCGTACTCGACGATGAGACGGACCGCGTCGGTGCCCAGTCCTTGGCTCCAGCGGGTCTTGTCCTGGATGGCGATACCCAGCTCCGCGCGGTCGGCGTGCGGCGCCAGCCGCAGGTCGGTGTTCCCGACGAGTTTGCCGGCCAACGTCTCGATCGACCAGAGCACGCCATCGGGGTTGGCGCGCTGCTCCTCGTACCATTCGTGCTCGTCGTCCAGCGTCGGCGGTTCGCCGACCGCCGCCAGCCAGCGGCTGACCTCGGGATCGGCGAGCCATTCGACGAAACGGGGGAGGTCGTCTTCGTTTACGGGTCGCAGGCGGACCCGTTCCCCTTCCAGAATGGACTCTGAGATCACAGTGGCGCTATGTTAGCGCGAGGAGGAGGGAAGATGGAAGGGTTTCTGGTTCCACCGGAGGAGCATTCATGAACGTTCACGAAGACGGCGACCTGCGAATCACCAAGTTCGGCGACCTCGGCGCCTACAGCAACAACGCCTACATCATCGCCGATACGGGCTCGAACGAGGCGCTCATCGTCGACATGCCGACGGGCAGCAAGGCCGTGCTCGATGCGCTGGGCGACCTCAGCGTCAAGGCGATTTTGTTGACGCACACCCATCCCGATCACTGGGGCGACTACGACCTCGTGAAGGGCGCCACCGGCGCGCCGGTCCGCTGCAACGCGGCGGAGCAGATCATGCCCGCCGACAAGAACGACGTGCCGGTCTCCGACGGCGAGGAGATCTCGGTCGGCGGCCGGACCGTGAAGGCGATCTATACGCCGGGCCACACGCCGGGGAGCACGTGCTTCTTGATTGGCGGATACCTGTTCTCTGGCGATACTTTGTTTCCCGGCGGGCCGGGCCGCACGAACTCGAACGTCGACCTCAAGCAGTCGATCGAGTCGATCACGACCCGCCTCTACCCTCTACCGGACGATACCGTTGTGCTCACGGGTCACGGGGACGACACCACGATCGGCGACTCGAAGAAGGAGTACGAGGTGTTCGCGGCGAACGAGCACCCCGCGGACCTCCACGGCGACGTGCTCTGGCAGTCGTGACGGGCCCGCGTTGACCCTCTGAAAGCGGTCAGCCTACACTTATCTCCGAGCCACCACGGAGCTTTTCTGCAGACGCTATGAGCAACGACTTCTACGAACAGACCGTCCTCCCGAACGGGCTGCGCATCCTCAGTTCGACGATGCCGCACACGCATTCCGTCGCGCTCTCGCTTTACGTGGGCACGGGCTCTCGCTACGAGCGGGACGAGGAGGCCGGCATCTCTCACTTCCTCGAGCACATGCTGTTCAAGGGCACGGAGAAGAGACGCACCGCCAAGGAGATCGCGGAGGCGATCGACGGCGTCGGCGGCGCGATGAACGGCGGTACCGACCGCGAGTACACGATCTACTACATCAAGGTCGCGAAACCGCACCGCGAACTGGCGATGGACATCCTGATGGAGATGGTGCGCCGTCCGCTGATGGAGCAAGACGAGGTGGAGAAGGAGCGCAAGGTCATCCTCGAAGAGCTGGCGATGGTCGAGGACAACCCTTCACAGATCGCCGATCTGCTGCTCGATTCGATAATGTGGCCTCAGAACCCGCTCGGCCGGGACGTCGCCGGCACGCCTGAATCCGTCGCCGCGATCGACCGCGAGAAGATGCTCACTTATCTCCACGACCAGTACCGTCCAAACAACATCGTGGTCTCGGTCGCCGGGAACGTGTCGCACGCGGAAGTTGTCGAACAGGTGACCGCCGGGCTCGGCGATTGGGAGAGCGGCGGCGTGGCCGCGCTTTCACCGGCGCCGAGCGTCAACGGCAGGCGCTGCGCCGTCCAGTACAAGAAGACGGAGCAGGCGCACGTTTCGATCGCCACGCCGGGATTCCACCTCAACCACCCGGACAGGCACGCACTTTCGTTCCTGTCGATAATCCTCGGCGAAGGCATGTCGTCTCGGTTATTCATTGAGCTTCGCGAAAAGCGGGGCCTCGTTTACGACGTCCACACATACGTCTCTCAGTTCCTGGATGCGGGTGCGTTCCACGTCTACACAGGCGTCGATCCCAAGAACGCGGTCGAGGCGCTCAAGGTGATACTGGACGAATTGGCGCTGCTCGAGGCCGAGGGGCCCAGCGAAGAGGAGCTACACAAGGCGCGCGAGCTTTCCAAGGGCCGTCTGATGCTGCGCATGGAAGACACGCGCGCCGTCAGCGGCTGGCTCGGTGGCCAGCAACTGCTTCTCGGCAAGGTCCGCAGCGTCGATGATGCGGTCGCGGAGATGGAGGCCGTCACGATTGACGACGTCCGCCGCGTGGCCCACGACCTAATCGTGCTCTCGGAGGCGCGCCTCGCCGTCGTCGGTCCTTACCGCAGCGACAAACGTTTCGCTTCGCTTCTCCCCGCGTAGTTCGTCACCACAGACTCCCCCGGTTCTTGTATCCTTAGGTCGCGATGGAACAAGACATCCGCTTCTGCAAGACATCAGACGGTGTTCGCATCGCATACGCGACACTCGGTAGCGGACCGCCGCTAGTCTGGCTGGTCGGTTGGCTGAGCCATCTAGAGCTTGACTTTGGCCTTCCGCCGTATCGAGAAAGATGCGAGCGGCTATCCGAGAACTTCACCCTGGTGAGGCTCGATAGAAGGGGTACGGGTTTGTCGCAGCGTGGGATAGACGACTTCTCGCTGGGCGCTCACGTACTCGACATCGAGGCGGTGATCGCGGACGTCGAGATAGGCGAGTTCGGTCTGTTCGGATATTCGGAAGGCGGTCCTATAGCAATCAGGTACGCTGAGAAGCATCCCGAGAAGGTCTCTCACCTTATCTTGGGCGGGACCTTTGCGGCCCCCGCCAGGATTGCCGGCGGGCCGGAGATGCAGAACGCACTGATGGCGATCATAAAGCAGCAATGGGGGCTCGGATCAGGGCTGATGGCTGAGCTTTTCTTCGGTGAGGACGCGGATCCAGCGATACATCGGGCGTTTGCGGTGTACCAGCAGCAGGCGGCGAACGCCGAGGATGCGCTGCACAGCATGGAAGCCACGCTCGAGATCGACGTCACGTCGTCCTTACCGAGCATCACGATGCCCACCCTCGTGCTTCATGGCCGCGACGATCGCACATCTCCGATCGAAAACGGTCAGGAGTTGGCTGCCGGCATCAAAGGTGCACGGTTCGTGTCGTTCGAGGGTCACCACGTCCCCAACCGCAAACAGGCGGCACAGATGGACAAGGCGATCCGCGAGTTCATCCTTGGAGATGCGTCTGAACCTGAACCCCCGGAGAAGCCGTCAAGTGGTCTAGTCACCATCCTCTTCACAGACATGGAGTCGTCCACCGCCCTTACGCAGCGCCTCGGCGACGAAGCAGCGCAGGAGCTGGTGCACGAGCATAACCGGGTAGTACGGGAGGCTCTGAAGGCGAACCATGGTTCCGAGATTAAACACACGGGTGACGGCATCATGGCCTCGTTCCCGTCGACGCGCGGCGCGCTCGACTGTGCTGTGACCATACAGCGTGGTCTTGCCGAGAGCGACAACCCGGTCCGCGTCCGCATCGGCCTCAACGCCGGCGAGCCAGTTGTAGAAGACGATGACCTGTTCGGCACGTCCGTCCAGCTCGCCGCGCGCGTCTGTGCGGAGGCGGACGCCGGAGAGATCCTTGTCTCGAACGTGGTGCGCGAACTGTCTGCGGGCAAAGGATTCCTGTTCAACGACCGCGGCGATGCCGTGCTACGGGGCTTCGAGGACCCGGTGCGGTTGTACGAGGTCTCCTGGCGCGAGTCTTAGGACGAAGGCGATAGCGTAGAATAGCGCCCATGGAGCCGCAGGTCCAGTACGCGAAGACAAGCGACGGGGTGAACATCGCCTATGCGACGACTGGAGAGGGGCCGCCGCTGGTCGTCTGCCCCGACAGCTGGGAGCAGTTTTCCCTTTATCAACAAGTACCCTTCTATAACGCCCTGATGGAACGGCTCGGAAAGGGCCGGCTCCTCGTCCAATACGATGGTCGAGGCACGGGCCTTTCGGAGAGAAAGGTCGAGGACTTCTCGCTAGAGGCCCGCCTCCGAGACCTGGAGGCCGTGGTGCGGGCGGCCCGCATAAGGCGCTTCGCCCTTTATGCGACCACAACATCTGGACCCGTCGCCATCGCCTACGCGGCCCACCATCAACGACAGGTCGGCCAGCTCATCTTGTACGGGACGTTCAGCCACGGGGCCGAAGTGATGCCCCCGGAACAGCTCAACCCGCTCATCGAACTCTGCCGTAGCAACTGGGAACTCGCCTCTCAGGTCCTTTCTGACTTATCAAGCAGAGAACAGTACCCGGATGTGGGTGTCCAGATGTCGGAACTCTTTCGAGCGTCCTGCACCGGCGAGGTTGCGGCGGAGATCCTTGCCCAGGGTTTAGAGATAGACGTCGACGACCTCCTTCCACTGGTAAAGGCGCCAACTCTAGTCATCCATCGCCGGAGCGACTCCCTCGTTCCGTTCACTCTGGGTCAAAAGCTGGCTGCGGGAATCCGGAAAGCCCGATTCATACCCCTGGAAGGCACCCATCATGCTTCGTATCTGGGCGAATCAGAGCCGGTAATCCGAGCGATAGATGAATTTCTTGGCGAGGGCGCGGAGGCGGGCCTTAAGCTTGCGCCGGATGACGTCCACACCATCCTCTTCACGGACGTCGAAGGCTCAACCGCGCTGATGGAGCGCCTCGGCGACGCGAAGGCCCGCGATCTCCTCCGCGAGCACGAACGTATGGTGCGGGAGGCGCTGAAGAGCCACCGCGGCTCCGAGGTTAAGACCATGGGCGACGGCTTCATGACCTCGTTCGGATCGGCGACGGCTGCGCTGGGATGCGCGATCACCATGCAACGGGCGTTCGCCGAGCACAACGAGTCGGCGGACGAGCCGATCAAAGTGCGGATCGGTCTTAACGCGGGTGAACCGATCGCCGAGGACGATCCAGGCGGACGTGCTGATCTCTTCGGGACGGCAGTGAATATGGCGGCGCGAATTGCGGCGAAGGCAGAGGGTGGGGAGATCCTGGTCTCGAACGTGGTGCGGGAGCTTTCCGCCGGTAAAGGCTTTCTGTTCAACGACCGCGGCGACGCCGTGCTCCGAGGCTTCGAGGACCCGGTGCGGTTGTACGAGGTCTCCTGGCGCGAAAGCTGAGGGCTAGCTAGCCGCCGCTAGCTTCGCGTTGACGCCCTTCATCCGCTCGAGGACCGTCGGGTGCTGCCGGCTGGCCTCGTCAAGCTCGTACTTGTAGCCCCACTCGGCGATCATCTTCAGGATGGGCACCAGTCCGCGGCCCTTCTCCGTCAGTAAGTACTCCGCGCGCGGCGGGTGGTCGCTGTAGAACGAACGCTCTAGCACGTCCGCTGCTTCCAGCCGTTTCAGGCGCTGTGAGAGCAGGTTGGGCGATATCCCGTCCAACGACTCGAGGAGATCGCTGTATTTCGTGATCCCGAACGTGATGTCTCTGAGCACGAGAATCGTCCAGCGGTCGCCGATGACGTCGAGAGTCCTGGCGACAGGGCACAACTCCTGGGAAGCGTAAGTCCGTTTCATGACACTTCATTATTAGATAGATGCTTGACAAAAGTCAAGAGACTACGTATCGTACTAGCCAGTAGCTACTTAATTTGATAGTAAGGAGGTCTCTGACATGTTCGAGCTGTATTACAGCGAGAAGCTACGAGAGCTAGAGGTGGAACGACTAGGGCGTCTTTTGCCGCACCAGGTATCCGTGCTCGAGCAACCGCCGCCGCGGGCTCGCGATGAGGCCACGTTCCTCGGCGCCCTGTTGACCAGGCTCAAGGCGCTGACTATACGAAGGGTAGCAACCAATGTGCCGCTCGACGTCGGAAACTCAGCCAAGGAGAGCGCATGTTCAGGCGAATCGGCAACCTTGCGATCAAACTAAGGTTCCTTGCCCTGGCCAGCGCCGTCGTCGTCGTCCTGGCCGGCCTCGCCTATGGGTCGGGAGCGCCGGATGACCTCGTCTCCGGGGGCTTCGACGACCCGGGCAGCGACTCGGTTGAGGTCCAGCAGCGTCTCGTCCAGGATCTTGGCCTCGGTGAAGCCGACATCATCGCTGTTTTCGGCGACGAGTCTACGTCTGTCGACGATCTCACGTTTGCTACCTCGGTTCAGGACACGCTGGCGAGCGTCGCGGCGAACGAACGAGTCGCAAACATCGATTCGTATTACAGTACCGGGAGCGAGGCCCTGGTCTCGTTCGATCGCAGCCAGACGTTTGCCGTGGTCAACCTGAGGGGCAGCGAAGACGAGAAGATCGATGCGCTCCCTGAGATCGAATCGGTGCTGCGAGCGTCGTCCGTTCCGGTGCAGCTTGGCGGCATCACCTTCACTTTCGACAACGTCAGCGATCAAGTCGAGAAGGATCTGCGCCGCGCCGAGCTGCTGGCCTTCGCCATACTAGCGGTGCTCTTGGTCATCGTCTTCGGCAGCCTCGTCGCCGCGTTCCTGCCGCTGGTCATCGGCGGGCTGTCTATACTCTCGACGATGATCGCCCTGCGGCTGATCGCTCAGTTCACGGACATCAGCATCTTCTCTCTGAACACCGTCGTTCTGCTGGGGTTGGGTCTCTCCATCGACTATTCCCTGATCATGGTCAACCGCTATCGAGAGGAGCTTAGCAAAGGTCTGGACCCGTCCAGCGCGATCGTGCGGATGGTATCGACGGCGGGAAAGACCGTCGCCTTCTCCGGTATCGCCGTAGCCGCCAGCATGCTCGGCCTTCTCTTCTTCCCGCAGCTATTCCTGCAGAGCATGGGCCTTGGCGGCGCCCTTGTCGCCTTCATCGCCGTCCTGTGGTCATTGACGGTCCTTCCGGCGATTCTGGCGGTGCTTGGCACCCGGATCAACTCGCTTTCGATCCGGCGGGCCTGGATCGAGGGTAACGGATCGGCGTTTTGGGCGAACACTGCGAGCTGGGTGATGCGGCGCCCGTTGCTGGTCGGCGGGGTAGTCGCAGTGATCCTGATCGCCGCCGCTTTGCCGTTTTTGCGCGTTGAACTCACGAACCCGGACCCGCGCGTGCTGGGCGAAGGTGCGGAGCCGCGACAGGTGTTCGAGCTGCTGCGTGACGGCGACCGCTTTCCTGCTAACGAGACCACGCCCGTGCAGGTCCTGGTCGATACACCTGGAGATTCCCTGGCGCCGGAGAGCGTCGACCTGCTCTTCGAGTACGTCGAGGAGATAGAGGGCGTGGAGGGAGTCCAGCGTGTCGACAGCGTTGTCAGCCTCGATCCTTCGTTTAGCGCCGACGACTACAAGGTGCTGTACGCCCAGCCGGTGGACCAGCTCGATCCGGGCGTAGCCGCATTCGTCGATCGCTCCACCAACGGGCAGACGACCCTTTTGACCGTGGTACTCGAATCGCACTCCTTATCGGAAGAGGCGTTGGACGCGGCGGGGGCGATCCGGGCGATCGATCCCCCAGCCGGGCTGAGGCCGCTCGTTGGCGGCGAAGGCGCAAGGCTCCTGGACTCTCGTGACGCCGTTGTACACGCTCTGCCACTTGCCCTCACGTTTATCGCGGTCGTGACGTTCGTCACGCTGTTCCTCGCGTTCGGGTCGGTGGTGATCCCGATTAAGGCGATGATCATGAACTTCCTGTCCCTGGGAGCGGCTTTTGGGGTGCTCGTCCTGATCTTCCAGGACGGCCGTCTCGAAGGCCTGCTCGACTTCGAGTCCGTCGGAGCGATCGTTCTCAGTGTGCCGGTGTTCACATTCGCGGTCGTGTTTGGCTTGTCGATGGACTACGAGGTCTTCCTCCTCAGCCGGATCAAGGAGGAGTACGACCTCACCGGCGATAACGAATTGAGCGTGGCACGGGGGTTGGAGCGAACGGGACGCATCATCACCAGCGCCGCGCTTCTGCTGGTGGTGGTGACGGGCGCGTTCGCCACCAGTCAGATCATCTTCATCAAGCAGCTGGGCGTGGGCACCGCGGTGGCTATCGCGTTGGACGCGACGATCATCCGGGCGCTGCTGGTGCCGGCGGCGATGCGTCTGATGGGCGACTGGAACTGGTGGGCCCCTGGGCCGCTTCACCGGCTGTGGCTGAAGCTGGGAGTGGGTAATCTGGAGGGCGGCCCGGGGGAGAAGGAGCCCGAGGCGGGATAGGGCTCGCAATCTGGATGCACGGTCCGGTCGCGTGGAGGGTTGAAGCCCTCCGCTACAACCTGAATAAAAAGCCCCCCCGGCCTCAAGGCCGGGGGGCTTCTCTGTTCCTTGGTTCTGGCTACTGCTAGTAGTCCATCGGCGGCGGTGGCGGCCCTGCGGCCGCGCCGGGCGCTTCCGGTATCTCCGTCACCAGCGACTCCGTAGTCAGCACCAGCGCGGCGATGGAAGCGGCGTTCTCAAGCCCGGTGCGCGTCACCTTGGCCGGGTCGATGATGCCCTTCTCCAGCAGGTCGCCGTATTCGTTGGTTTCGCCGTCGAAGCCGAAGTTGCCCGTGCCGTTTTTTACAGCGTCGACGACTACAGCGCCTTCCTGACCGCCGTTCTCGGCGATCATCCGCAGCGGTTCTTCCAGCGCTTTGCGCAGGATCTGCACGCCCGCGCGCTCGTCGTCGCTCAGCTCCTTCTCGAGTCGGTCCAGCGACTTGCCGGCCCGCAAAAGTGCGACGCCGCCGCCGGGCACGATGCCTTCTTCGACGGCCGCGCGCGTGGCGGAGAGGGCGTCTTCGACGCGCAGCTTCCGCTCCTTCAGCTCGACTTCAGTGGCGGCGCCGACTTTGACGATGGCGACGCCGCCGGCCAGCTTAGCCAGCCGTTCCTGCAGCTTCTCGCGGTCGAACTCGGAGGCGGCGTCCTCGCTCTGCGCCTTGATCTGCTTGATTCGCGCCTGAATCGCCTCGTCTGTTCCGCGGCCTTCGATAATGACGGTGTCATCCTTTGTCGCGATGACCCGCCGAGCGCGCCCGAGATCGGTGACTTCCACCGTCTCCAGCTTGCGGCCGGTATCCTCGGTGATGAAGGTGCCGCCGGTGAGGATCGCGATGTCCTCGAGGACCGCCTTGCGGCGGTCGCCGAAAGAAGGCGCCTTGACCGCGAGGACGTTGATCGTGCCGCGCATCTTGTTGACGACGAGCGTGGCGAGCGCCTCGCCGTCGACGTCGTCGCAGAAGATGACGATGCTCTTCGTCGCCTGGAGGATCCGCTCGAGCACCGGTACGAGATCCTGTACGGAGGAGAGCTTCTTGTCGGTGATCAGAATGTGCGGATCGTCCAGAACCGCTTCCATGCGGTCGGGGTTGGTCACGAAGTAGGGAGAGACGTATCCGCGGTCGAGCTGCATGCCCTCGACGAACTCGGTGTCCATGCGGATGCCCTTGCCTTCTTCGACGGTGATGACGCCGTCCTTGCCGACCTTCTCCATGACGTCCGCGATGATGTTGCCGATCTCCGGGTCGTGTCCGGAGAGGGTGGCTACCTGCGCGATCTGCTCTTTGCCGGCGACGGGCTTAGCGAGGCGGCCGATACCCCCGACGACCGCTTTAACTCCGGCCTCGAGGCCGCGCTTCACGGACATCGGGTTGGCGCCCGCGGCGACCACCTTCATGCCTTCGCGGACGATAGCCTGCGCCAGAACGGTGGCGGTTGTGGTGCCGTCGCCGGCGACGTCGTTGGTCTTGCTGGCGACCTCGCGTGCGAGCTGCGCGCCGAGGTTTTCGAACGGGTCCTTAAGCTCGATCTCCTTGGCGACGCTGACGCCGTCGTCAACGATCGCCGGCGGGCCGAACTTCTTCTCAAGGATCACGTTTCGGCCGCGGGGGCCGAGGGTAACGCGCACGGCGTCGGCGAGCGCGTCGACGCCCGCCTTCAGGCGACTGCGCGCCTCTTCGTCAAATAGCAGCTGTTTAGCTGGCATGTTTTCCTCCTAAATCGTCGAACACGGAGCGTATATCAGGAAGCAAGAGCGGACTCTGCTCCCGCCGGGCTTCGCTAGCTAAGCCAGCTTGGCGAGGATGTCGCTCTCTTTGAGGACCATGTAGTCCTCGGAGTCGCCGTAGATGCCGGACGGGACCTCTTGGCCGCTGTACTTGGCGTACAGGACCTTGTCGCCCTTCTTGACATCGATCGCGATCCGCTTGCTGTTGTCGTCTAGGCGTCCCGGCCCGACGGCGATAACGTCGCCCAGCTGCGGCTTCTCCTGCGCGGTGTCGGGGATGACGAGGCCGCTGGCGCGGACTTCGTCCTGCCTGCTCTGCCTGACGACGATGCGGTCACCCAGAGGGACGACCTTTGGACTGGACTTCTTGGCGGCTTTTGCCGTCTTCTTAGCCACGATGGCTCTCCTCCTTCTGTTCCGTAGAGCGCGTAATAGCGGTAGCTCTTGATGGGCGGGTTAGCACTCTCGAATGGGGAGTGCTAACAGTCGTCATCTTAAGACAGGCGAGCGCGCTGGTGCAAGCCCTCCGGACATACTTCGTGCGCGCCTGGCGGAAATACCTACGCCGCCTTGTGGAGTTACACGAAACCGTGTAGGATTTACTCTGGGTGAGAGGAGCTCTGAAGTGAGCGACAGCGGCTCGAGACGGCAAGAACGCTATCCCTGGCGCGCCGCTGCCGTACGCTCCCTCCGCCGTCACCTGGAGATGAGCCAGAACGCTTTCGCGGACGAACTGGGAACGCGGCAGCAGACCGTCAGCGAATGGGAGACGGGGCGTTACCGGCCCCGAGGCACGTCGGTGCGCCTCCTCAGTATCATCGCTGAACGTGCGGGCTTCGAGTACGACCCCGGCGGCGGCAGCGGGGATGAGCGGGAATGACCGGCGATCACGCCCTGATCACGGAGCCCGGCGCGCGCTACAGTCCGGACGGCGGGCCGGCGCAGCCCGCGACGGCTCTCAGAGAGTCCGACCTCTCCCGGATCTGGGAGGGCCAGACGTTTCCTCCGGAGGCGATGACGACCAGAGGCGGCGACCGTCTGCGTGTGATCTACCGTGGCCGCCGCGGCCGGGGCGCCGGACCTGACTTTCGCGACGCGATCATCGCCGCCCCTTCGGGTCTGTTGGAGGGCGACGTGGAGTTGCACCTGCGCAGCAGCGACTTTCGCCGGCACGGGCATCACCTTGACCCGGCCTACGACGGCCTGGCGATGCACCTCGTGCTCCGCCACGATGACGGCGCCGACACCCAGCTCTGCAGCGGCCGCCGCGTACCGGTCGTCGCCCTCGCCGATTGGCTGGAGGCGAGGACCGATCAGCTCATCGAGTGGCTGCAACGCGCGCCTGTCTGGCAGGAGCCCTGCCGCAGCGCCGTGAACAGGCTCGGGCAAGAAGCTGTCTCGCGGACGCTGGATCGGCTGGGCGAGATACGCTTTCGGCAGAAGACCGCCGCCTGCGGCAAGGAGCTGTCCGCAGCGGCGCCGGACGACGTCCTCTGGAGCGGCCTCCTGGAGGCACTCGGCTACGGCGGGCATCGCGAACGCTTCCGTGAGATCGCCGCCGCCGTCCCCTGGCGCCCATTGCGCGAGCGGTTGGCGGAGGCGGGTGGCGCAGCTTCGAGAAAGGCGCTGGCGACACGGCTGCTATCAGCGGCGTCCGCACGGCTATCCACCCCGACGCCTCAAGGCAGTTCCATCCGCCCGGCCAACCGCCTCGAACGGCGGCTCGCCGGTGCGGCGGCGCTCGCCGCTCGTTTTACGGAATCCGGGTTCACGGCGCAGTTGCTGCCGTTGCTCGAACCCGGCGGCAGCATTGCCGTCCGTTCCCTCATCCGTTCGTTGAGCGTCGAGGGGAGCATCGGCCGCAGCCGCGCCATCGAGATCGCCGCTAACGCTGTCTTGCCGCTGCTGGCAGCGCTCGAAAACGGCCGTTGGGAGCGTCCAGCGGAGCGCCTGTACGCGCTGCTGCCCCTGCCCGCTCGCTACGGGCCGGTGCGTCATCTGCACGACGCCCTGCCTGACGTCCGCATCGACTTCCGCCGCCAGCAGGGGATGCTTTACCTGCTGGGGCAGTACTGCACGCGCGGCGGTTGCGGACGCTGCCCCTTGTCTTAGCAGGCGACAGGAGACACGGGACATGGGACACGTGTTATCCGTCGCTGGTTACATGGCGCCTCCCTCGTTAACCGATTTTGAGGCCCGGCTCGACGTCCAGATCGAGGTTCGAGCGCTCCCCGGCCGTCAACCGCCTGTAGGCGGCGGCGGCGATCATCGCGCCGTTGTCAGTGCAGAGCGCCGCCGGCGGCA
Organism: Chloroflexota bacterium; assembly: GCA_022574655.1. Taxonomy (GTDB): domain Bacteria; phylum Chloroflexota; class Dehalococcoidia; order SM23-28-2; family RBG-16-64-32; genus JACZRQ01. Next base: position 18,540 of record JACZRQ010000007.1, read on the forward strand.
GGATCACCGGCAGCGGCGAACGTGCGACGAGGTCCTTCCGCAGCAGCGTGTTGGCGGCGACGCCGCCGGCGAGCACGATCCGCCGCGCGCCGTGGTCCGTCGCGGCCTTGACCGCCTTCGTCACCAGCGAGTCGACGACCGACTCCTGGAAAGCGGCCGCCAGCTCCTCCCGGTTTGGGATATCGCCGTCCTCGCCGCGTGTGATCTGGAGCACCTTGGTCTTCAAGCCGCTGAACGAGAAGTCGTAGGGACGGTCGAGCCGGGCGCGCGGTAGCCGCAGCGAGGCGCTTTCGACGGACGAGGCGAGGTTGTCGATCGCGGGCCCACCCGGAAAGCCGAGGCCGAGCAGCCGCGCCACCTTGTCGAACGCTTCTCCGGCGGCGTCGTCGACGGTCTCGCCGATTCGCTCGTACTCGCCGTGCCCCTTGACGAGCACGACGTCACTGTGGCCTCCGGATACGATGAGCGCTAACAGCGGGAACTCCGGTTCGTCGTCCGAGTCGAGCCAGGCGGCGTAGATGTGTCCCTCCAGGTGGTTAACGCCTAGGATCGGCACGCCGAGGTCGTACGCCAGGGCCTTCGCGAAGTTGACGCCGACCAGCAGCGCCCCCGCCAGCCCGGGACCGTACGTCACCGCCACGGCATCGATCTGATCGATGGACACGTTCGCCGTACGCAGCGCTTCGTCGAGGATCGGAATTACGGCTTCGACGTGTTGCCTTGAGGCGATCTCAGGGACGACGCCGCCGTATTTCGCGTGCAGCTCGACTTGTGAGCTAACGGCGCTCGACAGCGTTCTGCGGCCGTCCTCGACGACGGCCATCGCTGTCTCGTCGCAGGAGGTTTCGATACCCAGTATCTTCAAGATTTGGTCTCGGGAGGCGGCTTCGCCGGTTCCGATTCGGCGGCGATGAGAACCGCTCCGCAGAGTTGCTCCTGGCGCAGGTGGCGAAACAGCTCCTTGAGAGCGTCGTCCGGTGGCAGCTCCAGGGCGGCGGCAAGCGTCTCCTCGCCTATCGCCGGGACGAGGCCCGGGGTCAGGATCACGAGCCGGTCACCAGCGACGAGGTCGTAGCGTGTGAACTGCGGCCAGATCTCGTCTCCGACGCCGAGCGTGCCTTGCGCCTCCGGCAGCGCCGGTACGATCTCGCTCGCGGCGAAGTCGCGGTAGAAGATCGCGCTCGAGGGCCCCGCCTGTCCGAGGTACGCTTCCCTTCCGCGAATCGCCAGAACGCTGGCGCCGGCGCCGATCTGGTGTTCGCGCATGCTGCGCTCGTTCCAATCGCGGAGGTTTTCGTGCGCCGCCTTGAGCGCTCTCAGCAGGCCGCCCGTTAACGAGACTTTCGTCTTGTGGAACGTCCGGCCGATCGCGTCACGCAGGTCGGAGCAGAACTCTTCGCTGCCGGGGAGCGCCGGGTGGACGATCACGTAGAGGTCGGAGGATTCCTCGTTGCGGGCCGGATCGGGAAAGGCGCCCACCCAGGGGCTATCTTCGGCGGCCTCTCCGTTGGCGATCCCGAACTTGCTCACCCACAGCATTACGCCTCGATTATAGACGTGAGGCGGACAGCGTGGTTCGCCGGAGGTTGGTGTTAGCGCGCCGCGGCAGCGGTCGCGCGCTTGCCGGGCCGTTCCCTGATCCGGTAGGTGCAGGCGCGTTCGCCGCGCAGAAGGCTGCGCGTCAACTTCGTTTCGCCGCCGCTGAGGATTTGGACGAACTCGACGTGCAGCGCGCAGACGGCCCGGTCCTTCTCCGCCGTCTTCGGGAACGGGCAGGTGTACTCGTCGATAAAGAACTCGCCGTTTTTCTCGTTGTGGTCGACGAGGCAGCCCTGTCCCTCAAGAATGAGCGCTGTCTCCTCCACGCGTTCTCTCAGAGGCCGCCCCTCAACGCGGTCGATGAACGGCTCTGCCAGCCGGCCGGCGACGTTCTGCAGGATCTCGTACAGCTTTTCGTTGCCCTCGCTGCTCCTGATCTCCTCGATCAGGAGGTTGGCCAGAACGTCGTACGCCTTCGGGAACAGCGAATCGGCCTTGTCGGTAAGCGAGTAGACCAGCGTCGGCCGTCCCACGCGGCCGCGCTCCTCATGCGCATCTATCAGGCCGTCACGCTCGAGGACTGTCAGGTGCTGGCGGATTCCCGTGGAGGTCAGGCCCAGCAACTCGCCAAGCTCTTTGACGGTTCCCCGTCCATGTCTTTGCAGGTACTCTAGTATCTGTTGACGGGTAGATTGCATCTGTATGCCTGTGCCAGCCATACGGACAGTGTAGCATCATGAGTCCAGATTCGTAACTAGAGACAGCGTAAAGCGCGTATAGGTTCGGAGAATGACAGAGACCAACCCTCTTCAGTACAAGCGTGAAGCGGATTCCGCTCTGGAGCGCACAGCCGATAGGCTGCGGGTCTTGCTGACCGAAGCGGCCCAGCAACTCGACCCGTTCCCGCCGTTCCCCGGCGCGTTTTTCTCGTATGGAATCGAGATCGACGCCCCTGGCGTCGAATCGGCGGACCGCGGCTGTGTCGTGCTTGCTGCGGACGGCGAACTTTACGAGCTGGAGATGAGGCAGCAGTTACCGGACAGCGATTTCGAGATGGCGGATCCCGTCGCGCTGCGTGATGAAGAGCTAAAGCCGCTCGACCTGCATCCGCGCGACTACGTCATCTACGCCTACAACGCGATTGCTACGGTGGCGGAGCTGCTGCTCGAACGTCAGGCGGAAGCCGAAGACGGCTAACGCGCTTCCGGCACGATCAGCGTCGTCGTAATCAACGCTACGAGCTTCCCCGCCTCGGATCGCACGTTCGTCTCCACCACCATCGTCGTTCGTCCCGGATGCACGACCCGTGACTCGGCGATGAGTTTTCCTTCGCCTGTGTTGCCCACGAAGTGGCAGTTCGATTGGACGGCAAGCGGAAACTTCGCTCGCTCTTGCTCCTTGTCCGGGTCGGCGAGCGACCACACGGCCATTGTCGCCATCGTGTCCGCCAGCGTGAAGATTGCGCCGGCGTGGAAGACACCGGTCGCCTGGCTGAGGTCGGGCCGGTGCTCCATCTCGCCGACTGCGCGGCCGTCGCCGGACTCGATCGTCGTGATCCCCAGCGCGGGGACCATGTTGTTGAACTCGGTCATTCGAGGACGATGTCGCCGCTCTTGCCGCCGCTCTTGCGCACGAGCCGGATGTCGCTGATGCGGATGTCTTTCTGGGCGGCCTTCGTCATGTCGTAGACGGTCAGCGCCGCCACCGTTACGGCGGTCATCGCTTCCATCTCGACGCCCGTCTTCGCGGTCGTCCGCACCGTCGCCGTGATGTCGATGGTGTTTCGCGAATCGTTGGGCTCCAGCGATACGTCGATTCCCGTCAGCGGTAGCGGGTGGCACATCGGGATCAGCTCCGACGTGCGCTTCGCGGCCATGATCCCGGCGATCTGCGCAGTCGTTAGCACGTCGCCCTTCGCCGCCTTGCCGGAGGTGACGAGCGCCAGCGTCTCGGCGCTCATGTAGACGCTGCCTTTCGCCGTCGCCTCGCGCGCGGTATCGGCCTTGGAGGAGACGTCCACCATGCGTGGCTTGCCGGATTCGTCGAGGTGGGAGAGTTTCGATACCGGATCGGGAGCAGCCATCAGTCAGGAGCGCCGCTTAGCGATGTAATATTGGGAACCTGTCCACTTTAGGGGCACGCTCGGGAGGAGCAGGCTTGTTGCGTCTTTCATCATTAGCTCACGCGCACAGAGTAGTCTATCAGCTTGTCGGCAGCCTCATCGAACCAGAAGTCCGCCTCGAATGTGTGTCCATCCATTCGACCGGCTAACAGGTTGGGTAACCAGCACCGGTCGGATGGCCACATTTGATCGAGTGGCAGACGGTCGTCAGAGAACCAGCGGAGTTCGCCTTCCGGGCCAGACTCCGCACGGCCCGCAAACTGCGTAGCCGAGAAAACGTGGACTGTCCAGTTGGGATCCTGCCTCCGTCCGAAGTACACCCAAAACGTCCCGTGGAACGAAGGCTCAAGCACCTTCAGTCCCGTCTCCTCCTCAACCTCTCGCACGGCGCACTCCAAGGGCGATTCTCCGGACTTTACCTTGCCGCCCGGGGCATCCCACTTCCCGCCGCCGAATCGTTCCTGTGACTTGTGCTGGAGTAGCAGGCGCCCGTCCCTTCGGACCAGGCAGATTGTGGCTTCCGTCGTGACCATTGTGGACTCTCGTTCGCGATCAGCCGCCGATGTACGACATCTCGACCTTGCCGTCGCCGCTCTCAGTCTGAGACGCCCGTAGCTCCGAGTAGCGGTCCTTGCGCCGCGACCACAGCGAGTCCAGGAATTCACCGATCTCCTCGTCGCTTTCTTCGCCCCGCACGAGCTTTCGCAGGTCGTGGCCGATCACTGCGAACAGGCAGGTGTAAAGCTGCCCGTCAGCCGAAAGGCGTGCGCGCGTGCAGTCGCCGCAAAACGGTTGGCTTACCGAGGCGATCACGCCGATCTCTCCGGCGCCGTCCCTATAGCCCCAGCGGTTGGCGACTTCGCCCTTGTACTGCGGGTCCAGGGCTTCGAGCGGGAACTCGGCGTCGATCGCCGCGACGATTTCCTTCGCCGCTACCACGTCGTCCATCCGCCAGCCGTTGCTGGTGCCGACGTCCATGTACTCGATGAAGCGCACGATGTGCCCAGTGCCCCGGAAGCGGCGCGCCATCTCCAGGACGTCGCCTTCGTTGACGCCTTTCTTGACGACCATGTTGACCTTAATCGGCGTCAGACCCACTTCGGCCGCCGCCTGTATCCCGTCGAGCACCCGCTGGACCGGGAAGTCGACATCGTTCATCTCCCGGAACACGGCGTCGTTCAATGAGTCGAGGCTCACCGTCACCCGGTCGAGCCCGGCCGCCTTCAGATCGCCGGCCATATTCTTCAGAAGCGATCCGTTCGTCGTCAGCGTCAGGTCCTCGATGCCTTGGATGTCGCTTAGCATCTCAATCAGCGTTGGCAGGTCCCTGCGCAGCGTTGGCTCGCCGCCGGTGAGGCGAAGCTTCTTGACGCCGCCGGCTGCGAACACTCGGGCGAGCCGCCTAATCTCCTCGAACGTGAGGATCTCGCCCCGTTTCAGGAACTTGTAGTCGCGGCCGAAGACCTCCTTCGGCATGCAGTAGGGGCAGCGGAAGTTGCAGCGGTCGGTCACGGAGATGCGAAGATCCCGCAACGGCCGCTTCATCGTGTCCAGCACGTCGCCGTCTGGCGAGCGCCCGTCCTTACGACGGTTCGCGGGCGTATCCGGGGTCGGCTTCCGAGTGCTCATATAGCAGTTCTTTCAGAATCTCTCTTGCGGGGGCGGCGGCGCGTGCTCTGTGGCTAATTATATCCTTCTCGTGTTGCGGAACCTCTGCCATCGTAGCCGATCGCTGCGGTATCCAGAAGATCGGGTCGTATCCGAACCCCCTGTCGCCGCGCGGCTGCTGTGCGATCAGGCCACGCACCTCGCCCTCCGCGAAGCGTACGTTACCAGATTTCGGGTCCGCCACAGCGATCACGCAGATGAAGCGAGCCCCGCGGTTGGCGGGGGGGATTCCCTCAAGCCTCCGCTCGATCTCGGCGAACCGCTGCTGGTACGTCGCGTCATCGCCCAGGAATCGTGCGGAGTGAACGCCGGGTTCGCCGTTCATCGCCTCGATCTCGATCCCGGAGTCGTCCGCTAGCGTCACCAGCCCGCTGGCCTCGGCGCCACGGCGCGCCTTCAGCTCGGCGTTTTCGGCGTAGCTGTCGTGCGGCTCATCGTCCCCGAGTTCAACGCCGACGTCAGCCGGCGTGACGAGTTCCCAGCCGCAACGGTCCAGCAGAGTCTGGAACTCGGCCGCTTTGCCTGGGTTGTTGGTCGCTATCAGCAGCTTTGGCATGGGCAAAAGGATACCGCCCCGCATCGCGGGGCGGTACTAGCTTGCTCGTGAAGTTTTGGGCACTACGGAGCCAGTCGCACGTTACCGTTCAAGTCGGTGTGGTACTCGTGCTGCGACCCCTGTATATCGAGGACGATCACGAAGCCCGGTGTGATGACCTGAGCGCAGAGCTCGCCGTCCGTTGCCGCGCCCAGGCAGGCGTTGGACCACTCCTGGAACGAAGCGCTCTCGACGACGATCGCCGATAGGTCGACTCCGAACTGAGTCTCGGCGTCGGCAAGGACAGCGTCGATCGCATCTCGTTCGCCCTCGACCAGTGCGATCGGGTCGGAACCAGGCTCGGCATCGTCGAGATCACCGTCGAGGTCGACCACGATCATGTCTTCGCAGTCCGGGAATCCCGGAGCGCAGACTGGTTGGATGACCGGTCCGTCGTCCGTGTCGATTGAGTCGTCGGCTTCGTTGTCGTTGAGGACCGTGTCGTCACAATCCCGGTTGTCATGTGAGCATACCGGGAAAACCATGTCGTCGCTGTTGTCGGCCGCGACGTTGCCTTCGTCATCGTCAGCGCCGTCAGCTACCAGCGTGTCTTCACAGTCCGGGAATCCCGGAGCGCAGACTCCGGCTACTTCCGTTCCGTCACCGTCGGTCCCAGAGGCGTCGTCGCTGTCAAACACGCCCGCCAGGAACAGCGTCAGTGCCACTACTCCGGCGACAGCCGAAAGTGACCCTAGTAGTGCTATCCATCGCTTCATCGATTCGTTCTCCTTCAAGAATCTGTGGTTGTCGTTAGAGTGTTGACGGATGAAGCGGCGGAGAAGTTCCCTGCACTATAGAGGGTCAATAGAAAAATCGCGGAAGCCCCGCTTGAAGCCTCCGCGATTAGAGTTTCCGGGTGGTTGAGCCGTGCCGTCCTCTACTCGACCTCAGCCGTTGCTGCGGCTACCGCGCCGTCTGACGACTTCTCGACCGTTGCCTGCCAGCGGTCGGCGAGCTTCGCCGCTACTGCCGGCATTGTCGTGTACTCCATCTCTTCCAGGGGCAGGCGGTGCGGCTCGAACGGGCCGTGCAGGCGCAGGAAGCTGCCGATCTCGTTGGCCTTGGCTCGTGCGTCGTCGTAGCTCGGGTCGTCGAACATGTCGCGCGGGCCGATGAGCTTGCCGTTGGCAAGCTGGAAACCGAGCGCTACCAGCCGCGGCGGTCCGTCGAAGCGCGCCGGGTGCGCGTCTTTGAGCGAGACCGGCATCAGCGGTCCGTGGTGGGAGCCGCGCATCCAGCCCTCGACGATAAACGGTGTCGAGAACGGCTCGATCACCTCACCCACGGCGGGGAAGCTGCCCTGGCAGCGTACGACCATCGTTGGGTCGTCCTTGCCGACGTAGCGGCCGGCGATTAGCGATAGCTTGTCCGTGCTGGAGACGGCGGCGATTTCTCCGTTCAGCCGGTTGAACACGCGCTTCACCGCGTAGCGGTTGGGCGCGCCTATGAAGACGAGCATGTCGTACACCTCTTCCGGCGCGTTCAACGTGATCTGCGTGTGCTCCTTAACGTCCTGAATCTCGAACGCGAAACCGCCGTGTAGCGGCTCGGCGATCACCAGACCCGGGGTGTTGAAGGCGTCCGCGAACATCTTGTACAGCGGCAGGTTGAACGCGCCCGCCGAAGTCTTATCGCCCATGAATACGATGATCGGCTCCGAGGGCCGCTCTTCGATCTCCATCTCAGCGGAACCGGGGCCGGCGCCCTTGATGTTCCCCGAGAAGGCGTCGGCCAGGAGGTCCTGCCCCGCGCCGTAAAGCTTCAGCTTTTTCGCCACCTCGGTTCCCGTGATGAACGTGTCCCAGGCCAGCTTATGGACTTCTTCGTTATCCTCACCATGATCGTGAGTCATGATCAGGAACAGATCGTCGCCACAATAGCTGACGTGGTAATCGATCAGCAGGCCGCGTTGCTTCGCCTTCTCCAGCTCTTCCTGGCCGACGGCCAGGATGTCTGGGTGCATCGCCGAGTGGCCTACGAAGCCGCCAATGTCGGCCTTGATTGAGCTTATCGTAATCATGCGAAATCTACCTCCGGGTGGTGAATGGTGAGGGGGATACGGTTGGAGAACCGTACACAGGACGTAGTGTAAAGGCGTCCGTGCTGCGTTGCGCTGTGGGCAAGCGTGGGGCGGGTTCCAACACGTCTACGGAGTATAGCATAGGCCGCCGGTTGGGCCTTGGGCTGTGGGAATCGTCTACAGCGCGTTCAACACTTGGCGGGCCTTGGTCATCGCGCCCGGACCTGTGTCCTCGTCCGTCGCGTCCAGCCCCATCGCCACGAAGTCGCTCAGGCGTTTTCGTAGCGCTTCCGTCTTCTCCCGCGCGATCTCATCGTTCCATGGTTTGAACCCCTGAAGCTTGCGCGGGCCTTCGCGCCCGCCCTCTGGGATGTACCAGTCGCGGTAGGAGCGACATCCCACCTGGAACATCAGATAGCCGATGTGCGACGTCGCCGCCGGGTAGCCGCGCGTCAGCACCTGCTCGCTCGGCTGCTGTGTCGGCGAATCGTACTCGACCATCATGTGCCCGCCCGCCGGTACGAGGTCCGACAGCAGCCTGAACAGCTGAAGCTCGAGACCGTTGGTTGTCAGATCGACCAATTTGCCAGCGATGGTCAGTCTCGAGTTGTAGCGGGTGAGTTCGACCCAGTTGAAGGCGGGGAACGGACCGGCGTTGTAGAGACCCAGCGCCAGCGGCTCATCGGCCAGTGCGCCGTTCGCGTCGGCGAGATACAGCTGGAAGTACTGCGACCCGACGTGGTTTTTGGGCCCCAGAAGGACGAGCAGCCGGTACACGCCCAACTTCCGTTCGTGTAGCCCCGAAAGCGGATGATCGCCGGGAAGGCGCCACTTTTTGGAAAGCAGCTCCTTTAACCGCGCTCGTGCGGACTCGTCAAGCGCTGTCGTATCTAGCGTCTCGTTAGCTGGGCTCACGGCGCCATTATACGTATCCGTTTGATGAGTGCGGAAAAGCCTGCCCGCCCGGTGCTATAATTCAGCCGCCCGCCCGTACCGAAGGAGGTAGCCCAATGACCTACGAGCAGATCCTCGTCGACCGAAACGACCGCGTCGGCATCCTCACCCTCAACAGCCCAGACCGTCTGAACGCCTGGACGAACGTCATGGCGAAGGAGATCCGCGACGCCATCGAGTCGTTCAACAACGACGACTCGATCGGCGCAGTGGTCATGACTGGCGCCGGACGCGCCTTTTGCGCCGGCGCCGACATCAAGGGCTGGGACAAGCAGATCGCCGAGAGCGAAGAGAACGGAGACCGGCCTCGCGCGAACGCTGCTGCGGAGAGCTTCGTTCACTTCATCGCACGCTCGAAACCGATTATCTGCGCGATCAACGGCGTCTCGATCGGCGTCGGCCTGACGATCACGCTGCCGTGCGACGTTCGCATCGCCTCGGAGGATGCGCGCCTGGCGATGCGCTTCATCCGCATCGGCGTCTTGCCGGAGCTGGCGAGTACGAAGATTCTGGCGCACATCGTCGGCATGACGCACGCGCTCGAGCTGATGCTCTCCGGCCGCATCATCCCCGCCGAGGAAGCGGGCCGCATCGGCCTCGTCAACCGCGTCGTACCCGCCGACCGGCTCATGGACGAGGCGATGGAGACAGCGGCCGAGATCGCTTTCAACCCGGCGGACTCCATCAAGGCCGTGAAGAGCATGTTCTGGGAGAACCTGCAGGAGCCGACCATCGAGGAGGCGATGAAGCGCGAGGGCCGCGAGTTCAACGCGGCGATGGAACGGCCCTACTTCAAGGAGGCCGTCCACGCCTTCCTCGAAAAGCGACAGCCGGACTTCCACAAGGTCTAACACTAAACACCGCTACTACGTTCGATCGGGCGGGTGGGACAATGTACCCATGACCTACGAAGACGCCATCGAATACCTCCTCACCTTCGCTGACTTCGAACGCAGTGGACGATTCCAGGACCGCCCTGATGTCGCACCGATGTTGGCGCTACTGCGGGAGCTGGGCGACCCGCATCTAGGGCGCGTGACCGTGCACATCGCTGGTTCCAAGGGGAAGGGCAGCGTCGCCGCCATGGTCGAGTCGTGTCTCCGCGCCGCCGGTCACGGCACGGGCCTCTACACCAGCCCGCACCTGCACTCGTACTGCGAACGCATCCGTGTCGACGGTCAACCGATAAGCGAGACGCAGTTCGCGGCCCTCGTCGAGGCGGTACAACCGGCGGTCGAGCGGCTCACTGAGCAGCTTGGCGAGCGCCGTCTCGTCACGTTCGATCTGCTGACCGCAATGGCGTTCCTTGCCTTCCGTCAGAGGGAGGTTGACGTGCAGGTCCTAGAGGTGGGGCTCGGTGGCCGCGTCGACAGCACGAACGTCTTCGAAACAAAGGACCTGGCGGTCATCACGCCGCTCTCGCTCGAACACACCGCCATCCTGGGAGACGACATCGAATCGATCGCCCGTGAGAAGGCGGCCATCATCACGCCTCAGTGCACGATCGTGATGGCGCCGCAGACAGATCCCGGTGCAGGGCGTACGGTTCGCGACGCGGTCAAGGCTGCGTCCGCGAGGCTGATCGATGTCGCCGGGCAGTACCGGTGGCGGGTGCTGGACCACGACCTGCGCGGTCAGACGCTCCGGATCGAACGCTCTGAAGGTGCGGTAGAGGTTTGGTTGCCGCTTATCGGTGGTCACCAGGCGGAGAACGCGGCGACGGCTGTCGCCTGCATCGACGCCCTACGCGGTAGTCGGGACACGGCGCTGTCTGGGACCGACGAAGACATCGCTCGCGGGCTTTCTGCTGTGCAGTGGCATGGCCGCATGGAAGTGCTGCGCGAGCACCCGCTCGTGATCGCAGACGGCGCGCACAACGGTGAGTCCGCCCGTCGCCTCGTGGAAGCGCTGCGGGAGTATGTGCGGGTCGACCGTGCGACGTTTATCGTTGCCTGCCTCGGCGACAAGGACGTCGCCGCTCTGGCGGCCGAGATTGCGCCGATGGCGGAACGTGTTTTCGCCACACAGACGGCGCACCCGCGCGCCATGAATCCGTCGCAAATCGTAGCGTCGTTTCGTGGCTCTGGCGTACCTACAGACACGTGTGACAGTGTGAAATCTGCTGTTGATAAGGCGATAGATGTTACGCAACCTGACGGAGTAATATGTCTTTTAGGCTCGCTCTCAGTGGCCGCTGCAGGCCGTGAATATCTACTTCGGGTTGGCGTGCGGGCACGTGGCTAGAGCAAATTGGAGGTGTCTATGGGTGGCAGAAACGGAACTCGTGTAGTAATCACCGGCATGGGGGCGATAACCCCGATCGGTAACTCCGTGCCCGAGTTCTGGAAGTCGGCCTTGGCAGGCAAATCTGGAATCGATGTCCTTACTCAATTCGATCATTCTCAGTACCCGGTCCACTTGGCTGGTGAGGTCAAGGGGTTCGACCCCCAGGACTACATGGAAAAGCGTGACGCCCGCCGCATGGGGCGCTTCAGCCAGTTCGCCGTCGCCGGCACCCGCGAAGCGCTCCAGCATGCGGAACTCGACCTCGATAAGGTTGACCGGACCCGCGTTGGCGTTCACCTCGGCAACGGAATCGGTGGTCTCGTGGACACGCAGGTCGCTGTTCGCACCATCGACAGCCGGGGCGGCATGAGGATCGACCCCTTCTTCTTCCCGAAGACTCTACCGAACATGGCTGCCGCGCACGTCAGTCTGATCTTCGGCGCCAAAGGTTATTCGAACACCGTGATCACCGCCTGCGCTGCGGGCACGCAAGCGATCGGCGACGCCATGGACCTCGTACGGGCGGGACGTGTCGACGTTGTGATCACCGGCGGTACAGAGGCGAGCCTTGGAGAGGTCGGCCTCTGCGGCTTCGCGGTCATCCGGGCGCTATCCAGGGAGAACGGCGAGGCGCTTAAGTCGAGCCGGCCGTTCGACAAAGAGCGCGACGGATTCATCGCCGCGGAGGGAGCGGGGATCCTCATACTCGAGAACCTGGAGCATGCGCAGCGCCGAGGCGCGCCGATCTTAGCCGAGGTTGCCGGATTCGGCGCCACGAACGATGCTCACCACGTCGTAGCGCCCTGCGCGGATGGTGATGGAGCCATGCGCGCGATGCAGTTGGCGATCGACGACGCTGGCGTTGCTCCGGCGGAGATCGATTACATTAACGCTCACGGTACCTCCACCCAGCTCAACGATGCTTCCGAGACCGCCGCGATCAAGCGAACTCTCGGTGAAGACGCCTATCGCGTTCCCATCAGCTCCACGAAGTCGATGATCGGGCACTCGTTCGGCGCCGCCGGCGCCGTCGAGTCCGTCGCAACGGTGCAGACTATCCGTAACGGAATCATCCATCCCACGATCAACTACGAGCACCCGGATCCCGACTGCGACTTGGACTACGTGCCGAACGAATCGAGAAAGGCCGACGTACGCGTGGCGATGAAGAACAGCTTCGGCTTCGGTGGGCACAACGCCTGCCTCGTCTTCAAACGCTTCGACGAGTAGCGTTACCTTTCGCGTTGCGAGTTCTGGTTGTCGCCGCCATTCGGCCCGTCATTCTGAGCGCTGGAGACGTTCCTCAACGTCTCGGTCCCTCTTCGCGAAGGCTGTGGGGCGGGGTGGCGCAGTGAACCTTCATTGGGGGTTCTCTCCAACCTTCGGAAGGAGCCTCCCGTGCGGGTGCTAGTCGTTGGCGGCGCCGGTTACATCGGTAGCGTCACCGTCGATCAGCTCATCGTCGAAGGCCATTCAGTCACGGTCCTCGACAGCCTGATCTCCGGCCACACCCGAGCGGTCAATTCAGACGCCGAGCTTGTAGAGGCGGAGGTCCGGGATGAGGCGGCGGTGGGCCGCGTCTTCGCCAACAACGACTTCGATGCCGTCATCAATTACAGCGGCTACATCCTCGCCGGCGAGTCCGTTCAGCAGCCGGGCCGCTACTTCGCGAACAACGTTGGCGGCTGCATCGCGCTTCTTAACGCAATGGTGACATATGGCGTCACGCGCTTTGTGTTCAGTTCCAGCGCCGCCGTCTACGGGGAGCCGGAAGGTGTCCCGATCTCCGAAGACGCTCCCATTCGCCCGGTGAACCCGTACGGCGAGACCAAGGCGATCGTCGAGCGGATGCTCCCCTGGTATGAGCGCCAGTTCGATCTTCGCCACGTGTCGCTGCGCTACTTCAACGCCGCCGGCGCGACCGAGGAACGTGGCGAGAACCACATGCCGGAGTCGCACCTGATACCGAACGTGCTGCAGGTAGCGCAGGGCGAACGGGAGGTGCTGACGCTGTTCGGTACCGACTACCCAACGCCCGATGGCACCTGCGTTCGCGACTACATCCACGTCTCGGACCTCGCCGATGCTCACCTGCGCGCTCTCAAGCGAACCGAGGATGGCAGCGGGGCCTACAACCTCGGCAACGGCCACGGTTTCTCGAACCGCGAAGTCATCGACGCTGCCTCACGTGTCGTTGGGGAGCAGATACCCGTCGAAGAACGGGAGCGTCGGCCAGGCGATCCGGCGTCGCTTGTTGCGTCCAACGCGCTGGCGGCGGCGGAACTGGGCTGGCATCCGGAAGTGACGGACATCGAAGAGATCATCGCCTCCGCCTGGCGCTGGCACTCGGCTCACCCCAAGGGTTACTCCCCGCCTTAGACGAGAACGCCGACTAGGGCCGCTGCCGCATCGTACGGCGCGGCTAGTGCCGGTTGTAGGGATTCCACCCAGATCCAGTCAAAGAACGGCTCCAGCGCTTCGTCCCAGAGCCAGAGGAACGCCGGCTTGAGAGCGATCTCCCAGAGGCTGCCGAGGACGATGCCGATCCAGAATAGTTGATGAGGGATGCTGCCCAGAACCGAGATAGTGTACGCCGGGATCCGAGGCACCTTGAGGGAATGGAATGTGATCGCTCGGGCGAACGGGGCCATGAGCATGATCGTGTATGGGATCGCGAGAATCCGCAGGAAAGTCCCGGTTCGGTCCGGCCGCTCCGCGATCGGCAGGATGAAACGCCTCACGAACCGCCGTTCGCGGATCCATCCGCTGAGGTCATGCATGACTCGCTCACCGTCAAGCAGAAATAGGTAGACGGCGGAGCAGGCCGCGAACACTAGTCCCATGATCCATGCGGCGGGCCAGCGTCCGATCGTCTCGATCAGGAAGATCGCCAAGATCCCATCGACGGTGACCTGGACTCGCCAGAGCACGATGGCTGACGCCGATCGCCGTGTCAGGCGCGCACGCAGCTTCCTCCACCAATCGAGCGCCGACCAGCCGGCGGGACGAGCGGCGGTGCGCTGTCCGATGTGGAAGCCGTGATGGAACGTGAGGGCGCCAGCGCGTGCAACTGCGAAGGCCGCGACCGGGAGGAGGGAGAGCGTAGCCAGTCCAAAGACGCCAGCCTCTAGCGCGGCGTCATCAGCGAGCCGGCTGGCCTCACTGTTGGCGGGAGATACGTTTGCGGTGTCCCCGTGGTCGAAGTAGTCTGTCGCTGCTCCGTACGTGAGGCCGAAGAGCAGTACGAGCACGAATAGAACGGCCCATAAACCAAGGATCTTCTTCCAGAACCTCGTAACGCCCGGATGCTTTGCGGCGGATGTGTCCTCTATACCACGCCGGCGACCCTCTCGGTATACGGCCGCGAAGCCCGGTGGCCCGAGGCCGCTCATCCAGCCAACCCAGCGAGGGACCGATGGAGCGGACGGCGAGGGATCACGAGTTTCTGAGGGCGGTTGCGTAGTGATAACGGCGTCTTCGCTGGCCATCGCTGAGATCAGTCTCCGTCAGGTAGTTCCACGGACATGAGGCGATTATAGACCGCACCGCTGGGGCCGAGCTTGCTGCGGATTAGCGCGATTTCTTCCACGAGCACTTCGGTGTCTGGTCCACGAACAGAGTCGATCGCTGTCCGGATCGGTTCCGCCATCTCTGCTGACGTTTCTGGCCTGACTCGTGCGAGCGTCAGGTGCGCGCTGAACTTGCGGTTCTCCCGCTTGAATCCAAGCTTCGATAGCTCCGCCTCCACCGCGCCCTGAAGCGCAGCAAGCTCCTCGATGTCTCCCGTAAGGTCCACCCAGAGCACGCGCGGGTGCCTTCCACCGAACGCCCCTATTCGCCCCAGCAACAGCCGGTGGCGTCGGGTCCCCGTGACTGCGCGAGACAGCGCCTCGCCAATCCGCGGTACCATCTCCTCGGGCGTGTCGCCAAGGAACTTGAGCGTGAGGTGGATCCCCTCGCCGCGCACCCAGCGCAGCCGCTCCAGCCCATGTGTTCTGAGATCGTCTTGCAGGTCGGCGAGCGCCTGCCGCACTCCATCGCCCAATTCCACGGCAACGAACAGGCGCAGTTCGCTCGTCGTCAATCCTTTGTCTTAAAGCCCCAGGAGCCGCTGCGCGTTCGCGCCCAGAATCAGGTCCAGATCGGAGGAGCGAAACACACCCGATCGCAGCTCCTCGATCTGGAGTGACTGCGGCACCAGCGGGTAGTCGCTGCCAAGCAGGATCCTCTCGGCGCCGATCAGCCCGATCAGGTGCTCGTAGGCCGTGTGATCGTACAGGAGCCGCTGCGCCGCCGTGTCGACGTACAGGTGATCGAACGTTTCCCGTACCTCGGGCATCGGCGCGTAAAACGGCAGCCCTCCGGCCAGATGCGCGCCCACGATCGGTATCTCTTGGTGAGTCGTCGCGAACTCCGCGAAGTCGGTCAGCGCGCCGCCTTGCTTACCGGCGTAGTCGCGCCCTACCGGCTCCGTCACGTGGAACAGCAGGATAAGGTTCTCTCGTTTCGCGACGTTCGCCAGCTCTTTGCCCGCTTCGCCCGTGAGGCTCCAACCCTGGCTGTCGGGCCTCAGCTCGCCGAGGCCCTTCGCCCCGGCCCGCGCAACTCGGATCGCCTCTTCCGCCGCGCTATCGTGCGCCGGGTTGACCGTGCAGAACGGAACGATGCGACCGTCACTCTTCGCCGCCTCATCGAGCAGGTAGTCGTTGTGACGGACGTTCAGTTCATCATCCGTCCAGGCGAAACCGACGGCCACGCTGGCGCCGACTTCCGCTGCGTCCATCTGTTCCAGCAGGTCTTCGCTGGTGGCAAGCTTCGTTTTGGGGTCCGCGTACATCTCCGCGAAAGTGGCGTCACGGCGAATGTACTCATCCCGTTCATCTCGGACTTGGGGCGGGAAGATGTGAGTGTGAAAGTCGATGATCACGCCGGAAGAGTACACTATTTTGGACCATGTTTTCGGGCTGAGGCCGCACTGTTTGCAGGGATTATTGATGCATTCCTATAATGAGGTGCCATTCCGCTCCTTGGAAGGAGAGAACCATGGTCGCAACTCAGACATCGGTCGATGAACTGAAGTCCATCGCCAAACGTGTCCGCCGCAATATCATCCGGATGGTCGTCGCCGCCAACTCGGGACATCCCGGTGGCTCGCTTTCCGCCGCCGACATTCTCGTCACGCTCTACTTTCGCGTTCTCCGCCACGATCCGAAGAACCCCGATTGGCCCGACCGCGACCGTCTCATCATCAGCAAAGGCCACGCGACGCCTGGAGTCTACGGAGTGATGGGCGAAGCCGGGTACTTCTCGACGGAGGAGTTCGACAACTTTCGTACGCCGAACGCGCTCCTGCAGGGACACGTCGTCATGGGTAAGCCCGCCGGCGTCGAGATGTCCGGTGGCGCGCTCGGAATGGGCCTATCTTTCTCGCTCGGTCAAGCGCTCGCCGGCAAGCTTGACGGTAAGGACTACCACGTCTTCTGCCTCCTCAGCGACGGCGACTGTCAGGAAGGCCAGACCTGGGAAGCCGCCATGGCTGCTGGGCACCACAAGGCCGATAACGTGACCGCAATCGTCGATCGGAACCACATCCAGAACGATGGCTACTCTGACTACGAGCACTTCCCGGACGGCGATCAGCCGGCGAAGCCCGGCGGCTGGGTCATGGCTGACAATCACACCGCGAACATCATGAACCTGGAACCGCTCTCCGCTAAGTGGGAGGCGTTCGGCTGGAACGTAATCCACGTCCGGGACGGACACGACTTCGAGGCGATCACCGCCGCGCTCGAGGAGGCGCGGGCTCACACGGGCCAACCCACCGTGGTCATCTGCGAGACGACGAAGGGCAAAGGGGTCTCGTTCATGGAGCACAACCCGGACTTCCACGGCAAGGCGCCGGACAAAGAGCAGACCGAACAAGCGTATCGCGAGTTGGCGGACTAACCGGAGGATCCCAGCATGGTTCAAGCAACGAAGATGGAGGCGACCCGCGCCGCCCTCGGACCCACGCTCATCAAGCTTCGCAACGAGGGTCTCGACATCGTCTGTGTCGACGCCGACCTCGGCTACTCGACGTCCGCCGTTAAGTTCGGCCGCGAGTTCCCGGAGCGCTTCTTTCCGGTCGGTGTCGCCGAGCAGAACATGATCGGCGTGGCGGCAGGGCTGGCAGCGACAGGCAAGATCGCCTTCTGCAGCTCGTTCGCCGTTTTCGCGCCCGGACACTGCTTCGACCAACTCCGGATGGCTGTCGCCCAGCCGAAGACGAACGTCAAGCTCGTCGCCAGCCACGCCGGGCTCGTGACGGGTGAGGATGGCGCCTCCGCCCAGTCTCTCGAAGACATCGGTCTCATGCTCTCGATGCCAACGTTCAACGTCATCGTTCCCGCCGACTCTGTAGAAGCGGCGCAGGCGATCGAAGCGGCGGCGCGCACCGACGGGCCGTTCTACATTCGCACGATGCGCGCAAAGACCGCGGTCGTCCACGATGAGTCGTACCGGTTTCAGCTTGGCAAATGGAGCCGGCTTCGCGAAGGATCGGACGTTACGCTCATCGCCATAGCCGACATGGTGAAGGTCGCGCTCGACGCTGCCGAACTGTTGTCCTCCGACGGAATCAACGCCCGTGTCCTCAACGCCGCCTCGCTGCGGCCGTTGGACCGCGAGGCGATCGTCGCCGCGGCGGACGAAACGGGTGCCATCGTCACGGCTGAAGACCACTTCGTCCACGGTGGCCTCGGTTCCCTCGTCGCCGGTGTGGTCGCCGAAGAGCACCCAGTGCCGATCGAGTTCGTCGGCATGCGCGATCGCTACGGTACCAGCGGTACCTCAGAGCAGGTCCTTGCGTTCTTCAACCTCACGCCCGAGGCGGTCGCCGAGTCCGCCAAGAAGGCGATAGACCGTAAGTCTGAGTAACCGAGGCGGGTCTCCCGCCGTTCAACGTACGGCATGACCGAGGCACCCGTACGTATCGCCGCGATCTCCCTCGCCATCACGGCAGCCCTGTTGATCGTCAAGCTTGTGCTCGGTCTGATCAGCAACAGCATCGCCGTCCTCTCCGACGCTGTGGATAGCGGCACCGACCTCGTCGGAGGTGCCGCGGCGCTCGTCAGCGTCCGCATCGCCGCCCAGCCGGCCGACCGCGAGCACCCCTTCGGCCACGGCAAGTCCGAAAGCATCTCCGCCGCCGTCGCCGCAACGGTCATCGCCCTTGGCGGCGGCTTCGTCACCTACCAAGCGGTATCGCGTCTGATCGGAGGCAGCCCGGACATAAACGTCGGCGTTGGACTGATAGCAGTGCTCATTGCCCTCGTTGCCAACATCGTCATGGGCTTCTTCATGCGCCGCGAGGCTCGGCGGTCGGACTCGACGGCCCTACGTGCCGAAGCCACCCACCTAACGACCAACGTCGTCCAGGCGGGAGCGATCATCGTCGGCCTCTCGCTCGTCGCCATCACCGACGAGAAGATATTCGACCCTCTCGTCGCTCTTGGACTAGCCGCGTACATGGGTTACACGGCGATCGGTCTCATTCGGACTGCTCTCAGTGAGATGATGGACATGGCCCTGCCAGCGGAGGACATTCGCACCATCTGCGACGTGCTCGTTGCGCACCGGTCCGACGTGCGTGGCTTCCACCGGCTGCGCACGCGCCGGTCGGGGTCCGAGCGTCACGTCGACATGCACATCATGTTCGACGCCGATAAGTCGGTCGAAGAGGCGCATCACGTCGCCGACGCTATCGACCACGAGATCCACACGAGGCTCCCGGGTGCCGTCGTCGTCATCCACGTTGAGCCGGACGTCGGTCAGGAGAAGCGCACGCTCGAAGAGCTTGTTGCGGAGCTGGCGGGCGGTTCCGTTAGCGACGATTGATCGCGGGCCAAACTGGCAGGCCATAACCGCCCAGAACTTCCGATCTAGGTCGCTCCGTGGCATTCTGTGAAACGTGAGTCGCATCAATCTATACGCGGACGAATCAGGCAACTTCGATTGGTCGCATCCGCCTAAGGGAAGTAGATACTTCATCCTCACGACTATCGCTGTCCATGACAGTCATGAGATCGCCCATGACCTATTGGCTCTTCGGCGACGTTTAGCTTGGGATGGTGTGGACATCGATCGAGCGTTTCACGCAACCGAAGACACTCAGGCAATTCGTGACGAGGTGTTTCGGGTAATCACGGGCCATGATCTGAGAGTCGATGCGACGATCTTGGAGAAAGCCAAGGCCGAACCGCGCCTCAGATCGAGTCCTGAACGGTTCTACCAGTACGCTTGGTATTACCACATGAAACATATCGTGCCAGTCGTCTCGCAGAGTGGTGATGACCTCTTTGTTGTAGCTGCTTCAGTGGGGACGAAGAAGAAGAGGGAAGCGTTTTACGAAGGTGTGAGGAACGTTATGGAACAGGTGGCCGGCGACCGAACGATTCGGACAGCTTGCTGGCCGGCCGCGATCGACCCCTGCCTGCAAGTCGCAGACTATTGCTCTTGGGCTATCCAAAGACAGTTGGAGAGCGCGGATGACCGCTCGTTCGTTCTAATCAAGCCATACGTCAAGACGATGTTCGAATTGTTCAAGTCTGGCTCGACCTACTACTACTAAAAGAAAAACGGGCCAGCTACCCTTGCGGGAGAGCCCGGGGGCTCTTATCACTGACCCCTAAAACGCACCTCTATCGTACACGTTCTGTATACGATAGTCCACGTCGGGATGTCAGTGGGATTTTATCCTCGTCGAACGCTAAGGCTCGTCGTCGCCGTCGAACTCGTCGCCGGCGACTTTGCCGAAGTCCTCGTCCGACAGGACCACTGACTCGCGGCCGATCCACACCGTGATTACGAAGTCTTCGCGGAAAGGGTCGTTTGAGACGACGAGTCGCTCATCCACCTCGCTGATCAGCTCTTTCACGTCGTCTTCGCTCAATCGCTCGATGACGCAGAGCGTCCCGTAGCTGACCTCGGGCGTGAAGTGCAGGTCGATCCGCCCAACCTCCTCGTCATCGAGTTCAACGATGTACGACTCGGAGTTCTCCGTGCGGCACTCTCGTTCGAACGTATATCCACTCATAGCTCAACTCTTAGCGGGTAGCGAGGCTACTTCGGCCGTGTCTGGCCGCTGCCGAACACGATCCACTTGTACGTGGTGATTTCGCGCAGTCCCACCGGACCGCGGGCGATCGTCTTCTGGGTAGAGTCGATGATCTCGGCGCCCAGCCCGAACTGAGCGCCGTCTGTAAACTGCGTGCTGGCGTTTACATAACATACCGCGGAGTCCACTTCGTCGAGGAAGCGCATTGCGGCGCTGTAGTCTTCGGTGATAATCGCGTCCGAGTGGCCGGTGCCGTAGCGGTAGATGTGGTCGAGCGCATCGTCGAGCGAGTCCACCACCTTAACGGAGGCGACGAGAGCGAGGAACTCCGTGCCGAAGTCGTCTTCCCCCGCCGCCACCACGTTGGCGCCCGGTATATCGGTGCCCTGCACGATCTCGAGCGCCCGTTCGTCGCAGCGGATCTCCACGCCTGACTCGGTCAGGGCGCGCGCGATGTCGGGGAGGATCGACGGCGCCGCCTCGCGATGGATGATTACCGTGTCGAGCGCGTTGCAGATGCTGAAGCGGCGCGTCTTGGCGTTGTGGGTGATCGCCACGGCCTTGTCGGGGTCCGCCGCCCGGTCGACGTAGGTATGGCAGACGCCGGTGCCGCCGATGAGCGTCGGCATCGTCGCGTTCTCCTTGACGAAGTTGATCAGCGCCGCGCCGCCGCGCGGGACGACGAGATCGATGACGTCGTCCATCTTCAGAAGCTCGCCGATGAGCGCGCGGTCTGTGTTCTCGATCAGTTGTAAGGAGTCGACCGGCGCGCCGGACGATGCGATCGCCTCGCGTAGCACCTGCGCTATCGCCCGGTTCGACATTATCGTCTCTTTGCCGCCGCGGAGGATGCTCGCGTTGCCCGACTTCAGACAGAGCGACGAGATGTCCACCGTCACGTTCGGGCGGCTCTCGTAGATCGCGGCGATGACGCCGAGCGGGACGCGTCGTCTCCCGACCTTCAGCCCGTTCGGCAGAGTACGCATGTCGATCATCTCGCCCACCGGATCGGGGAGCGCTGCCACCTGCCGGACGTCAGCGGCGATCGCTTCCAGCTTTTCGGCGCTGAGGGTGAGACGGTCGACGACGGCATCAGAGAGACCGGCCTCGCGGCCGGCCTTTACGTCGTGTTCGTTGGCGCTGAGGATGTCGGACGATCGCTCGATCAGCGCTTCAGCGATGTTGAGAAGGGCCTGGTTCTTGACCTCGGTCGAGACACGAGCCAGTTGGCGGGCCGCCTGTTTCGCGGCCGCGCCCTTGGTCTTAAGCTCGCTCGTCGTAGTCGTCACGTTTAGTTCCGCCTAGAACGGCCGCGTTAGGCTACTTGTGTCGTCGCTGCCAGCGCGTCTTCTTCAGCATCTTGCGATGCTTGTGCTTGCCTATCTTTTTGCGGCGCTTTTTTATGACGGAACCCATCTAACCTCCGGTGGTTGTTCCAAGGATAGAGACGAGACAGGGTGTTACCACCTGTCCCGTGCCGCATCACGCGGGCTCGAACTTGAGAAGCGTTATCTCAGCCGTGACATCATCGTACGTGGCCTGAACCGGCATGTCCACCTTAACGTCCTCTAGGGCGCAGTTCACGATGTTGGTCGGAACCCGAGGCCCCTCGTCCAGCTCCACTATCGCGAACACGTATGGCGCGTCCGCTTGGAACGCCGGTATCATCGCCCTTCGCACCACTGTGTACGTGTACACCTTCCCGCGTCCGCTCAACGGTGCCCAGTCCAGTTCCTGGCCCATGCAGTAGGGGCATAGCGTTCGAGGGTAGAAAACGAACCGGTCACACGGCCCGCAGCGCTGCAGCCTCAACCCCCCGTCTTTCAGAGCGTCCCAGAACGGCCTCGACAGCTCGGACGGCCGCGGCAGCGGCTTCGCGTACTCGCTCTGCTGCGTCATTCTGTCCCCAGCACGAGCGACGCTTGCTCGCTCAAGATGCCGCCGTTTCCGTTCACGAACGCCAGCTCGCAGCCCGTGACCTGCCGCTCGCCGGCGCGCCCCTGTAGCTGGCGCACCGCCTCCGTCACGTGGGACGTACCGCCCGCAAGCCCCGGCTGGCCGAACGAAAGCTGCCCGCCGTGCGTGTTTACCGGTAAGTCGCCCTTATAAGTCAGGTCGTGCTCCTCAACGAACGGTCCGCCGCGCCCCTTCTCGCAGAACCCGGCGTCCTCCAACGTGATCAGCACGGTGATCGTGTAGCAGTCGTACACGGAAGCCAGGTCCATATCCCTGGGCTCGACGCCCGCCATCTCGAACGCCGCTGCCGCCGACTCCACGATTGGGGAGGTCGTGATGTTCGCCATCTGCGACAGCATCGCCCCCCGCGACGCCTCGCCAGCCCCGAGCAGCCACGCCGGCCGCTGAGACGACTCTTTTGCTAGCTCGGGCGATACGACAACCATCGCTGCACCGCCGGTGCAAGGCCGCACGATCTCGTACAGGTGCAGCGGATCGACTATCAAACGCGAATCGAGTACATCGTCGACGGTCAGCGGCTTGTCGAAGAACAGCGCGTCCGGGTTGGCGTTGGCGTTCGTTCGTTGATCGGCCGCCACCTTCGCCAGTTGGCGGCTGGTCGTGCCGTACTCGTGCATGTGGCGCATCGCGATCTGCGCGTAACCGGAGTTCACGCCCATCGGCCCGTACGGCACCTCGAACTCGCGGTAGGGGAGTTGTGCGGCCGGCTTCCGGGCGCGCGGGGCGTAGAACGACTCGATGTCCGAAGCTTCCCCGCTCACGCAGAGCACGGCGCGACAGAGCCCGGCATCGATCGCGGCGGCGGCGCGCCAGACCATAGCGGTCGCGGAAGCGCCGCCCAGGTCTACGACGTCGCCGTACTTCGGGTGGACGTTGATGTACTCGCCCAGGATCGCCGGCCACATCGCCACTGCCTCCGTGATCGGCGGCGCGATCAGCAGGCCGTCGATGTCGGGCAGGGTCAGTCCCGCATCCAGTACCGCCTGGCGTGACACGTCCGTCCAGATCCCGAGCGTCGTCTTGCCTTCTGCGGAGCCGGTCGGCTTCAGCTCGCCGATGCCTGTTATTGCGGCCGACCGTTTAAGCGTCATCTACAGGAGCGCTAGGTTGTCGCGGTGTACGAGTTCATCGCCGTAGTGGTGCCCGAGCACCGACTCGATCTTGTCGGAACGCATGCCTCTGATCCGCAGGATGTCCTCCGAACCGTAGTCCGCGATCCCGCAGGCGATACGGGTGCCGGCGCTGTCGACAATCGCCACCGCGTCTCCGCGCTGGAACGAGCCTTCGACGTCCTGAACGCCGGCGGCGAGCAGGCTGCGGTTGTCCTCGCGCAGCACCTTCGCCGCACCAGCGTCGACGACGATGTTCCCCTTGATCGAAAGGCCGGTCAGGATCCAGCGCTTGCGGCTTTCCATGCGGTCCGCCGCGGACGGAAAGAAAGTGCCAACGTACTCGCCCTCCGCCGCGCGCACGAGCGTTCCCGGCGCATTCCCCGGTGCGATCACAACGTCAGTGCCGCCGCCCAGCGCCAGCCGCGCGGCCTGGATCTTCGTTTGCATGCCGCCTACACCAACGCCGTCGGTGTTCGTGCCGGCAAGTGATTCGATCCGGTCGTCGATCTTGTCGACGACTGGTATCAGTTCAGCCGAGTCATCGTGGCGGGGGTCGCTGGTGTACAGCCCGCCGGTGTCCGTCAGCAGCGCCAGCAAGTCGGCGTCGACCAGGTTCGCCACGAGCGCCGACAGGTTGTCGTTGTCGCCGATCGTCGCATCTGCGATCTCGTCGACGGCGACGACGTCGTTTTCGTTGACGATTGGCACCACCCGAAGTTCAAGGAGTGAGATCAGGGTGTTTCGTGCGTTCAAGTAACCCTGTCTGTCGCTCAGGTCCTGCTTCGTCAGCAGCGCCTGGGCGATCGTGATGTCGTGCTTAGCGAACAGGTCCTGGTACGCCTGCATCAGGTCCGTTTGCCCGATCGCCGCCAGCACCTGCCGGAACGGCAGGTCCTTTCGATCCTTCGCCATACCCAGGCGATGCCTTCCCGCCGCGATCGCGCCGGACGTGACGATGATGACCTCCGCTCCCCGGGCGTACAGGCGCGCCACCTGCCCCACCAGCTCTGACATAACGTCTTGGTTCAGGCTTGCGGTACCGGCCGTCAGCACGTTTGTACCGATCTTGGCGACGATACGGTGGTACTTGAGCGCTTTGGCGGCGTCGCCCTGCTTCGGCGTCGATGCGGCGTTCTCAGCCATGATCTCGGGGGTTAGCTAGCATACGTTCGGATTATACAGCCGCTCACGTCATGAGCAGCCTCGGAATTGCCGGGTCTACGACGTAGCAGCGCTCTGTGATAAATTGCGCAATAGTATGACCCGACTAGCCGTCAGCCGCTACATAGTCACGATCTCGGTCGCCTTCCTCGCCGCTGTACTTGGAGCTTTTCTGATCGCCGGCTCGCCGCACGAGGCTGCCGCGGACGAGCCGGAGATTACGTTCCAGTACCCGCCGCCCGAAGGTGGCGTATACGCGGAGACCCTGCAGGTGATCCAGATCTGTTTTGCGCAGCCTGTCGATGTGCGGGACAAGCCGCCAGCGGGTGACGGTGCGTTCGAGTTTGACATCGATCGCCCAGATGGCCTTGGCCTTGGCATGCGGATCGTCTTCCAGGCCAACGGCTACGGCGTCGCGATCTACCCGGGGTTACTTGATGAGGGGTTCGAGGGGCCGTGGGCGTTGAACTTCGAAGTTCGGGACGCGGGAAGCCTCGACGTGCTCAGTGGCCGTCTCGCCTGGGAGATCCAGACCGGCGGCGATCCGGTCATCACACCCACTCCCGCTGTCTGCCCAACGAGTGGCGACCCGCCCTCAACCCCGATCGACGATCCGGACGGCACTCCCGGCGCCAGCGAGTCGCCGGACGGGACTGACGGTCTCGACGAAGACGACGATGTCGACGTCCTGAAGTTGGTACTCTTAACGCTCGGCGCCGTTGGTGGTGCGGGTGTGATTGCGTTGATCGGATATCTCATCCGTAACCGTGTGGGCTTCTGGCTCCATCGTCCGCCCGAGGACGATGGCTCAGCCGACGACGAACACTAGGCTCTTAGAGTAGGGCAGTCAAGGAGACGCGTCTTCTGGACTAGGCGCCCGCGACGGGGGCCTTGTCTTCCAGACGTTCCAGCTCGCCGCTCCAGCGCTCGAACGTTTTGAGCCGCTCTTCCAGTTGGCTCTTCATCTCGTGCAGATGTTCCATCTTCTGCTGCACGATCTTGTACTGCGCCTCGACGACCTCGATCGCCTTCTCCAGCTGACGTCTCTTCTCGGAAATCCCAGACTCCGGATCGTACTGCGCGCGTAGTTCGCGCAGCATCTCTTCAGCGTCCACCATCTCCTTGATGTCGGCGAGAGCTACGCCCAGCAGATCCTGGAGGCGGCGGATCTGAGTTACACGCTTAACGTCTGCTTCCGAGTACAGCCGGAAGCCGCCATCCATGCGGCTTGGTGGCTTGAGCAGCCCCTTCTCCTCATAGAAGCGAAGGGTCCTCTGGGTGACGCCGGTGCGCTCGGCGACTTCGCCGATCTGTAGGTAGGGATCTGTACGTTCAGGCAAGGCAGTCTCCAATTTGGCGAGTTGGACTGCGGTAGTTTGTTGCTCGAATTGGAGTATAGGCAGGTCTAACGCCTACGTCAAGGTTATAGTGCAGATTTTACCAGTGTCGTTACTCGTAGTCGCCTTCGTCTTCGTCGTCCTCTTCGTCCTCGCGGCCACCGTCTGTGCTTGCTCGCACACCCATCGGAAGCGATACCTCTCGATGGTCTTCGCGCTTCGGCTCCCTCGACGGCAACGACTCGATCGTCTTGCGAAGCCTTGCCAGCTTTCCGATCGCTGATTCATCGACGATCACCCCGACGACGCCGGCGCTTCGTAGCGCCTGCAGCGCCGAGACATCGATATCAGAGTTCGCTTCAATGAACAGCGGTGTTCTCGCCAACGTGGCGATCCGGCGGAGGCTCAGCGCGTCGCCCAGGGTAAGCTTTCCCTTCGGCGGCGGCACGATCAACGCGTCTATCGGCAGGTCGCCGATCAGGCGCAGCTCTGAGTCCTTCGCTTCGAGGCCGATGGCGAGAACGTAGCCGAGGTTCTCCTCTAGCATCGCCTCTGCCAGACCCGACTCGAAGTCGATCTCTACGAAGTCGGCGCCGGCCTCCGCCATTGAGACAACCGCTTCTCGATCCGCGTTATCGATCGCTGCGCCGCACAGCGCTTCGCCGGACTTTCCGGCCGCACTCTTGAACTTAGAGATGTTGGGGTTCTCGACGATGATCGCGTCCGGGCCCTTTTCGGCAGCGTCTTCGGTCTTGCCGACGTCACGCGAGGATAGCCTCACGATGATCAACATGGTTCGCGCGGGCGCGCTCGCCGCTGCGGCGGTGAATCCTATCGGCTTCGGCGCCGCGAGTCTTGTCTTTCGTATCCGGTCAGATAGTTTGCTCATCACGGTCATTATCGGGGCCGGTCATTGTTCGCGGCAAGGTGGCGCGGCAAGGCTGGTCGCGGTACGTCGAGCGTCGACTCCACCGACCGCTTGTAGTACGATTCCGCCCGCCCCGATCGAATTGGGATCAGAGATAAGCGACAGAAGGGCGAGGAGGCCGGGAATGGCGCAGGATGGCAGACTAAACGGTAAAACGGCACTCGTGACGGGTGCCGGTTCCGGGATCGGCAAGGCGATCGCGATCCTGTACGGGCGTGAGGGCGCCAGCGTGATGGCGTCCGACATCAATGAAGACACGGCGAGCGCCGTCGCGGCGCAGATCGAGGACTCCGGCGGCGAGGCGAAATCGCTGCGCACCGACACGACGAGCGAGGAAGACGTGAAAGCCGCGATCCAGACAACGGTCAGCGCTTGGGGCAAGATCGATATCGTCGTCAACAACGCCGGCATCGGCGGCCCTCAATACACCTGGGAGCAGGTCATCGCCGTGAACGAGACGGGCGTCTACTACGGGTGTCTGCACGGGCTTCAGCAGTTGATCAAGCAGGGCCACGGCGGCGCCATCGTCAACATGTCCTCGATGATGGGTATCATCGGTGCAACGAACCCCATCGGTCCCGGCGGCGCCGGCCACGCCTACCACGCCTCCAAGCACGCCGTCATCGGTCTCACCAAGCAGTTCGGCCTCGATGGCGCTCCTCACAACGTTCGCGTCAACGCCATCTGCCCCGGCTGGATCGACACGCCGCTCGTCGATCTCATCAAGTCCGCCGAGCCGCTGCTCGAGTGGACTGTCGGCGGCACGCCCATGGGCCGCCTTGGCCGGCCCGAAGAGATCGCCAGCGTCGCCCTCTTCCTCGCCAGCGACGACTCCTCATACGTGAACGGGACCTACATACTTGCCGACGGCGGCTGGACCGCCAAGTAAGCGCCAGCTGTCATGCCGGCCGAAGCGAAGTTGTCCACCGCTGGACGCAGAACGGCGTCCGCGACACAGCCCGAGCGGGTCCGCTCGTCGTAGCGGAGGGCTTCAGCCCTCCATACCCGCGTCCCTACAGAATCCGGCTCAAGAACGCCTTCGTCCGTTCGTGCTGCGGCGACTCAATCAACTGGCGCGGCGGCGCCTCCTCCACGACCACGCCCTCATCCATAAACACCACCCGGTCCGCCACCTCACGGGCGAAGCCGATCTCGTGTGTGACGACGATCATCGTCATGCCGTCGCGCGCCAGCTCCTTCATCACGTCCAGCACCTCGCCCACCAGCTCCGGGTCCAGCGCCGACGTCGGCTCGTCGAACAGCATCAGCTTCGGTTGCATCGCCAGCGCCCGGGCGATCGCCACGCGCTGCTGCTGACCGCCCGAGAGCTTGTTCGGATGTTCGTCGATCTTGTCTGCCAGCCCGACCTTCTCCAGTTGCGCTCTTCCCAGTTCTCGGGCGTCTCTCTTCGTCATCTTCTTCACATGCACCGGCGCCTCGATCACGTTTCCCATCGCCGTCAGGTGCGGGAAGAGGTTGAACCGCTGGAACACCATACCGATCTGCGACCGCTTCCGGGCGATCGCCGACTCCTTGTCTTCGACGATCCGACCCTTTTTCTCTCGGTACCCCACCAGTTCGTCGTCGACGTAGATGCGGCCGCCGTCCAGCGTTTCCAGGTGGTTGATGCAGCGCAGCAGCGTCGTCTTACCGGAACCGCTCGCGCCCAGTAGCACGACCACCTCGCCGCGCGCGACGTTCGTCGTCACGCCACGTAGCACTTCCAGCTTGCCGAAGCGTTTGTGCGCGTCCTCGATCCGCACCATCGGACCCGTCATTCTCGCCTCCCGCCCATCACGCTGATAACCCGCGAGAGCAGCGTCTCCGGCTGGGCTCGCTCACCGACTGCCAGCATCCGCTCCAGTTCCGCCTGCGCGATGCTGAACACCGTTACCACCATCAGGTACCAGAACGCGGCAACGCTGTACAACTCCATGATCTTGAAGTTCCGGGCCGCCTGGATCCGTGCCGCGTTCGTCAGTTCGACGATGCCGATCGCGAAGAGCACGGACGTGTTCTTGAGCAGGGCGATGAACTCGTTTCCCGTAGGGGGAATCATAATCCTCACGGCCTGTGGCAGGATGATGCGCCGCATCGCCTGCAGGTTCGTCATGCCCAGGCTTTTGGCAGCATCCGTCTGGCCGGACTCCACCGACAGGATTCCGGCACGGGCGATCTCCGCCATATATGCCGCCTCGTTCAATCCGAAGATGATCACTGCTGCACGGAACCGAGTCCGGTTGTCGCGAAAGATGTCCTCGTCAATCACCTGCTTCAGGCCGAAGAAGAACATCAGTAGCTGGAGGATGACTGGCGTTCC
>JACZRQ010000155.1 GCA_022574655.1 Chloroflexota bacterium
CAGTCGGGGAAACGGAATACACGCCTTACTACGACATGCTGAAAATTCTCAGGCTAAAAGTGCAATTGATTCCGAGCAACGAAGAAAACCAGTTTCGTCCCAGACCTGACGCTTACGATGTCGAGCCAGTCGATTCGACAGAGAGCGTATTGCTTCTCAAGAGTAACCCCTGTAATCCGACCGGGGTTACCGTCACCGGCGATGCTTTGAAAAAACTTGTACAGGATTTCAGCAAGCCCGATCGGGGTGCATTATTCGACGAGGCCTACGAGATCTATACCGACCCGGAGCCTGAGAGCGCGCTGCGCTATGTAAACGATATCGATCAGACCAACATATTTGTCATTGGATGCGCGACGAAAGGACTGCAAGTTCCCGGCATGAGGATCGGCTGGGCGGTTGGAAGCCGGAGTAAGGATCAAGTCGTAGCTCTCCATAAACGAGAGCATGGCACGCCGGAACCTGTCCCACTCGAAGAGAGATCGCTCAACCTCGTCGCCTGTCATCTCCCTGACCCGGTCTGGCATCCAAGATCTCCAGGACAATCCTGAAGACGGCCGTCGCCAGTAGGCGAGGGTAATCTCCCGGGCTTCTTCGAGCCTCTGCGGCCTAGCCTCATTCACGATGGCGCCCGCATTCGCCAGCACTACCCTGGCCGCCTTTACTACTGCAATCGTCTCCGGCGTGGGTGACGCGCCTTCGTCGTCGGTATAGAAGGCCACACGCAGATCCTTGATCTCGACAGCGTTCGGATCGCCGAGTGGCATCGGGATGACGCCAGCATCTAACCCGTCCACGCCGGAGATGACCGGCAACGTCAGCGCCAGGTCTTCGACGAAACGGGCCAGCGGCCCGATCTGGGTCCGGGGATCGCTCATCGCACCAATGCGAGGGAAGTGGCCCGTGTTGGGCACCAGACCGGCGCTGGGTTTGAGGCCGGCGATGCCGCAGCAATGGACGGGCAGCCTGATGCTGCCTCCGGAGTCGCTGCCCAGGCCAACGGGCGACCCTCCCGCCGCGATAATCGCCGCCTCACCACTGCTACTGTAACCAGGGGTACGCGACAGATCGTACGGGTTGTACGTCTCGCCATAGACAGGGTTGCTCTCCTGGACGTTCGTCTTACCGAGCATGACCGCTCCGGCGTCACGCATGCGGGCGACAACCGTGGCATCTCGCTTGGGCACGAACTCGGCGCGCTCCTCGTAGCCCGCCGCGCATACTACACTTGCGGTCTCGATCCAGTCCTTGACCGTGAACGGGACGCCGTGGAGCGGCCCCCGGAGCTCCCCGCGAGCGAGCGCAGCGTCGGCCTCGTTCGCTTCCTTGCGGGCGGTGTCGGCCGTCAACTGCACAATGGCGTTGATCTTGGGGTTGACGGCCTCGATGCGCAGCAGGTGCGCCTCGATCACCTCCTGCGAGGAGACCTTCTTCTCACGAATGGCAGCGGCTAGGGACGTGGCGGACGCGTAGATCAACTGATCCACGGCCAGTTACCCCAGCTCCGCGAGTGCGCCACGCAGGCCCTCAAGCCGGGTCTGCGTGGCGTCACGACGCTCTTCTTCCGCGGCCACCACCTCACGCGGCGCTTTCGACCGGAACTGCTCATTCGAGAGCTTGCCTTCTAATCGCCGCAGGTAGGCTTCCGCCTCTTCGATCTCCTTGCTTAGGCGGTCGCGTTCGGCGCCGGTGTCGAGCAGATCCGCCAGCGGCACGACGACCTGAGCGTGCGGCAGCACCGCCGTCGCGACGCCCTCGCGCGGGGCATCGCTCGCTTGCGAGACGATGTGCAGCGGCTGTACGCGGGCGAGCGCCTCGATGTACGCCGCTCCGGCCTCAACCGCCGGCCGACCGTCATTGGTCACGACGTACGCCTCGATGTGGCGCGCAGGCTCTATCAGCTTCTCGGAGCGGATGTTGCGGATCGCCCGCACCACATCGATCACGCCATCAAGCTGCCGCTCCGCCTCCGCGTCCCGCCAGGCTTCGTCATGCTGCGGGTAGGGAGCGGCGATGAGCATCTCGGCGGGCGGTTGCGCCATGTAGGTGCGCAGGCGCTGCCACAGCTCTTCGGTGACGTAGGGCATGTAGGGGTGGAGCAGCCGCAGTCCGGTCTCCAACACGTGCACGAGGACGGGGCGTGGGTCGGGGGTCTGGGGTCGCGGGTCGCGGAGGCGCACCTTGGCCATCTCCACGTACCAGTCGCAGTAGTCGCCCCAGAGGAAGTCGTACATGTGATGGCCGGCTTCGTTCAGTTGGAAGTCGCGAACCAGCCGGTCGACGTCGCTCGTGAGGCGGTCCAACTTCGAGAGGATCCAGCGGTCTTCCGCCGGCAGGCTGTCACGGTCGCTTAACGCTGGCTGTTCGAGCTTCGTCGAATCGTCGAGCTGCATGATGACGAAGCGGGCGACGTTCCAGAGCTTGTTGGCGAAGTTCCGGCCGCCCTCCACCTTCTCCTCGCGCAGCCGCTGGTCCTGG